>CAYFWL010000061.1:0-11767 GCA_964346845.1 uncultured Eggerthellaceae bacterium | reverse complement strand
AGTTGCAGGGATACGCTGCATAGGGGAGAATGTCCAGGAAATCGTCCGCACCCCCGCTCGCTGTTCTCGGAGCTCTTCGCAGCCGCGTTTGCCCAGGTCGCAGATTTTCATCCACCAAAAAATGAGCCCAGAGCAAGCAAATTTTTCCCAAAGCGTGACTTTTTTGACATCTTGAGGGGGAGTGCAGTTCTTGCTTTAACATTTCCGAATACAAGGGGTCCTTGTGCACCTCTCTCCACCTCTCTCCACCGCGTCTGGGGGCCGAGGTGGTTCTCATCTTATCGTGCCTTTCCAAAACTCTTTGTAATGCGATAAAATGACAAGTTACGAATTACTGAATTTGATCGCAAAGAGGTTGTCATGGCTATTCAAGCCCCTGAAGGTACGAAAGACCTACTTCCTGATGAAGAGCTGTTTTGGATTGAGTTTCAGCGTACGGCTCAAGAGGTTTTTGGTGCTTATGGGTATCTCCCTATCGAAGTGCCCATCATCGAGCAGACCGAGCTGTTTGTGCGCGGCATCGGTGAGGCGACCGATGTTGTTTCCAAGGAAATGTTCGCTACGTTTTCTGGCGAAAATCTGAAGAAGCTGCTCGAAGGCGGTACGCTGAAGAGCAAGAGCCGCTTGTCCCTTCGCCCTGAAGGTACCGCTGGTGTTGTGCGCGCGGTGGTGCAGCATGACTTGGTTCCCCAGGGAGCTGCCCCCGTAAAGCTCATGTACGCGGGCCCCATGTTTCGCGCCGAGCGCCCTCAAAAAGGTCGCCTGCGCCAGTTCCATCAGATAGGCGTTGAATGTTTGGGTGCCGAGGAGCCCACTATCGACGCCGAGGCCATTATCATGCTCATGCGTTTTTATGAGAAGGTGGGCATTCCTGCGGAAAAGATGGTGCTGCTGATCAACTCCATGGGTTGCGAGACATGCCGCCCCGTTTATCGCGAGGCCGTGCGTGCCTATATGGACGAGCATGCCGATGAGCTGTGCGAAACCTGCAACACCCGCAAAGACCTTAACCCCCTGCGGGCTTTCGACTGCAAAAACAGCCAGTGCGCTACGATAATGGAGGGGGCTCCCCGAATAAGCGATTATCTGTGCCCCGACTGCAAGGCTCACTACGAGCGCGTGAAGGAATACCTGAGTGCCGCTGGTGTGGCCTTTGTGGAAGAGGCTAAGCTGGTACGCGGACTGGACTATTACACGCGCACGGTCTTTGAGGTGCAGGTTGACGATGGCCTGGGCTCTCAAAACGCCATTGGCGGCGGTGGTCGCTACGACAAGCTGGCTGAAGAGGTAGGGGGCCGACCCACTCCGGGTTTGGGTTTTGCGCTGGGCTACGAGCGCTGTGTGCTGGCGCTGGAAGCTGCTGGCAGGGAATTTCCCAAGGCTGCTCGCTGCGATCTCTTTATTGCCTGTGTGGACGAAAGCGTGCGCAGTGCGGCATTCCGCTTGATGCAGGACTGTAGGGATGCGTCGATCACTGCCGAGATGGACCACCAGGGTCGTAGCTTGAAGAGCCAGTTCAAGCTGGCTGATAAGATGAATGCTAGAACTATCGCTGTTTTAGGTCCTGACGAGCTTGCTTTGGGCCAGGTGAAGTTGCGCAACATGGCCACCCATGAGGAAAAGCTGGTCAAATTGGAAGACGCGGCTGCTTCTCTTGGGACAAGCGAGTAGAATAGCAAGGCTGTTTTTTGGTGACTACCAAGGAGCCCTCGGGGCATCCTCGAATATAAAGGAGCAAGAATGAGCGATTTCAAAAACGAGTATTGCATGCATACTGCCACCTGCGGTGAGCTGCGCAAACAAGATATTGACCGCGAGGTCGTGCTCACCGGGTGGGCTTGGCACAATCGCGACCATGGCGGCATCATCTTCTGCGACCTGCGCGATCGCGATGGCTATACTCAGGTTATCGTGGACCCTGATTGTGTGACGCCTGAGGAGTTTGCTATTGCTGAGCACCTGAGCCGCGAAGACGTTCTCAAGGTTACCGGCAAGGTGCGCTCCCGTGGTGAAGACGCGGTGAACCCTCATATGGCAACCGGCGAAATCGAGGTGCTCGCTTCCTCTATCGTCATGTTGAATAAGTCGGCAACGCCTCCTTTCGAGATTGAAGATGGTATCGCTGTTGCCGAAGAAACCCGTATGAAGTGGCGCTACATGGATTTACGTCGCCCCGAAATGTACGCCAACATCAAGCTGCGCCATGTGGTTGCCCAGGCTATGCGCAAGGCGCTGAATGAGCGTGAGTTTATCGAGGTGGAGACCCCCATCTTGGCGAATAGCACTCCTGAGGGCGCTCGTGACTACATTGTTCCCAGCCGTCCCAATCCGGGTAAGTTTTACGCACTGCCTCAAAGTCCCCAGCAGTTCAAGCAGATGCTCATGGCTGCGGGCATCGAGCGCTATTATCAGATTGCCCGCTGTTTTCGCGATGAAGACTTGCGCGCCGACCGTCAGCCTGAGTTTACCCAGGTAGACATCGAGATGTCTTTTGTCGAAGGTGAAGATGTCATCGACATGATGGAAGACGTTATGAAAGAAGTGCTGGCTGCCGCAGGTGTTGAACATCCGTTTCCGCTACCGCGCTTGCAGTGGTCTGAGGCCATGGAGCGCTACGGCTGCGATCGCCCCGACATTCGCTTTGGCATGGAGTTGGTCAACCTGACCGACATCGTACGCGGGTGTGGTTTCGGCGTGTTTGCCAAGGCTGTTGAGGCAGGTGGCATTGTGAAGGCTATCAACTGCAAGGGCGCGGGCAACTGGAGCCGGGGAGAAATCGAGAAGCTGGCTGACATTGCTGCCGATAATGGTGCAAAGGGTATGGCGTGGATCGCCTTCACCGATGCCGATACCGAAATGGCGGGCAAGAGCCCCATCATCAAGTTCCTGGGCGATGAGGTGTTTGCCCAAATCAAGGAAGCAACCGATGCTCAGCCGGGTGATTTATTGCTGTTTGCTGCGGCGGAGCCTTCCGTTGTTGCCGCCGTACTTTCTGCCTTGCGTCTGACCATGGCCGACCGTCTGGGCATCGAGCGCGATGGCCATGCTCTTTTGTGGGTGGTGAACTTCCCCATGTTCAAGTACGACGAGGACGAAAAGAAGTATGCCGCCGAGCACCATCCTTTCACGCGCGTGCTTGAAGAGGATCTGGACAAGATTGAAAATGATCCTTTGGCCTGCGGTTCTTATAGCTACGACATCGTCATGGACGGCTATGAGTTGGGCGGCGGTTCCATTCGTATCCACAACGCCGAGGAGCAAAAGCGCGTGTTGCGTCGCTGCGGTGTTTCCGAGGAAGATTTGGAGATCAAGTTTGGGCATCTGATTCACGCCTTGGAGCTGGGAACTCCTCCCCATGGTGGTATCGCTCTTGGCTTGGATCGCCTGGTCATGTTGCTGGCAGGCAAGCAGTCCATCCGTGACGTCATCGCCTTCCCCAAGACGTCTAGCGCATCCGACCTGATGACGGGGGCTCCCAACCAGATAACCCTGCGCCAGCTGAAGGAAGTCAACCTGACCACGCTGTAAAAGGCGCATTTTATGACAAGGGGACAGGTCATTTGTCATAAAAAGGAGCGAGGGGAAGCTTTGTAGGGGAGTAGTAGTAAACGGTGGGAAACAACAGCAATGAGCATATGGAGTGCAGCGAGTGCGGCGGCACAATGGTGATGGACGCCGATTGCGTGATGCTGGTGTGTCCCTATTGCGATAATCGAGAGCCTTTAGATGCTGTGACCGCATCGCGCCTGAATGCGCGGGATCATAAAGAGGCAAGTCTGGGGCAGATGGAGCTGCAGCGGCAGGCGCATGAGAGCAAGCGCAAAGTTACGAAGGGTGCTGGCACACTGGCTCGGCGCATCGTCATTGCGGTCGTGCTGTTGTTCCTGGTTGCTGCAGGTTCCAATGCTATCGAAGAAGCTGCGTGGGACAGGGCGCAAAGCGAGCGTCTGAACAGTCCCTATGAATGGCCTACGACGGGGCTTGCCCAGATGATTCCACAACCTGAGCAGGAAAATGGATATATCGTCGACGCTTCCTCTTCGTCTTTTGAGGTCGAGGTGCTCTGTGCATCCGAAAATGAGTGGCTGGTCTACGTGGAAGGGCTTAAAGCGGAAGGCTTTGTGGTGGATGCCAAGGCTGAGGGCAGCAATTACGAAGCGTACAACAAGGATGGCTACAGCGTCACTGTGTACTACTGGAAGCACAATAAGCCGGCGACTATGGAGATTCGTGTAGAAGAACCCCTGGTGGCTAAGATGATTGTGTGGCCTACCAGCGGTGTTGGAGCAACGCTTCCTGTGCCGGAATCACGTATGGGTCGAATCTCTTACGATAGCGGCGAGAGCTTCCGCGTTGAGCTGGCCGATACGAACCCCGAGACCTTTGCTGCATATGCCAACGCTTGCCTCGATGCGGGCTTCAGCAGCAATTACAGCCGAAGGGACGATTGGTTTTACGGCGACGATAGCGAGGGCAACCATGTGAGCCTGGAGTATCGGGGTTTTAACAGGATGCTCGTTTCTGTTTACGCCCGGAGTTCCTGACAAGGGGATCGTGACAAGGGGACAGGTCATTTGTCATAAATTCCTTTATTTGGAGGGCAGAGCAACAAAGAGAAAGGGCGGTTACCTTTTTGGTATCCGCCCTTGGTGGTTTTATGACAAATGACCTGTCCCCTTGTCATACTTTTCGTTAATCGTCTTCAGAGCTCAGCAGCGTGATCTCAAAGTTCAGAACCTTGCCAGCCATTTCGTGGTTCAGATCAACGGTCACGGACTCTTCTGTGATCTCGGCGATATGAGCGGGAACGGGGCGCCCAACGCTGTCGGTGAGAACCACGGTGGCGCCCTTGCTGAGCGTCGCGGGATGGGGAGCCTGGCCCAAGGGGAATTTGATGAACTTCTCGGGGTCGGGCATGCCGTATGCTTCTTCGGGCTCCAGTCGTATGGTGACGGTCTCGCCGATTTCCATATCCTGAACAGCCTTGTCAAAGCCGGGAATCATCATACCGGCCATGCAGGTGAACTTTAGAGGCTCATTGCGGCTGTAGGAAGAATCGAATTCGGTGCCATCATCAAGGGTGCCGCGATAATGAACGGCAACCTTTTTGCCATAATTGCTCATATAACTCCTTTGTTACGTGTGGTTTCGTGTGGGAAAAAGCACGGCCCAAGCCGCAGCCGAATGGTCGAAGACGCTCTGACTTACCGGGTTTCCAGGTAGGCAACAAGGTCGCCAACATTTTCCAAGCCATCGGGCTCGCCAAAGTCGATATCCAGACGATCTTCAAGCTCAGTGATGATTTCCAGCAGATCGAGAGAATCAACGTCCAAGGACTCAAACGTGGATTCAGCGCTTACTGTTTCGGGGTCGATGTCCAGATTTTCTTCCAAAATGGATTTCAAAATATCAAGCTTAGTCATAGCACTCCTTCCAGAGCGGTTGAGTTTGCGGGCATATTATACCCGAAAAAGCACGGGGTCATGATGTAAGCGGGATGGTTGACCGAAAACAATGAAAGAAGGGGTGTCCCGCAGTGACGGAACGGGGACGTTTTACCCCTGCGGGAGGCTGTTTTATTGCGAGCATGAGGGGGAAACGCTATATTTGGAAAATCCACCGTGAGTGAAAAATCCGCGCCATCCTGCGCTTTGCATCGAAAGAAAGGCCGTTCAATGAATACTGCAGCCATCGTTCTTGCTGCGGGTGAGGGTTCCCGCATGAAGTCAAAGCATCCTAAGGTGACTCATTGCATTTTGGAGAAGCCTCTGGTTCGCTGGGTAATCGACGCAGCAAAGCAGGCAGGTGTCGAAAAGGTGATTACCGTAGTGGGCCATGGGCGCACTGAGGTGGAGCCCTTGGTGGCAGATACTATCCCTGTTGTGCAGGAGCAGCAGCTGGGAACCGCCAACGCGGTGGCAGTATGCAAGGATGCCCTTGCGGGCTTCGACGGATCGCTTTTGGTGCTTACCGGTGATAGCCCCCTGGTAACGGCCGATACGCTGCGGGCTTTGGTGCAAACGCGCGAAGAGCATCAGGCTGCGGTTGTGGTGCTCACCATGATTGTGGATGACCCCTTCGGCTATGGCCGTATCGTGCGCGATGCCTGCGGCAACGTGGAGCGGATTGTGGAGCAAAAGGATGCTACGTTAGAACAGCAAGCCATCACCGAGTGCAATTCGGGCTTCTACTGCTTTGACGCGCGAGCCCTTTTTGAGGCGCTCGACCAGGTGAAATCTAATAATTCCCAGGGTGAGTACTACCTGACCGATGTGTTGGAGATTGTGCGCAATGCAGATCATCCTGTGGTGGCCCAGGTGGTAGAGGACGCGTCTGAATGCTTGGGCGTAAACACCCGCGTGCAATTGGCCCAGGCAGCAAAAAAGATGCAGCACCGCATCAATACCGCGCACATGCTGGCGGGTGTTACCCTGATTGATCCTGATCAGGTGTGGATTGGTCCTGATGTGTCCATTGGCATGGACACTATTATTTATCCCGATGTAACCCTTTCGGGCGCATGCGTCATCGGTCAGGATTGCGTTTTGGGCCCCGATGTCCACGTGCATGACGTTCAGTTGGATGATGGCGTGGCGCTTCCCGCATAATTAGTCACTTTTTCGCAAGTTGTTTCCCCAAGAAACAGCCTGGTGAGTACAATGTATTTTGGTGTGTGAGCGAGGTTTCTCGCCAAGGGCAAGCGTGACAAAAGAGGAGCATGTTCATGAAAACAGATATGAAGAAGAGCTTGGCACTTTTTTCTGGCTCGGTCAACCCGGCTTTGGCTGAGGAAATGGCTCAGGAGTTGGGTGTTGAACTGGGTAAGGTAAATCTGGAAAAGTTTGCCAACGGCGAAATCTACGCACGCTATGAACAAAGCGTTCGCGGCGCCGATGTTTTTCTGATTCAGTCTGTTGCGGGCACCAATGTCGGTATCACCATGGATGTTAACGATGCCCTGATGGAAGTGCTGATTATGGCAGATGCCGCCAAGCGCGCATCGGCACGCACCATTACTGCTGTCTTGGCTCACTACGGCTATGCGCGCCAAGATCGCAAGGCCGCGCCGCGCGAGCCCATCACCGCAAAGCTGGTGGCCGACCTGCTGCAGGTTGCCGGTGTCGATCGCGTGATTACCCTCGATTTGCATGCAAGCCAGATCGAAGGCTATTTCGACATCCCGGTAAACAATATGACCGCTATGCCCGTGCTTATCGAGGCCATTACAAAGAAGGGCTTTGATCCCTCGGAGCTGTGTATCGTCAGTCCCGATGTGGGTCGTGCCAAGGAAGCCAAAAAGATGTCTTCTTTGATGAACGCCGACCTTGCTATCATGCACAAGGATCGTCCGGGTCATAACAAGGCTGAAATCACCGCTCTCATCGGCGATGTTACGGGTAAGATTTGCATTTTGAACGACGATATGGTGGATACCGCAGGGTCTGCCTGCGCCGCCGCTGCGACTCTGCTGGATAAGGGTGCCAAGCGGGTGTTTATGACCAGCACCCACCCGGTACTTTCGGGTCCTGCCTTCGAGAGAATCAAGGAATCAAGCATCGAGCAGCTCATCGTGTGCAATACCATTCCCGTTGATCTCGAAAAGGTCGAAGCTGCGCGCATCAAGGTGGTTTCCGTTGCGCCGGTACTTGCTCGGGCCATCAACGAGGTGTATCACTGCGGCTCTGTCGCCTCCATCTTCGGCTAGGCCAAGGAGGAAAAAGGCGCTGACGGCGGCCGATAGTAATTGCGCGCGCTCAGAAGACGCCGGTTTTGGTTATGCTGTCGGCAGCACGAGCAGCCGTTCGGGAAAGCGGCAGCCGATGGCGGTCGTTCGCACAGCACCGACAGCATGCGTAGCCGTTCGTGCAGTGGGGTGGCGCGGGTGGTCGAAAGGTGAGCTTGAACGGGGCGCGTCTTTTGGGGCGCGCCTGCTTTTGTGGGTTTTTCGGGAAAGGAACAAGGGCTTTTTGCCATGGCGGAGACGTTTCTTATCGTGGGTTTGGGAAATCCTGGTGATGACTATGCCCATACGCGTCATAACGCGGGGTTTGACACCGTGGATCTTTTAGGCCAAGAGCTGGGTGTTCGCTATTGGAAAACCGAAGGCGGAGCGCTGACGGGCAAGGTTTCATGGCGCGGGTATGATTTGATATTGGCCAAGCCGCAGGGCTTCATGAATACGAGCGGCGGTCCCGTTAAGACGCTGTGCAACAGCTATAAGGTTGACCTTGACCATTTGATCGTGATCCATGATGAGCTGGATATCGACCCCGGCACTATTCGGGTGAAGTTTGGCGGTGGACATGCGGGCCACAATGGCTTGCGCTCTATCTGCGACAAGCTGGGGAGCCGCGATTGGTTTCGCGTGCGATGCGGCATCGGCCGTCCGCCGGGAAAGATGCCCGTGGTGGATTGGGTTCTTTCGCGCCCTAAAAAAGAGGCGGAAGATGATTTTGTGCAAGCGACGCAGCAGGCGAGCGAAGCGGTGCTCTTTCTGGTAGAAAACGGCTTGGAAAAAGCTCAGCAGAAGTTCAATTAAGGGATTGCGTGACCCAGACGAAACAACATACTAAGATTGCTACCAGCTTATTGGTTACCTTTGGCGTGCTTTCCATTACAGGTGGTTTGGGCAACTGTTCCCAGACGGCGGTCAACGCTCTTCTCAACGGCATATCTGCCGATATGGGTATTTCGGTTGCAACGAGTCAATGGCTTACCACAGGCTACATTTTGGCTCTGGGCGTGTTCGTTCCTCTGGCACCGTTTCTGACCAAGCGCTTTTCGGAACGCTTCATGATTCTCTGCTCGCTTATAAGCGTTGCGGTGGGTTCATTGCTTATCGTTTTGGTACCGGTTTTTGGAGTGGCGCTTTTTGCCCGCGTCTTGCAGGCCGCAGGGGCTGGCTTTATGATGCCCGTCATGCAGACCATGGTTATGGTTGACCTTCCGCGTGAGCGCATGGGGCTTTTCATGGGCATCAATGGCATCGCTATGGGTTTCATGGTGAATGTGGGGCCCTCCATCGGTGGCGCTCTCGCCGAAGCTTTCGGCTGGCGTAGTTTTTTCTGGTTCATCTTCGGCATGATGGTGCTGCTCATTTTCCCCACGCTGAAATGTGCGCGTACTTTGGGCGGCAACCGCGACGAGCATTTCGACCTGCCTTCTTTCCTTATTTGCGGCTTTGGCTTTGTGGGTCTGCTTCTGGGTTTCAGCAATGCCAGCACGTTGGGAATCGCCCACGCAATGGTGTGGGTGCCTTTGGTGCTCGGCTCCCTTCTGCTGGCCCTTTTCGTGCGTCATGAAAAGGGTATGGAGAACCCCATGATCAGCATGGATATTTTTGCCAACAAGCAGTATTGCTGGGGATTTGCTGGCAGCTGTCTTCTGAATGCGTCTTTTGTGGGCATCATGTTGGTCATTCCTCTGTATGTGGAAGATTTACAGGGAGGTACGGCGCTCGATGCGGGTCTTGTGCTGCTACCGGCCTCCCTTGTCGCCCTTGCGGGAAACCTCGGTGCAGGTGTTATGGTAGACCGGGTGGGTCCCCGTAAGGTGCTCATCACGACTACGACGGTTCTGCTCGTGGGGTCAATCATGGCGCTTCCCTGTGGTGAAGATACGCCCTTGTGGTACCTCTCCCTTTCCCAGGCGGTGCGGGCTTTGGGCATCTCGGGCAGCATTGGTCCCTTCATCGGCTGGGCGTTAGCTCAGTTGCCAGGGCGCATTATGTCTGACGGCAGCTCTTTTCTGACGGTGGGTCGTCAGGCGTCTGCTTCGCTCAGCACCTCGATTATGGTGCTGATTATCGTGGCGCTCTCGCCGACGGGGCCGGTGGCCCTTGCTTACCAAGCGGCCTTTTTCTTCTCGGTGGTGGTCGCAGCCTTCACCCTTGGACTTGCGTTGTGGAAGGTACGTTGATGGGATTGCGTTCTCGACGTGTTTCAGCAGGTCGTTTCAATCTCGTTAATAAGGTTACTATTTTTGGTTTGTTGCCGTTCCCTTTGGGCACTAAAAAGTTCATAATCAGTCCTTAAGGCTTTTTGAAAGGAAGGGAGTTTTGCATGTCAGGGCAGAAGAAAGAGGAAGAAGGGTTTTCTGCGGTTTATGATGCGCGTACACTAGGTGCGCCCAAGATGGGGATTCTCGGGTTACAGCACATGTTCGCTATGTTCGGCTCCACCATTTTAGTCCCCGTTCTGACGGGTCTTTCCGTTTCGGCGACGCTTTTGTTCGCCGGTTTAGGCACCTTGTTGTTCCACCTTCTCTCGAAACGCAAAGTCCCTGCATTTTTAGGCTCTTCCTTCGCTTTTTTGCCCGGCTATTTTGCTATTGCTGCAGGCGGTAGTGATCTTTTACCCTATGCTTGCCTCGGTGTTGCGTGCGCGGGTTGTCTGTATTTGGTGCTCTCTGCCCTGTTTCGCGCCTTTGGTGCAGTACGCGTGATGCGCTACTTCCCGCCCGTTGTTACGGGACCCATTGTTATCTGCATCGGCCTTTCTCTGGCCAGCACCGCTATCTCGAGCTGCGAGACCAACTGGCCTGTTGCTATTCTGGCCATCGTGGTTATTGTTGCTTGCAGCATTTTTGGCAGAGGGATGCTTAAGATCGTCCCTATTCTCATGGGTGTTGTGATTGCCTATGTTGCTGCGGGCTTTTTGGGTGCCGTTGACTTCTCGGGCGTTGAGAGCGCTGCGTGGATTGGTCTGCCTGTCCTTTGGGAGAATACGGTATTTTCCCTGTTCGGAGACAACTTCAACTCGGGTCTTGCCCTGACCGCTATCATCACTATCATGCCTATCGCTTTGGCTACGATGATTGAGCACATCGGCGACATTTCCGCCATTAGCTCCACCTGTGAGCGCAATTTCATCGCCGATCCGGGCTTGCACCGCACCTTGTTGGGTGATGGTCTGGCTACCATCGTGGCGTCTTTGTTTGGTGCCCCTGCTAACACCACCTATGGGGAAAATACCGGTGTTTTGGCGCTGACGCGCGTGTATGATCCGCGTGTTGTGCGCTTGGCTGCGGGGTTTGCCATTCTGTTTAGTTTTTGCCCGAAGTTTGCCGCGGTAATCGGCGCTATGCCCAGCTGTGTTGTCGGCGGCGTTTCTCTGGTGCTCTACGGTATGATTTCTGCTGTTGGTGTGCGCAATCTCATAGAGAACGACGTGGATTTCTCCAAGAGCCGCAACGTTTTGATTGCCGCCCTTATCCTTGTTTTGAGCTTGGGTATCGCCTATAGCGCCGCAGGTGCTATCAACATCGTTGTTGGTGGGGTGACTATCGGGTTGTCGGGTTTGGCGATTGGTTCTCTGGTAGGGATTTTGATGAACGCTTTTCTGCCGGGGAAGGATTATCACTTTGATGCGGGCGACTTGAAAGAGTCGATGCTTACCATTGATGATGGGGTCACGCAGAACAACGTGGATGATCCACTGACCGAAGACGAGATAAATCGTCGCTATTAACATTGCTGCTATGAGCGTTTGTTTGTGACAGGGGGACAGGTCATTTGTCATAATGCGCCGCATTATGACAAATGACCTGTCCCCCTGTCACAAACCTGTCCCCTTGTCTTGGTCGCAGCAGACTGGAAGGAAGCCATGGCATTTTTGCTGGGTTGCGAAACGATACGCGTTGACTATCCTACCAAGCAGGTGTTTGGCAACGTGTCCCTGGGCGTAGAAGAGGGAGCGCGCATTGGCATCGTGGGCCGAAACGGCGATGGTAAATCAACTTTGCTGAAAGTGCTTACGGGCGAAGTTAC
>CAYFWL010000060.1:639-11863 GCA_964346845.1 uncultured Eggerthellaceae bacterium | reverse complement strand
TTTCGGGCTGAAAGTGTTTTCGGAGATTCTGGTGAACCCGCTTTCCCCAGGTCGGGAGTAGGTAGAACCTGCTAATAAGACGAGCTTCCGGAAAAAACGACACATAAACGGCTTTTTTGTCCACAAGATGCACGATTTTGAAACAATTCTCATACAGAATGCGGGCAAAGACAAAAACGAGCCCTAAAAAAACAGGGGGCGCGCCCGAAGGCGCGCCCTTGGAAACAAATTATGCGGAGATGGCTCAAACCCTTGATTCCCCTAATCTTCTTCGTCCAGGGCCGCTTCAATCTCATCGGTCATTTCCATAGTGTGGTACACACTCTGCAAATCCTCCAGCTCCTCCAGCTTGTCAAAGAGGCGAATGACTTTCTTGGCATCAACCACGGAAACGGAAGTCAAAGTCTGCGCAACCATAATCAACTCAGCACCCTTGGTCTCAATACCCTGATCCTCCAGGCCCTTCTTAACAGCCATCAAATCACCGGGAGCGGTGGTCACAATCCATTGATCGTCGTCGTCTGCATACTCTTCACCGCCAGCTTCCATAACGGCCATCATGAACTCATCCTCGTCAACAGCGTTGGGACGGTCGGCGACCTTCTTGCCGTCGCCTTCGATGACTTTTTCCACCATGATCTGGCCTTTGCGCTCAAACATGTAAGAAACAGAGCCAGAAGTACCCAAAGAACCACCCGCATGAGAGAACGCGGAGCGCACATCGGCGGCAGTGCGATTGCGATTGTCAGTCAAAGCTTCACACAAGAAGGCGACACCAGCGGGACCATAGCCCTCATAGGTAACGGTCTCGTAGCTCGCGGCATCTTTGCCGGCACCAAAGGCCTTATCAATAGCTGCCTTGATCTTGTCTTTAGGAAGAGAGTTTGCTTTTGCCTTTTCAACCGCAGCGGCCAGAGAGGCGTTGTTTTCGGGACTGGGGTCATTGCCTTCACGCGCAGCAACGGTAATGTTGCGAGAAAGTTTGGAAAAAAGAGCGGAGCGCTTTGCGTCCTGAGCAAACTTGCGATGCTTCGTCGTAGCCCATTTAGAATGTCCAGACATATATAAAACCTTTCCAATAGATGAGAGTCCGAACAGGTATTTTATCACAGGCTTTGCCTCGTGGGAAAATTTTTACCACCCCGCGTGCGATAGAAAAGCGTGAAAGGCGGCATTCGGAATAACCACCCTTCACGCAAAAAATTCAAAAAAAGAGAGGAAGCGCTTCGGCCGAGGGGCAGGGAAAACCCACGCGCAAAAAAGAGCCCTCTTAGCAGTTCCTGATAGCGTCAACCACTTCGTCCAAGTAATAATCGACCTCGGGAATGTCGCAACCTGCATTGAGCAGAAAGGCATGCCAGAGCCCTTCGCCTATCTCCAAGCGAACCTGACCACCGGCAGCTTCAACCTGGGAAGCATACTCCACAATACCCGCTTTGAGCACTTCACACTCTCCCACCAGGATAAACATTGGCGCAAGACCGCTCTTGCGCGCATAGAAGGGGTCAGGAGGGAACGAAGTAGGCTCATAGGGTGCACCCCACTGCTGGGCAATCCTGCGGCTACCATACCAGTCGATGAGCACATCGTTTTCCACATGACCAACACGCTCTTCCGTGGTACCCACAAGATCGATGAAGGGCGAGTAGGGAACCAGCAGGGCGGGCTGAGGGAGCATCTGCTCTTGAGCCAGCACGGCCACAGCAAGACAGAGATGTCCACCGGCGGAGTCACCCATGAGAACCACCCGAGAATCGGGGTTGCTCTGCAGCACGAAGCGGTAGGCGTCGAGTGCCGCTGCATAGGTATCATCGCAGGTAGCAGTAGGCATACAGGGATAGATGGGGGCAATCACGCGACACTTCAACCGGCGGGCAAGCAGCGCGCACAGACACAGGTGCACGAAATCGAGCTCCATGATGAACCCGCCGCCATGGTAGTAGACGACCACGATATCAGAGCTCACTTCACGTGGGGTCACACCAATGCACGAAACGCCGGAAGGCGTCCACAAACGCTCGTAATCAACATCCTCGGGCAAACCCTGAGGCAGGGTGAAGGGTTCATCGCTTTCCTGCTGCGCACGCGCCGTGGCAACGAGCTGCTCATAGGCCTCCGAATCTTCGAAGCTCGCCTTCATCTTGATCTCTTCAAACCATTTAATCTTGCTCTGGGCGTTTTCGCTGAGCATATATCCTCCTTACGCAGGCTATCGTTTCTCGCTGAGTACCCATGATATAATGACCCACAGCGGGCTTCTAGGCACTTTTGACGATAATAAACTAATCACGTTGGGCAGATGGTAGCGAAGACCCCCGAACGTTTCTATTACCGCCTCATTTGTCGGCGCATGCGACTAAAGGAAGTTGTTATGCAAATTGAGTATATGAGGGAATTCATCGCAGTCGCCAACGAGCAGAGCATTTCCGTTGCGGCTCAGCGCCTTCACCTTACGCAGCCCGTGCTCAGCAAGCACATTCGCGCCATCGAAGACACCCTGCATAATCAATTTTTCTTCCGATCGACAAAAGGCATCACGCCGACACCTCAAGGTCGTGTCGCCTATGACTCCTTTGTGAAAATCATAGCCGAATATGACCTGCTGAGCAGCACTATGGCCGCCGACGAATCCGAGCTCTGCGGACAAATTCGCATGGGCATTCTGACCATGGGCTTCGATAGCCACATAGCCCCCATCGTACACGGCTTTCACCAGGTGCACCCCAATGTGTCTTTTACCTACGCCACGCGCCAGCCGCAGGCGATTATCGAAGGCGTTCTGGGCGGAACGCTCGATATCGGTTTTCTGGGTGACGTCGCGCCGAAAAACAAGGACCTGATTTCCTTTCACCATCTGAGCGACGACAAAGTTCATTTCGTGGTGTCGAAAACAGGGACGCTGGCCGGTAAAAAGAAGCTTTCGCCCGCTGACCTGGAGGGACATCCGCTGATTTGCCTCGGAGAGCACACTACCACCGATGCGTTCAACCTCATGCTGGAAAAAGCGGGGTACGTGTCGTCTCATATTGTTCCGGTGGAGGAAATTGAGGTTGTTTCCACTGAGATCATGGCCCGCGATGGCTACTTCGCCATCCCCGAATTCATGACCGGCATTTTTTCGACCTTCCGCAATGTCACCCTGGTTGACCCCGCCGACCCCTTAGTGTTGCCCTTGTATTTCCTGCATAAGGCAACCACGAATAATCCCCTGGTCAACACCTTCCTGCAATGGGTCAATCTCCATGCCGACAACCTCCACGCCGAAAGCAAGAAGGACGCATCGTAGGGCGCCCGACGAAGATGCAGGGAGGTCGAGAGGCACGCAAGGGCTGCGCGGTGCTGCCAAGCGTGTCGTAGGACACCCGATGAGGGGGCGCAGTGCCAGGGCGCGACGCGACAGCCCAGCAACGATGCATGCCGGCCACTCGGATACCGCCCGACGAGGGTGCAAGGAGGTCAATGCGGCGGCGGACGTCTCCCCCGTCGCCAGCCGCATCACGCGCAAGGGAACGCGCAAACGCCAAAGAGCCTATCGCAGCGCCCTCTCTTCATCCTCAAACGAAAGAATGTGCGTCTTGGGTGAGCGCATGATAACCCACCACCCCACCACAGCTGCTGTGCCAAAAAGAGTCACAACGGCGCCGAGGCCTATGACGATATCGCCCCACATGATAGAACCCAGCACCAAGCCGACGCAGCTGGTCAGGGTATGCACGAAATTGACCAGCGACGATGCAGCGCCAGCTTCCCCTTCCTTTTGGCGCAAAAGCATCGAAAAAGCAACGGGCTTTGACCCCGTGCAGCAAAAAGCGAAGGGTAAGAACAGCACAAAGAATACGAGGGCGCTCAAGCGGCCGAACACCATGATTGCAACACCGGAACACGCCATGACAAGCAGAAAGAGCCACATCATATGCCTGCCGCCCAAGGCAGCGCGGATGCGGTACGAAAACAGTGTCGCCAGGATGGCGGCAATAGCGTTCAGACCATAGATGATACCGTACATCATCTCGGAAAAACCGAAATAGAACTGATACAAGTATGAGCTGCTTGAGATGAACGCCATGTAACCCACAGGAGTCAGACCGGTGATGATCATCAGGGCACAGAAATTTCTATCTTTCACGAGGCTTCCCACATTACCAAGCGCCGCCAGAGGCGAACCGGTAATGCGTTTGTCCCGAGGCAAAGTTTCCTCTTGGACCACAGCCAAAAGAAATGACACAACGCCGAACACGCCTAGGGCGACGAATTCGGCCTGCCAATCGAAAAACGAGAGCAGCACCGCGCCGAGCACCGGGGCAATCATGGGTGAAATAAGCGACATGGCACCCGTAATACCCAAAACTCGCTCACGCAGCGAGCCTTCGAAACCGTCACTCACCATAGCTATCGAGACCGCAATAATGCAGCCAACCGCCGTCGCCTGAACCGCACGAAGCGCAATAAGCACTCCGACATGAGGGCTCAGCGCACTTAAAAAGCTAGAAAAGGTGTAGATGACGATGCTGGGGAGAAGCAGGGCGCGCCTGCCCATTTTGTCACTTAAGGGTCCCACGAGAATCATACCGAGCGCCATGAAGAGATAGAAGATGGAAAGCGTGGTGTTCAAAACCAGCTCGGTCGTGGAAAAATAGGCCATCATCTGCGGCAACGCTGGCAAATAGAGGTCGTTTGAAAGAGGAACGAAAGCCGTCAGAGCGCTCACTAAAACAATCAGCTTCAGGTTTTTCACCGTACGTGATCTCCTTTTTCTATTCAGCCTTTTTGCACAGGAAAAACTCAAGCATCAAACGCTGACGCACCTGGTAATCATCTAAATCCAAAGCAAAACGGTCCTGCATGCGCTTAATGCGATAGAGCAACGTGCTCCGATGGATATACAACTCTTCGCTGGTCTTGCGTGCGTCGCGCTCGTTTTTCAAGTAAACGAACAAAATACGTAAATCATCGGTGCCGTGCTGCTCGTCAAAGCGAGCGATGCGCACAACAGTCCCCCGCTGTGCGCTTAACCGAAGCAGCTCGTTTTCGCGTATCGCGTCCAGGGCGCACAGGGAAAAATAATCCTCGAAGAAAAAAAGCGCGTGATGGCGATGCGATATAAAAAGGCTGCCGTACGATGGCTGGTCGTTCATCATAAGCTCCAGCGCCGCCTTCGCTTGCTGAAAGGCAAGAGAAAGATCATTGATATGGGTAAACGAATTTGAGACACCGATAAGGCAGGGATTTTCATTGGCAAACGCCTCGAGCGCATCGGTGCGCGCGTTCCAATCGGCCTGACAGGTCATAAGGGCAACGACATAATTGCCGTAGATACCCACCTTGCACCAAGAAAGGGCTTCCGATGCGCTCCGCGCAAAATAGGGCAGGTAGGAACGGCTGCGCAAAGGATCAGAAAAACCCATAACCACCAGGCGTTTATTGTCTTCGAGGGAAATACCCGCAGCACGCGCACGACGCTCTAGGGTACGAAGCGGCACAGCCCGATGGAGCATAACGTCGTCCATCAAGCGGGAGAGGTCATTTCCCGCAAATGCATCGCTTTCCATGCTTTGGCGCACACGCATCTCCACCAAATCAACGAGCATCTGGAACATATCTGCCAACCCCATGCTTACCGGCTCATTATTACAGTGCATGATGAGGTGCATATAATAGCGCCCGCGCCGCCGATACACGTAGTCGAGGGTATGGTAGCTGCTTATCAGAGGAGCTGTTTCGGCAATGCGGGAACGTTTCTCCCATTCGTTCATGATGCCCGATGCACGAAACAAGGCGATGGTCGCTTCGGAGTGCCTCCCTTTTTCGATGAGCTCGCGAGCACGCGGATCATCGATTTCAATATTCTTCGTTCGGGCAACAAGTTCGAAATTGGCGTTTGACAGGGAAATATAATTCTTGAAGAGGGTCTCTGCCTCATCGAGAATCTCCTGAACGCCACCGCCCGCCAGAATGATGTTTCGGGTTTGCGTTTCCCAACGCTCCATTCGCAAGAACAGACGCTGCAGGCGCACGTAGAACGCTGCGGCACTCTCCTTCGTTCGCACACATGCCAGACGAGACGCGGACGAAGAGCGCTCGGGTTCAAAAACATCCCGACCTGCCACGCCCAGCACCCACAGCTTCGGATTGGCAGCCGCTAGCTCAAGGGATGCCTCGTAGCTGCAAAGATACAGAACGTCCTCGTATTCATCGAAGCTCGCTACCCCCTTTCGGCGGATATCCTCTGCCGAATCTTCGATGAGAAAAAGCGACGTGAAGCGCCGTCCGCGAAAAACGGGAGTAAACACGAAAATGCTGTCGCTGGCATATTCCGCCATAAGGGAAATCGTTACCATACGCTCATGCTCGTCTCTGACCAGTTTCGTATATTTGATTAATTTTTAATCAATTTTGATTATATCTAACATATACGCCTTATGGATGCCCCCGTATTATGAAGTCACCGAAAGGGCAGTATTTTCTATATTTTCTAGGAGGAAAAATGCTTACACCTCGCCAGAACCTCATCGAAGTTATGACCGGCGGCAAACCCGACCGCTACGTCAACATGTTTGAGGCATTCACCCCCATGATCCCCTGCAATCCGCTGTACGCTGAGGCTTGCCTGAACTTTGGCGAGAACGGTGAATTCCTGGGATTCAAGCTGGACGAAGACGGCATGCTTCATGACGAATGGAACGTGTACTTCAAGCCCATGGACAACCAGCCGGGCTACTTCCCTGTGCACGACGCGAAACACACCGTGTGCGACGATATCTGCGAATGGAAAAGCCAGGTCAAACCCCCGCGTGACATCAGCGAGGATCGAGAGGCCTGGAGTGCCGCTATCGCCATGGCTGCCACCGTTGACCGCAACGAGAAGTTTCTGACCGCCTCTGTTCGCCCCGGTGTTTTCGAGCGCCTGCATTTTCTGCACGATGTTGAGGACACCATGGTTGACCTGTATGATGAGCCTGAAATGATGAAAGAACTCATCGATTGTATCGTGGAATACGAGCTACAAACTGCCAAGGCCGTATGCGAGTTCATCAAACCCGATGCGCTGTTCCATCATGACGACTGGGGTACTCAGATTTCCACCTTCCTGTCCCCTGATATGTTCGAAGAGTTCCTGCTGGAACCCTACAAGAAGATTTATGGCTACTATAAGGATCACGGCGTGCAGCTGATCATCCACCACACTGACAGCTTCGGTGAGACTTTGGTCCCCTACATGATTGAGATGGGCATCGACATTTGGCAGGGTGTTCTCTCTGCTTCCAATGACATTCCCAAGCTGATTGAAACCTACGGCGGACAAATCACCTTTATGGGGTCCATCGAAAACGCCCGCATCGACAAGCCCGAATGGACCGAAGAGGAGGTTGTCGCTGAGGTCAACCGTGCCCTGGATTTCGTTGGTAGCAAGCATTACTACATTCCCGGCATGACCGCAGGCGATGCTGAGTCGGGCTACCCTGGCGTGTATGAGGCCGTCACAAGGGCTATCGACGAGCGTTCCAAGAAGGATTTTGCCTAAGCGCCTCTTTTTGTTGCTGTTTTTCCCTCCTATGAAGAAGACCTCGACGAAACGTCGAGGTCTTCTTCTATGTACTTGCAGAGGCGCCGTGTAAACCTGCAAACCCGCAAACCTGCAAACCTGCAAACCCGCAAATTATCGGCAACTAGGTACAGCCAATGGGAGAAATCAGAGTTCAGAACGCTTTCTTAGAGACTCCCGTCATCTCATCGCAACGCCTTGCAGATGAGCCGAGCAACCCCAAGCCTCCTCCGCTCGTTACGCATCCAAAACGATGCCAAACTTGTCCTTAAGTATCGCGGGAGCTTCCTCGCATGTCAGACGTTTCTCCACTTTTACCTCGCCGCCCTCTTCTTCAGCGTAAACATCCCCACGCAAAGTACGAAATCCCCTTTCGGTACGAAGCGTCATCATGCGCTTTTTCAAGAAAGGAGAATGCGGGCTTTCACTCATCTCCTTGTTGTACGGATCGAATTCGTCACGGTCACGAGGCACCCAGCTAAAACGCAGATAGGGCTTTGCACCTTCGCCGTCATTGCCCTGTCTCATAAGCCATGCCCACTCAGAATCTTTCTCATCAGGTTCCATCCAGTACATGAAGTCGGAAATCGCCCATTTCTTCTGATCGAGCGGTATCGCTGCCGCTGGCTCCAAATCCCCTTTGCCCACATCCGCATAGTGAAGCAGGCCATCGATGCGCACCAAGATCCCACGATGCGAGATGTTCTCATGGATCCCTCCGTCGCGAAGACGCACAAACACTGTAGAGGCGTCAAAGCCAAGCTCCTGCAAAAACGCGCAGAACAGGCCGTTGAGCTCAAAGCAGTAGCCGCCGCGCTTATCCACAATCACCTTTTGGAAGAGATGTTCTTCATCAAGGGAGACCCCACTATGAAGATCGCATATGTTCAGGTTCTCGAAAGGAATGTGCTGTTGGTGGGCGCTGATGAGCTGATTTAGACCTTCTCGCGTCAGTGCGGGTGCCCGAGTGAGGCCTATGCGTTCAAGATAACGTTCTACGTCCATAATCTACCTTTCAATCCGCATTCCTGAACTTCTGAGCAGAGAGGATCGTGCAGCATACGTTGAAAGCCCAAGATCACGAACCCTCAAAAGCGCTCGATTCTTAAAAAACCCCACTTTGGTCGCAAAAAGTCGAGTTTTGGGTAATCAAGCTGCGATTTCACCTCTTTTTGCAGGCTATAAGCGGCAAATACTGACCATTTCGATGTTTTATAGCTACTTTTTTGCTACCAATTTACCCAAAACTCGACTTTTTGCGACCGTTTTGGGATTTTGCGCAAGAGCGCCGCTTTCAGGCTCAAGCAGGCGCACATAAAAACCCGTCGGATCATCCAAGGCCGCATACAGAAAAAGAAGCCGCCGAAACGACTTCTTTTTCTGGTTTCAATAGCGAGAATCCTACATAGGGGGCAGCGGGATAGCGGTATTAACCTTTTCCTCGGCGCCGACTTTCAGCGTAGGAACACACGACTGGACCTTGGCGCCCGGAGCGTCGCCCATGAATGCAGCGTCGTGACCTTCTACTTCTTCGATCGTTACTTTCTCTTCTTTTTCTTCAGCCATCGTAAACTCCTTTTCACTTAAAACTCTAACACACCTATTTTACCCTACTCTCCTGCTCTAAGACAAAATAGTAGGCATATTGCTTACAAAACGAAACGGAAGAGCATCTCAAACAACAGCTTGAAACACACTCGAACCGCCGATACAGACCAGCATCATTCAGCCATCTTCCCAGCGCCTATTTGGCGGGCCGCACAATACCCTTGCTCTTGGAGAAAAGAGTGAAAACAAAGGTGACAACTGCCAAAGCAATGAGCACAACTTCCGAGACAACAATCAAGTCGTAGCCAAAGCCAATGCCCAGCAAAGCAACGCACCATGCGCCCACAACGGGCTGGAAGAAATTACCAAATCCCTGGACAGAACCGAGAACGGCAACGGCCGTAGCCTGAGAGACAACGCCGCAGAGCTCGGTCACCTTCAAGCTGTAGGCCGACCATGCCATACCCACACCAGCGCCAGCAATCATCATGCCTGCGCAGATCATGGGAATGCTGATACTCTTAGCCACCACCAGATAACCTTGCACCAGAACTGCCCCACATTGGGTTGCGGCTTGGAATAGGGCATCCAGTCGTTATCGACCGTTTCGTCCTTGCAAGCAACCTGGCAGCAGTAGCAGCCGTTGCACTTTTCAAGATCAACAACAAATACTTTTGCCATTGTTTATGCCTCCTGAATCCAGTTGGTGATATCAACGCCCTCGGACCAGTCATAGGTACGTGCGAAGGCTGCAGGGTACTCAGCAGCCAAGGCGAAGGGATCAACCTTCTCAATGCCTACCAAAAAGCCCGAAGTGACTTCGCCCGGAGCGTTCTGGGAAGTGGTCTTGGTGGGAGCAATCAGATTGTTTGCACCGCCACGGTCAGAGATGCCGCCATCGATAGGATCGCAACGGGCACCATGGTCCTGGTACACCGCGCGCGGGCGGATGCGCTCGGTGACGTACGCACCACCCAAGGTCCAGCCACGATCGTTGTAGATTTTCACCACATCGCCCGTCTCGATGCCGTACTCAGCTGCGTCAACGGGATTAATCCACAGCGGCTCGTACATGTAGCCATCGGGGCCCTTGACCTTGCAGGTCTCAATCTCGCGCATCCAGGCAATGTCGTCAAGATTGGCGTGAATACGCCAGCGGGGATGGTTAGAAACAATCAGGAACGGATATTCCTCAGAGCGGGGATGCAGGAAGGATTCCTGGTGACGCTCACCATAGGGAATGAAGTGAGGAACGATGGGGCGCTCTTTGTCATCCGGGAAGTGCTGCGCCAGGCCGGTGGAGTAGAACTCGACCTTGCCGGTAGGCGTGGATAGCGGATGGCCCTCGGGGTCTTCAGCAAAGAGCTGGAAGCCGCAGGGCAGGCTCTCCCAGTCGTCACGCGTAGGAGCAATGAAGTATTCCTTCTCCATAAACTCCTCGAAGGAAACGCCGCCGCACGGAGGCATCTCGGCGCCATCAAAGCCCACCTTGATCCACTCTTCATCGCTCAAGCCCTGGGTGATCTCTTCGTATTTGCCCAGCTTCTTGGCAACCTCGCAAACAGCTTCCCAGTCGGTCTTAGACTCGCCCAGAGGCTCGATAGCCGGCCTTTCCAGGTAAATCAGACCAAACGGAGCAGCACCGTTATCCTGACCGATATCGTACTCCTCGTACTTGGTGTTGATGGGAAGCAGCATGTCGGCGTACAGACAGTCATTTTCCATCCAGGGGTGCTGTGCCAAGACGAACTCGATCTTGGGGCTGCGCAGCGCCTTGATCATAGAGTTGCCACCGTTCCAGCAGGTGGTCCAACAGGGGGTGTCGGTCCAGATCATGTGGATGCCCTGAGCGCCCGGGATAGGATACTGGTAGGTGTTGAACTGGTCTTCGCGCGGCCAGCCGGCAACCGTGTAGCCCTTCCAGGTCAGTGGGTTCTCGTCGGTGTAATCGCCCAGAATCGCTTCGGGAACAAGGGTCTTGGTGATGGAAGATTTCGTCTGAACGAAGTCCCAGCCGTGATACGCGGCACCAACCGTCATGTTGGAGGAATAGCACGGCGCAGGCTGCTGAGAAGGCAGACCATACATGTACCATTCGATGAACTTAACCACGTTGCGACCCGGTTTGCCCAG
>CAYFWL010000060.1:0-629 GCA_964346845.1 uncultured Eggerthellaceae bacterium | reverse complement strand
CTCAAAGCGGTCCCGTTCGTGCGCATATGTGAAACGCATGAAGGAGCCACCTTTGCCGTGAGCGATGGACGTGGGGTTCTTGGCCCATTCGCGTGCAAGCGCCTTGATCTGACGGGAAGGAATGCCGCAGATGGGAGCTGCCCACTCAGGAGTCTTGGGCTGACCGTCTTCCTTGCCGCTGATGTAGTACTCGAACCACTCGATACCTACTGAATGGCTTGCGACATATTCCTTATCATAGGTGCCTTCGGTGAACCACACATAGGCGATTGCTGCGAGCAGAGCGGCATCGGTGTTGGGGTAGGTGGGAAACCACTTGTCCGCATGAACAGCGGAGCCATAGTTGACGTCGGGGCAGATATAGACCTGCTTCACGCCAATCTCGGTCAACCAGAAGCAGTACTGAGAGGGAATCTGTCCCTGCCAACCCCACGTCGTGGTTTCCATATCGCAGCCCATGAACAGCAGCTGGCTCGAGTTCTCCGCGATATCCAGAAGCAGATTGCCCATGTCGAACTGGCCCAGAGGGTCCTGACCCCACATATGCTTGGCACCCCAGTACCAGCCTTCCCATGAGTCGGGCTGGCGCGCTTGATAGGTCCAGTCGTCGCCCAGAAGACCCATCAGAC
>CAYFWL010000059.1:6309-11864 GCA_964346845.1 uncultured Eggerthellaceae bacterium | reverse complement strand
TACATGCGAACCCCTAACCGGACACATTGGTGTCCAACTATTTGTCCGCACCCCCCAATTTACCCAAAACTCGACTTTTTGCGACCGTTTTGGGTTTACTCGGTAGAAAAGGGCCTCAGACCACACCAAACTCTCTAGGCACAGCGCTCACCTTGCTATGCGGCCCCACTCTGCTTGTTTTTTTGTGGCGACTCAGGGCTCTCGCCGCTCCCCTCCTGCACTCTTTTGCGTTCGGGAAGCTGTGCCAAGATGACAGCAGCGGCCATCAACGCACAGCCCAAATACTCGCGCTCGTTGAGCACTTCACCCAAGATGAGGGCACCAGCGAGCACGCTAAATACCGACTCCATAGAAAGCAGCAACGAGACCACCGTAGGGTTGGAATTTTTCTGGGCAACGATCTGTAGCGTAAAAGCTACACCTGAGGAAAATACCCCTAAATACAGAATGGGCAGTACGCTTTCACTGAAAGCAGCTATCGATACTTCCTCAAATATGAGAGCGGGAACTGCGGAAACGACAGAGCACACCAAAAACTGCACGCAGGAAAGCTTTACGCCGTCGCATTGAGGTGAAAAGTGGTCAACAAACAGAATCTGGAGAGCAAACATCAGCGAACCTGCCAGCACCACCATATCGCTGGGGCGAACAACGAACCCCTCTTTCACGCACAGCAGATACAAGCCCCCAACGGCTATCGCCACAGCTCCCCATACGTTACCGGGCGCTCTTTTTTTCAGAATCAGACCTAAGAGAGGAACCAGCACGATATAGAGGGCTGTCAGAAACCCTGCCTTACCGGCTTCAGTGTCGGCGTCCAAGCCCATTTGCTGCAAAAAGCTGGCGCAAGCAAGCGAAGCGCCGCAGCATAGACCTCCCCGCCAAAGAACCCGCGTCTCGTCGGAGGTCTTGCCCGCCAGCAGATGCTTCACATCGCCCTTGCTCATCACCAAAATCACCACGCACAGAAAAAGAAAAGCGACAACTGCGCGTGATGCGCTAAAAGTCAACGTCCCCACCGTGTTGCCCTTTTGCGCCACAAAGGCAATACCCCAGATAAAGGCAGCTATCAAAGGCAAGAGCGTTGTACGCAAGCGGTCCGACATGATTTCCTTTCAAGAGAAGTTCTAATGTGACAAAAGTCTGCTCCGTGCGCATGCGCACACGCACACGCACACGAGTCTGACATGATTGAAGTGCGGCATCAGCGCACGCCGAGCCGTCACTTCAGCGGATTGCGCGAATTCGAGCAGGTGAAATAGAGTACCTGCCGATCCACACAAAGCTTTTCCAGCAGCTGAAAGCTCCGAGGCATCAACTCATCATCCACGTTGGTGAAAGGGTCGTCCATGATGATGAAGGGGCGCTCTTTCGTATACAAAGCATCGCAGAGAGCCATACGCATACAGACCACCACCAAATCGGCATAGCCAGCGCTGAGGCTTTCGAGGGGCCGCGTTGCCCCTGCCTGCGAATACGAGACATTAAAATCGCTATCTATCTGGGTTTCTTCCATCTCTGACCCCAAGAGTAGCTGAAGATAATAGCGGAAACGCTCCTGCACCGAATCGGTGTAGTTAAGCGAAAGGGCATCCTTCGCCTGACTCAAAAACATCATGGTGGCGTCCAGCGTGGCAGCATCTTTGCTTGCCTTGTTGCGCTGCCGTGTAAGCGCCTGCAGCCGCTCTTGCAATTGAGGCAAACTTTCCGCCCGCTCCCGTAGGGTCTGAACGCGCTGCAGATCCCGTGCATGGCTCTGCAAGGCATCCTCCAAGGCGTCCAGCAGATGACGCTCCTCTTGCTTCAACGTTTCCACATTCAAACTGCGATAGTGTTCCTCGTCCTCGCGGCTCCAGGTGCAGAAACCGTGTTCTTCCACATAATCGGAAAAAGCCCGGCTCGCAGTAGCCAGCTCTTGCTGAGCGCGACGCAGCTCTTGAACGCTGTTCCATAGCTGAAGCAAACCCTCGTGGGTTATATCCTGCTGGTCAAAGCCATATGCTTCGCAGAAAGACGTCTGCGTATCGTACGCTTCTCGATAGCGCTGCAGCAGCTCGGAGGAAGACTTCGAAGCAGCATGGGCAGCATGAGCGCCCTTCGGTGCCCTCCTGCGCGCAATACCAGCGCCAAGGCAACACGCCAGACCGGCCAACCCAACAGCAGCGCTTACGTAAAGCTGACTCGTGAACAGACGGACCATCCCCCCAAGCTCAAGAGCAACTCCTGCAACTCCTGCTAAAAGCAGCAGGACTCCCAAGACGATGACCACAACGTATACGGGGCTCGAAGCTCTCGGCACCCGCGAAGCCTTAGGAGCATCGGAAGCGTCAGGGATGTCTTTTCGCTCTTGGTCTTCCCCTGGGATGCTCTTAAGAATCTCATGCCCTGCAATACCCGACTGTTTTGCCAATTCGAGACTTCGTTCTGCAGAAAACAAGCGGTTAAGCTCCTCGTCGCTCGGCACTCCCTGAGCAAAGGGGGCAGCCAGGCGATCGTAGTCTTCTTGGGCCTTTTTGCAGGCATCGTCCAAACGCTTGCACTCCACTGCCAAACCACGGCGAGCCACCACTCCTGCAGCTCCCATCAGGTCTTGACGCACCTGCTCAAGATCCTGGCGCTGCTGATCGAGGGTCTGTTCTAGCCTTTCCGCACGCGCAGAAACGCGCTGAAGCTCACCCTCTGCGGTGGTTTGCTGGGTCATCTCATCGTTGACCTGGGAAATCTGAGCAGTCAAATCGTAATAGGCGCCCGACTCACCACGATACGACAAGCGTTGAGCGCGAGCGCTTCGTAGCAACTTCAGGGCACTGTCGTAATTATGCACGCCATCGGTGTTTTCCACCAAATTACCCAACTTGGACCTGATGTCAGAGCTTGCCAATGCCCCCAGCATATGGTTTTGCGGCAGATAGGCGCTGCGCTCGAAAGAATCGGCATCCAAGCCAAACAAAGTGATGCCCGGCACAAGGCCTAGGTCGTCAGTCGGACGTCCTGTCAGCGTATTGTACACCGCGAGGGTATCCTCTTTGGGAGACGAACCAAAGGCTCGCTCAATGCGATACGTACGCCCATCAGCATGCAGCGTCAACTGCCCACCGTAGGAACCGCCCTGCCAAGGCTCGTAGCGACGACGAAGATCTTTTCCCAGGTCACGAACGCGACGTGGCATCCCATACAACATACAGCGGATAAAAGTCGCAAGGGTCGTTTTTCCCGACCCGTTGGGTTCCTCCACCACTGTCAGACCTTCGTTGAAGGAAAACTCACGCTGGTGCAGGCCACCAAAATTCTCGATATAGCAACTCACCAGCTTCACAGGGAAATCTCCTCACCACGCAAAGCGCGCAAACCGCACTGAATAATACGTTGCTTTTCTTCCTCGGCCTCACCCGATGCCATCACCGCGCGCACAAAGGCACCGCGCAAGGACTGATCGTAGGCAAAATCAGATGCATCCACCATGAGCTGAGTCTTGTCAACGACCTTCGCAAAAAAGAAATTCCTGTTCAGGCTTGACTCCAAATACGCGATATCCTTATTGGCATCGGGCGAATAGCCGCCCTGCAGCTCAAACTTCACCAGACTGTCGTAGGGGATTTCCTGCTGGATGGCACACTTCTCAGCCAGCGCCAACATGGTAGAAACACTTTCCACATTGGTGATACCCACCGTCACCGTATAAATCTGGCGACGGGCAAAGGGGACAAACTTTGAAGTAAGCATATTATTCTCGCAGGTCAACTCGACAAATCCCTTCGGACCGCACTCATCAAAGCCGCGACCCTCCAAGCAACCGCTGTAGCAGGCAATCCCCCGGGCATCCAGCTTCTGCTGACTGTAGCTATGAAGGTGGCCTAGGGCCAGATAGTCAATTCCTCGCCCGCGCAGCTGCGTAGCGTCAATCAAGTCCATACCGGCGCGCGTGCTCAACTGACCATGAAGCATGACGATATTGGTCAAATCGGCATCGAGCCGCAAATCCCGGTACATGCTGGCGCAATTGCTTTGCAGCAAGGCACAGCCAGTGACAGCCACCTGGCCGTAACGCACCGTTTCCCACTGACTACCAAACAACATCACATTAGGAGGGAGCGAACCTGCAGAAAGAGCCATGCTCACCGCGTCATGATTGCCTGGCAGCAACAAAAAATCTACGTCAGGGGCGTTTTTCATAGCGAAGAAAACCATGTCCTGTGTAGTTGCGCTCACCCGTGTGCCGTCAAACAAATCGCCTGCCACCAACACCGCACGCACGCCCGTCTGATGAGCGTATCTGATGAGCTCCAAAAATGTTTCCAACAGCTCTCGCCGACGAATCTCTGCCTTTTCGGGCGGCAGACTGGCCTCCATAGAAGCATCCAAATGAATGTCGGAGCAATGAATAAATTTCATAACCACCAAAACCCTGTTTCCTGAAGCATAGGTTGCCAATACCCCAAAAGACAGCGAAAGCAGAAAACACCTTTTGCTTTGTGTGTCGGCTATTCCTGCAAGAAGCCCGCATCGTTCCGTACGGGGTTTATGAATGCCCCGCCATGAGAACTCCGCCTCATTGACTTTGAGCGAGAAATCCGCCCAACCCGCGCATAGAGCCTCTTCGCTGTTCCATGAGGGAACCCTTGCATTGTATGTCATGCCGCAAAAAAGAGGGTCGAAACCCAAACGACAACGATGAAAACCACAGCTCTTGCAACCAGCGTAGGGGTGCGCGGCTCTGGGCGGGGCGGTGCCGGGCGAGGCGAGTGGGGCAGGGCGGCGGTGGGACGTTGGACGGAACGGGGCGAGCCGGGCGGCCCAGGGCGGGAACGGCTTCGAGCCGAGCGGCCCAGGGCGGGACTGCCCAGGGCGGGACAGGGCAAGGACGACTTCGAGCGAAGCGGCTCTGGACGAGACAGGACGAGTGAGGCTGCCTTGGGCGAGGCTGCACTAGGAGGGGCGGGACTACCTTGGGCGAGGACGTTAGATGGAACGGAATGGGATTCAAGATGGGATAGAGCGAAAAGCTCCTTTGAACAGGACAGATCTGAGAGGTTCCGAGATAAAGTGGAGAGCGAAACTTTCAAATGGGACAGATCCGAGCGACCCCGAGATGAGAGGGACGAGAAGTCTCTTCAACAGGGCCGGCTCGCGCGACCCCGAGATGAAACGCCGCGAGAAACCCCTTCGAGCGAGATAGACTCCGAGATGAAGCGGGGATGATCCCTTTGCCTCTGGCACTCGACCCCTTCTCCTGATTGCCACTGATACGTGGCTCATATCCAAATTGACGTCGTGCATAGACAGTTTCCCGAATCCTCGAATACGCGACCTGGGCAAACATGTTCAGACACCTGCGAAACCACCGAAAAATGTCTAAAAGGTGCTTCAATTTGGAAAATTCCGCACTTCTTGCCAGAAATTATCCAGCAAGTTCAATAAAGTCGATCAATTTGGATCTCTTTGGACAGAGCGACACCCCTGTTGAGAGGGAAAAGAGGGGAAAGAGGGAAGAGCAAGGGTTGAAGCAGGACGGAACGAGTGCGAACAAGGAAGACCAAATCTGGGAAAACAGTCAA
>CAYFWL010000059.1:0-6209 GCA_964346845.1 uncultured Eggerthellaceae bacterium | reverse complement strand
CAAAGCGAGAGCGGCATCCTGCTGGCTCCCTGGGCTTGGACGGCTCAACGGAGATGCAAGCAACACCTGACAGCACCAACGCCGTCCAAGTGTCGCCTAGCGACGCCCCAAGCACCCAACAGCACCCAGACAGCACCCGACAGCACCAACGTCGCCTGAACACCGCTCCAAGCAGAGCACCACTCCTCGCCTTCTCTCAGTGGGTTACCACATACAGGGCTTCCGGCGGAAAACTCACGTCCACCACCTGACCCGCTTTTACCCAGTCGTGCGGCGCATACAGCAACTTGTCCTGCTTCAACTGGATGTAGCTTTTTTCCAAAAAGGCGTTGTGCGCGCGCTCGTGATCGGGCTCTTTCGCAGAAACGAAATCGAGCGTTACCCAATGTTCGAAGCGTGTATCGCTCACATGCAGGGCACGTGCGGGATTGACGTTGCAAGTCTCATTGCCTGTCGCGATACCCACATACGATGCACGCACGCCCAGATAACGGGCGTTTTCGGGCACCTCGTCAGCAACAACGAGCTCGACACCCCATTCAGGGCACCAGACAGCATGGGACCCACGGGACACGCAACGGGTCATGTTCTTGCATCCCGAAAGCTTCATTGCCGCAAGCGATGCAGGTCGACCCACCGTCTCTTCGGGAGTGCCCAGCGACTCGATTTTGCCGTTATCAACCACGGCGATGCGGTCGCACAGGCGATACGCTTCATCGATATCGTGGCTGACGTACATGATGCTGCCATCAAAGCTGTCGAAAAGGGACTGCATATCCTGTTCCAACTGAGCCTTCAGATAGGAGTCCAACGCACTGAAAGGTTCATCCAGCATAAGAATGCTGGGGCTTGCTGCCAACATCCGCGCCAGAGCAACACGCTGCTGCTGACCGCCAGACAGCTGAAGCGGATAACGATTCTCGAAGCCCATCAGAGAAAAACGCTTGAGTTCAGAGCGCACGACGCGCTTGCGTTCCTCCTCCGACACTTCCCTGCCCAAACCAGCAGCCACGTTTTGAGCCACCGTCATATGGGGAAACAACTGGTAATTCTGAAACAGCAGGGCGGTCTTTCGCTGCTGAGCTGTCATGTTGATTTTGGCAGCGCTGTCAAAATAGGTGGAACCATTGACGATAATCTTTCCTTCATCAGGCGTTTCAACACCAGCGATACAGCGCAGCGTCATGGATTTACCGCAGCCCGAAGCACCCAGTAAACCCACGGTTTCTTTGCCCACTTCCAGACTCACCTCGAGATCAAAGGTGGCAAGTTTCTTGCGAATATCAACGATAACGCTCATCAAATGCCTCCCTTCGCCCTCTTGGCTTCCCTCACATGCAAGGCCTTAGCATGGTATTTTTGCGTGCGAGAAGAATAGCTGTTGATAAACAGGATAACCAGGAAAGACACGAGGATAACCACGATAACCCAGAAAATAGCCGCATCGGTTTGACCACCCATCCAGTCATAGTAGATAGCCAAGGGAATGGTCTGGGTGACACCCACATAATTGCCGGCAAAAAACAGGGTGCAGCCGAATTCGCCCATTGCGCGCGCAAAACTGAGCACCGTGCCTGCAGCGATGGAGGGCCAGGCCAGAGGAACCATGATACGGGAAAAGATACGCTTTTCACTCCATCCCAAGGTGCGGGCAGCGTCCAGCATGTTCGCGTCCAGGTTCTCAAAGGCGCCGCGCACCGTGCGATACATCATAGGAAACCCCACCACCGTGCACGCGATAACCGTCGCCGGCCAGGTGAACACAATGTCGATGCCGTGATCGATAAGCCACTGGCCTGTTGCAGAATTGCCACCAAAGAACATAAGCAGCAAAAAGCCGCAGACCGTAGGCGGTAACACCATGGGAATAGTGAAGATAGTGTCCAGAATGCCCTTCAACTTGGCGGACACTTTCACGGTAAGCCAGGCAGCCAAAAGACCCAACAGGAAGATAACCACAATGGCCACGCCAGTTGTGCGCAGCGACACCCACAGGGGGCTCCAGTCCAGCTGCTGCAAGAAACGCGCTACCCACGCCAAGCCTTCAGGAGCGCCCACCACGGAAATCTCAGAGGCGGGCAAGATTTTTCCCGATTCCGCATAGATGCCACCGCCGCTGTTGTCCTCGGAATCGCCCTGGGTGATGGTGGCGTAGTATACGTTTTCCTCAACTTCAACGGCAAACGAATATGTGTAACCACCCATTTCCACCTGTTTTGCGCTGGTGAAAAAAACCTGATTATCCAGGGTTTCCAGACGTGTCCCCCCATTGGAAGAAGCGCTGTCGATAATCTTTAGGGCGCTGATGAATTCCCGCTGGAAGGCATCATCGGAAAGGGATATGCCCAGCGCCGCCACCCTCGATGCGGGGATGTACACGATGGAGTAGCCGCGGGCATTCACCACGGCAAAGGCATCCTCGGAAGCCATTTGATAGCGATAACCGTAGTAAGTGCCCGCGTAAGCCCTGTTGGTGCCTTTGTTCAAGCGTTCAAAGGAAGCAAAGCCGAACGAGTCTTCGTTGACGACGATAACCGTAGCATCTTCGGAAACCTGAGCTGCCGACGACTCGCCTAGGTCAAGCTGTTGATCTGCCGTAAAGCCTGCCTGATAGCTTGCGTCGGACGAATCGCCCCACGCTACGGTAGGAACAAACGCCCAGCACAGCAGCGCCGACACCACGACAGCAGCTAACGACGTCGCTTTTCTCACCTTTTCCCCTCTTTCTTTTCCGCCCTACAACGCACGCGGGCGGGCAACGCACAACGCGCAGCCCGCCACTTCATGCTTCAAAGCGCCTTTTGAAGCAAAGCTCTCTTAAGCCAGCTCAAAGCCATACTTTTGGAAAATCTTCAAAGCCTCAGCGTCCGTGGAGCAGAACTTTAAGAAGTCTGCGGCAACGGAGGCGTTCTTGGAACCGGAAACAACAGCACCCGGATAGAGGATGCTCTTATGGGAATCAGCAGGGGTGGTGTAGGCAACCTCAACACCGTCATAACGATAGATATCGGAGGTGTACACAAAGCCCACTTGGCACTCTCCGCCAGAAACGTACTTGGCAACAGTGCCCACTTTGTCGGCACCTGCATTCATCTTGGAGGCGATGCTCTCATCCCACACGATGTTTTGGATGGCACCATCAACTGTCTCATAGCTAACCAGACCCGCAGATTCAAAACTCTGCAGAGCGTACTTGCCTGCAGGAACAACATTGGGATCGCCAATGGCAATGGAGGTAACGGCATCGGATTTCAGGTCATCGAGAGAGGAGATTTTCAGGTCCGATCCAGACTTCACGCAAATAACCAGGTCGTTTTTGAACAGATCGCTACGGGTAGCGGCGTCAACGGAATTGTTCTTCTCGGCGGTATCCATGGTCGCTTTGGAGGCAGTAATCAAAACATCAGCAGAACCAGGAGCGTCGGCCAGCTTCGTAACGAGCGTGCCCGAGGCCTCAAACTGCGAATCGGCGAAAGTCACACCCGGATTCGCCTTGGTATACAGGGCCTGAACTTCAGGCAGAGCCTTCTGAAGCGAATTCGCCGCGTAAATCTGCAGTTGAACCTGAGCGGCAGACGCGGAAGCAGATGCCGATGCGCCGGCAGACGAAGAGGCAGCACCCGAAGAGCAGCCCGCAAGAATCAAGCCACTGACCAAAGCCAACGAAACAGCAGCAACGCTAGCCATTTTCGTAATTTTTTTCATGTCCCCCAACCCCTTTCGCTTTGTTTTATCCTGTGGCTAAATTATTCCACTTTGTATCTATTTGTAAATATATATATTTGTAAATAGGAATAATTAGAAGTAATCGACGATGAACTGCTGAAATCGAGAAAAGACACGTCGGAATCACAGAGAGGCCTGCCGCAAAGCGTACCTTCCTTGATGCTCGATGCCAGCAACCGTCTCCGCGCTGTGGGCACAACCTGCTGCGCAAGTGCCTCCGAGCTGCGGGCAACGCCCTTAAGCCGCAGGGAGGCCTTGCCACGCAAGCGCTCCTATGCCTGCACCGCAGAAGGACCCTGCCGCGCAAGCGCTTCCTATACTGCGGAAAGATTCTACACCGCGGGAAAATCTTGCCGCACAATCGTCCCTACGCAGCAGACAAGCACTCCTACACAAGCGCGCCTTCATCGATGCGATTGAGGATGCATTTCACCAAACTGCCTTCTTCGATAGTTCCCGCACCCTCGGGAAGCTCAACCAGGCAGTCAGCTTCTTGCAGCGAGCCATACAGGCCACTGGACTGGTTCTGATGCATACTCACCACATAAGCACCCGTTTCGTCCTTGGACAAAAAGCCGCGATTGTAAAACAGCCGCGTATCCTTTTTTGTCGTGGTGCTGGCCAACCGAGCCATCACCGTGGGATGATCGATACTCGTAAAGCCCTGCATCAGGCGCAATGCGGGACGGACGAAAATCTCGAAACCCATAGCAGATGCCCCAGGATTGCCTGAAAGCACAAAGACGGGCTTGCCGTTGATTTCGCCAAAGGGTTGGCTCTTACCCGGCTTCACGTTCACCCGAAGGAAGTGAATATGCCCCAAACGGTTCAAAATCTCGGGTGTGTAATCAAAATCGCCCGCACAAGCACCCCCCGTGGAAACCACAGCATCGCACTCTTGTGCGGCCCGCCTGAAAGCAGCCTCAATGTCTGCTTCGTTGTCGGCAACGCGAGGGTACACGCACGGCTCACAGCCCGCTGCTCGCACATAAGCGCAGATGGAGTACACGTTGCTGTCACGAATCATCCCAGGTCCCGGAACTTCGCTCGCATCCACCAGCTCACTGCCGATGGTGAAGATACCCACCTTAGGAACCGCATACACCGGCACCTGCAAGTTGCCGGTAGAGGCAAGAAGTCCTGCACCAGCAGGAGCAATGACCGCACCAGCACGCAAAATCAAGTCGCCTTTCTTGGCTTCTTCTCCCGCCTTGCGAATATTGTTCCCCGGCTTCGAGGCTGCCGTAAACGTAACGGTGTCGCCCACCGTTCCTTCGCCCTCAAAGGAAACGAGCTCTATCTTCACCACCGTATCGGCACCTGCAGGTACAGGAGCGCCCGTCATGATGCGCGCGCACTGCCACGATTGGATTATCTGGTCGTAATGGGATCCCGCACCGATATGAGCAACGCAGGTCAACGCCACCGGCGTCTCTTTGGAGGCCGCCTCAAGGTCGGCACTGCGCATGCAAAAGCCATCCATAGCACTATCGTCAAAGGGGGTCACATCAATATCCGAGTACACGTCTGCAGCCAGCACGCGACCCAAAGCCTCATCGGGAGCCACCACCGTGACCTTTCCCGCTGTAATCTTCTGGCGAATAAGCTCGCGCGCCTCATCGACGCTCAGGGGAGCAGGGATGTTCATTCTATCCTCCGTTCGATTTATTCTATCCGACCTATAATATTACGGCAAAGATAAAAAAGTAAGGGGAATATTCCTCTTATCCCCTTTTCTCACCACAAGAGTAAAATGAGCGGAGTTTCTGATTCGTCTCGCTTCAAAGGATTCCTATGGATATCGTCAAGACACGCGCTGCGGGCGTTGCTATTTGTGCCGTCCTGGCAATCCCTTGCTGGTTTTTGGGAATCACGTTCCCCCTGGTGGGTGGCCCGGTCTTCGCTCTTTTGATCGGCATGGTTGTCGCGCTATTCTGGAAGGAAAAAGACAGCTGTGCCGAGGGTATTCAGTTCACCAGCAAAAAAATACTTCAATACGCCGTTATTCTTTTAGGGTTTGGCCTGAACCTTGCACAGATTGCTCAAGTGGGCCAACAATCGCTTCCTATCATCTGCTCAACCATCGCCACTTCGCTTACGGTGAGCTACCTACTGTTCCGCGCTCTTTCTCTTCCGGGAAACGCTGCAGTGCTCATCGGCGTGGGTAGCTCCATCTGTGGCGGTAGCGCCATTGCTGCCACCGCCCCTATAGTGAAGGCGGATGATAAAGAAGTTGCTCAAGCCATCTCGGTGGTATTCCTTTTCAATGTGGTGGCTGCGCTGCTTTTTCCTACGCTGGGCTCCTGGCTGGGTCTTTCCAATGACGGCTTCGCTCTGTTTGCCGGCACTGCCGTAAACGACACCTCTTCTGTCACTGCTGCGGCGTCGAGCTGGGATGATATGCATCCCGGTGCCGACACCTTGGGCCAGGCCACCATCGTAAAGCTGACCCGCACCCTGGCTATTATCCCCATCACCTTAGT
>CAYFWL010000058.1:0-11870 GCA_964346845.1 uncultured Eggerthellaceae bacterium | reverse complement strand
TGAGGGATGCTGCGCATGGGAGGATGTTATGTCGTGAAAGACCTGCCCGCTGAGGGTCGCAATGTCATGAAGGATCTGCAGTATGAGAGCTGTTATGCCCTGAGGGGTCTGCCGTGTGAGAAATGCTGTGACATGAAAGACCTGCGTACGAGGGAGCGTCATTCCGTGAAGAGTCTGCAGTATGAAGGATCCATTCCGTGAGGGGACAGCCGTGTTGGGAGGTTCAAGGGCTTCCAAACGCGGGCAGGGGATTTCTTATCGGGTGTGGGGAGATTGAGATGTGGGGAGATTGAGATCCAAAGTGAGCGGAGGATCGTTGGAACTTGTCCCCGGAAGATGCCGGCACGTTTTCAGGGAGGACGGGAATTATGGGGAATCGGATGCGGTGTGCGGAGTGGTAATAGCGTTGAAAAGGCCGGTTCCGAACCGAATCGGTCCGGCCCCCTCTCTGCCTCTTGAAAATCGATCTACCTATCGGTTCAGTGCTTTGCATACCCGGATGTGATTACTCAAAAAGCTTGTTCTCCAGCTGTCGCAAGCTGCATCCGCGCAGTGCTCCTGATGCGGGCAGATCCGGGCGGATCCGGGCAGACCCTGAAAATTGTGACAAATTACCTGTCCCCTTGTCACAAACTGGGTTAGCGCGGGACGTTTTGGATAGCGGTGTCGTAGACCAAGTGTCCCAACTCGTAGGAGGAAAGATCACCCGGATCATGTAGCCAGTGACTGATCATAGCCAAGCTTCCCGTGAGGGTGAATTCCAATATGAGGTCGATTTCCCGTTCGCTTCGATCGCCCGTTTTCTCGCCGATAACGTAGCGACGCCATAAGGGCTTCAGGGTTTTTTTCAGACGCAGGGCAAAGGAGGGGTCGCCTTGAGGCCCCAAAAGCACTACGATGTAGCGTCTGTTGCGCTCGTAGAACAGCACCACGTCTTTCAGGGCGGCAATACGTGCCAATTTGCTCGCATCGTCCCTGAGATGCCTCATACAGCTCTCAACACAGGTGGAAACGTCGTCCAAGAGGGTGTTCTCCACGATCTCAAGCAGCTGGCAGGTATCGTGAAAGTGCAGGTAGAAGGTGCCTCGATGATACCCTGCTTTTTCACAGATTTGGGCGACGGTGATGCGCTCAAGGGGCATCGTGGCATACAGGCCCCAGAATGCCTGGATGAAGTCTGCTTTGGTGCGCGCGGTTTTTTCGGGCTGTTTTCGCATGCCCCCATCATAGCATGCTGCGGTGACGCCAGCGGGTGAGTCTGCGCTCTATCAGGTCGAAGAGCTCGTAGAAAATCACACCGAGAAGCGCCAGTGCAACGATGCCTGCAAACATGCGCGGGTAGTTCACCATACCCCAGCTGTTCATGATGAAATAACCCAGGCCTGTCGATCCGGCAATGGCTTCGGCGAAGAACAATACCGCAATGGCAACGGCGCTGCTGACGCGCAAGGTGGTGAACAGACTAGGCAGGGTGGCAGGGAGGATTACGTGGCGCCACGTCTGGCGGTGATTGGCTCCCAGGCTGCGCACGGACACGATCAGCTCATCGGGGATGCTCTCGGCAGCATCTCTCATGACGACTACTACCTGGAAAAACACTGTGAGGGTGATAAGGATGACCTTGAGCTCGCTGCCAAAACCCACAAGCACCAAAAGAATGGGGAGCAGCACGATTTTGGGAATAGGGTAGAGCACATACAGAGCGGGAGATAGGAGCTCATCGGCCTTTTTGCTTCGTCCCAAGGCCAGACCGAGGGGGGTACCCAGTACGGTGCCTAAAGCCAAGGATATTCCCACGCGTGCGAAGCTGATCGCGAAATCGTTCGTCAGGTCGAAGGCATACTGTACACATACCATGAGCGCCGTAACGGGGGTCGGCAGGGCGGGGGTGTTGAGCAGCAAAGCAGTGATTTCCCAGCCGCCTACGACGATAGCAAGAGAAAACGCAATGCAGAACACTTTCCAGGCCAGGCTAGTTTTCATGGGCGCTCGCCTCCCTAGCGGAGGAGCTGCCCAGCGCTAAAGCCTGGCGGAGCCGTTTGCATTGGGAGAAAAAGGCCTCGTTGGTGCGGTAGCTCGCGCTTCCCATGAGGGGATTATCGAGGCACGCCACCACGCGTCCGGGACGCGGTGCCATAACCACAATGCGCTGCCCCAAATAGACTGCTTCTTCGATGGAGTGAGTCACCAAGACCTGAGTGTAGCGCTTTTCTTGCCAGAGGGACAGCAGCGTGTCTTGCAGCTCTTCGCGTAGCAGGGCATCAAGAGCCGAAAGGGGTTCATCCATGAGCAGCATGTCGATGTCCAGAGCAAGAGCGCGTGCCAGGGCCAGGCGCTGCTGCATGCCGCCAGAAAGCTCGGCGGGGTAGCTGTGGGCGAAATCGGTCAATCCCACACGGGTGAGGGCATCATGGGTGCGCAGTGCACGTTCGGAAGCGGGGATCCCTTGGATCCGTAGGCCTAATTCAGCATTCTGGTACACCGTCTTCCAAGGCAGCAAGCCAAAGTCCTGCAGAATGAGGGCGGTTTTTCGGTGGGGTTTGAGCCTACGTTCACCGTTGACCTGCACTAATCCGCTCGTTGCTTGGGAAAGGCCGGCGGCCAAACGCAGCATGCTTGATTTTCCACAGCCTGAAGGACCAATGATGGCGAGGGCTTCTCCATCGGCCACCTGAAGCGTGAGATCTTTAAGGGCATGCAGTCGATCATAGCTGAGCTGCACATTTTCGAAACGTAAAGACATGAGGAGCTGCACTTTCAGATAGGGGTATCGGCGTGTTGAGCTGCAAGGTGCGCGACGTTGCAAGGTGTGCGGTGCTTCAGGTCGTACGTCGCTGCAAAGGGCGCGGTGCTTCAGGCCGTACGTTGCTGCAAAGGGCACGATGCGGCAAGCTGCGCGGTGCCCCAGGGCTAACGGCCTTGGAAGCTGCCGCTTTTCGCATCGTAGGTGATACCGTGGTCCAGGTAGTTCTTGCCCTTCATCCAGGCGAGAACCTCATCCACCATATCCTGTGAGGGCAAAGCAGCGGTGGGGTAGCTGCTTACGGCATAGCTGTCAGCGATGCTTTCGGGCAACGACGCTTTCTGAACAAGCAGGGAACGATAGGCATCAGGCTGGGCGTTTATGCGTGCTACCGCAGCATCCCAGGCTCGTGCGAAAGCGGGGGCAGTGGCAAGGTCTCCACGAGAAATCATGTTGGATTGGGAAAGGTTTTCTCCCGTGGTATCATCGGCCACAACGATGAGGCCCGACGCTTCGCCTAAAGCGAGGAAGGATGCTGGCAGGGCAACTGCTTTGACCTGGCCCGATGCAACTGCCTGGTAACGTACGGGCAGTTTTTGCAGCTCTTCGCTTATGATTTGGTCGTCGGGTACGCCCGCACGTTGAAAGAGCTTATCCATAACGTATTCCAGAATCGTGTTCGATCCCACACCCACCGGCACACCCGCCAGGTCGTTGATGCTGGTCACGCTATCATCGGCAGTCAGGATACCGAAGCGGCCCTGGCTGGCATCGGCGCCAAGGGTAACCCACTGCACTTGCACATCCGTACCTGAAGCATAGATGCTGGCAGCAACCATGGGGTCGGTCATGGCGAAGTCAACCGCGCCCGAAGTGATACCGGCAATGAGCTCGGTCGCGCTTTGGAATATGACGATTTCGACATCGAGGTTTTCGGCGGCGAATAAGCCCTCTTCCTCTGCCACCCAGCAGGGCAGGATGTCTTCGGTGGCTAAGCTGCCAATGCGTATCTGAGAAGGAGTGACAGCACTTGAGTCGCTTGTGCGCGCGGAAGTGTTGCTGGAATTAGAAGTGCAGCCGACAACAAGGGCCACAGCGCAGCAGAGGCAGGCGGAAAGGACGAGGGTGAGCAGGGAAGGACGCTTCATAGCTTCTCCTTTGGAGGTTTCGTTTCTTTGTAGCTATTTTCGGCGGAAAGGGCCTTCTTTATCAATGGACAATAGGGTGGTATCTGTTCATTTTTCCCTGCCGCAGCTGGAAAAATAGATTTTTAGGGGCTTGGTCGAGGGCAAGATGCCTATACTGGGCAAAATAACGAATACGTAGTGCGGTGAGGAAGACGGTGCACTGTCTTACGTGCGCTGCCTCATGCATACCGTCTTTTCGCTGCAGGTGAAGAGGCGCGGGTGGGTGAAGAGGCCGCAGGAGTGCAGCGGTACCACGGATCGCAGGAGTGCACGGTTCGAGAAGCGTGGCGGATAGGCGTGGGGAACCGCAGGGATGCGGCGGATAGGCACGGGAGCCAGAGCCGTCTTGGATGCAGATGAGTGATCTGGCAGATGGCTGATATTGCTGCCTTGACATTGCAGATGGTTCGACGCCGCAGACGGCTCAGCGCGGCAGACCGACTGACACACGCTATAAGGAGCGTTTTTTTGTGGAAGAAATGATTGATATCTATGATGCGCAGGGACAAGCGCTCCATCTGACGGTGCCCCGTAAGGGTGCACGTATGCAGGAAGGCCAGTTCATGCTGTATGTGCTGGGTCTCGTGCAAAATCTTGAGGGAAAGTACTTGATTACGCGTCGGGCACTGGATAAGGCTTGGGCAGCGGGCTGGTGGGAGGTGTCCGGTGGTGCTGTGCTGTCGGGCGAAACGCCGCATCAGGCCGTCAAGCGTGAAGTGGGCGAAGAGGTGGGCTTGGATGTGTCCAAGCTTGAGCCTGAGCTCCTCTATCGCTATCACAACGTTGATCTGAAGCGGGGCGACAACTACATCAACTACATCTATCGCTTCCGTCTGGACTTCTCGTCGGAAGAGGTGACGCTACAGGCTGAGGAAGCCATCGATTGCGCTCTGGTCAGCTGGGAAGATATCGTGGCGCTGAACGAACAGGGGGTATTCTTGCATTTCGAGCGCCTTCGTATCGCTCTGGGGAAGTGACGCCTCGAGCCTATGCGGGGGCGAAGCCACGAAGCTGGGGCAAGTGCCTTGGTGCTCTTTTCGCTTTGCTGAGTCTTGAACCTATGCGGGGGCGAGGCGGGTCCTTCGGCGTTCTTTTGCGCCCCGCTGCGTCTCTCGACTCACGAATAAACTGTGAACGTCCTACGGACGGGCGAAGACGAGACAGTCGTAACGGACCGCTTTTCCTGTGAGGGAGTAATCGGGCTTGCGCCCTGCTAAAAACGGTCCTTTAGGCGGGCGCTTGACAACAATTTTACGGGGATTGGCGGCAAGGGCGGCATCCAGCAACTCCTCTTCGTTGCGGCAAGGGGCTTCAAGTTTGTGAAGGAGCTGGAACTTCTTCTTGACTGAGGCGCTTTTGGTGCGCGCGGGAAACATAGGATCAAGCACGATCACGTCGGGTAGGAGCCTTCCGCTCTTCAGTGCCGTAATGCTGTCTTCCTTGTGCAGTTCCATACGGGATGCAAAGCTCGCAAGCTGAGGATGCGCTGCCGCGCGCGTGAGGGCATCCTCAAGCAGCGCGGCAATGGTTTCATCTCGTTCAAACAGAAGTATGCGAAATCCAGCGGCAGCCAAGAGGAGGGAATCTTCCCCCAGGCCTGCGGTAGCGTCCACCACCAGCACGTCACAGGGGGGAACGCCTTTGATCTTAACGGCTTTCACCAGCATCTCCTGATGCACCTTGTGGGGGCTTATGCGAGAAAGCATGCGGGTGAAATCGCCCCGGAGGCTCAAGTTGCCCTCAACCAGGGCGAGGCCTTCAGGCGTGGTGATTAGCGGCGGCACGGGCATCCTTTTTTGCTCATAGCAGGTAATCGGGTGCTTTAGCGCACGTAATACACGTAGTTTTCTTTGCGGGCGGCAGCTGCGGGTAACTCGGCTGTGCGATAGCCTAGCGCACAGTGACCGATGCCCTCATAGTCACCTTCAATACCCAGGTCAGCAAGGATTTTCTTGCCAAAATCAGATTCGAATTCCTGTTTGGCGCGATGAATCCAGATGCTGTCGACGCCCAATGAATGCGCGGCGTTCATCAGATTTCCCATAACAAGGCTCCCATCGTAGACAAAGGTGGGAATTTCCTTGTTGGCGAGAACGATCAAAATCACGGGAGCGCCGTAGAAGGGGTCAAAACCTTCCCGCGTGCCCCAAATCCGAGCATTTTCAGCGGAAAGCTGGTCACGCAGCTCCTTGTTGGTCACCGCAATGATGATCGGCGACTGTTTGCCCATGCCTGTTGCTGCGTAGGTGCCTGCGCGCAAGATGGCCTGCAGCGTCTCTTCCGGCACTTGCTTGGTGGGGTCGAAATCGCGGCAGCTCCGGCGAGATTCTAAAACGTTCAGTGTTTCGTTCATGGTACTTTCCTTTCAGGAGAAGCGGAACAACGGTCATGCAAAACCCTCAGGTGGGAGTGAAATACGGGGCAGGCGCTGAAGTGCCAAGTACCTATCCGATAGCAGCGAAATGGGGCGGCATCGCCAAAGCGCCAAAGCACCAAACACCAAGGAGCCGAATCGCGTTAAAGCGTCTGCACCGTGGGCTCCAAGAAGCTGCCTACGGGCTGATGCGCTATAAGCTTCCAGCCGTCGGCATCTTTCACCAGGGTAAGGCCGGCAATGCCTGAGGTGCCTTGGTAAGCGCGGGACATGCCGCCATCGATAACCAGAGCGCGGCCTGCGCACTTCACGGCGTTTTCCCCCTCCTTCACCTTTACGGGTACATGCCCGTTGATTATGCGGCTGGTGGCAGGATCCATGCCGAAATCTTTCAAGATGCGCTCCATGGCAACGGAGTCTTCCAGCAGGGCGTAATACGGGTTCTTATGTTCCTTTCGAATGGCCTTATCAGCTACAAAATAGAGCTCGAAGGTGGCCATTTTGCTCTTGGTGAACAGGGGAGAGCCCTCGCCCAACCACAAGTACCACAGCAGGTCGAGGCCTCGTTTGTGCTCAGCAGCCGGTGCTGCGGCATCAAAAGCGGCGCGCACGTACCCATCCACCGCATCGAAAAGAGCACGGCCCTTCAGCGTTTGGCCAAATACGTTCACGCCTTTGAGCGTGCCATCGGCGTCAAGGGGCACGGCTGCGTGGAAGAGCAGCGCGTCGTCGGTGATGGTGTAGAGGCTGCCGGCATCCAAGAACAAGCGGATATGGCGCTGCAGGCGTCGAGAACCCCGGAAGGCCTGTACCAGGCTTTCCATGACAGCTTCCTCTTCGGCGCTTAAGGCATAGGGGTCGTCAGGGTTAACGGTGGGAAAACTTGTATCCAAGAGGGGATAGGTGCCACCCTCGATTTCAACTGTGCCGCTTTCGAAATTGATGCGGTGAAGCAGGTTTCGTCGGTTTAGGTCAAAATCGGGGTTTTCGGTGCTGTGCACGTATTCTACTTTGAACTGGATGATGGCAATGGCCTTTTGGATGCGGGCGATAGCTAGACGTTCCTCGACGGGTGAGTCACTCGTGCCCTTAGGAATGAAAAGTTCGCAGGGGTCATCACCGTAGACGGCGTTAGCGAAGGTACGCAGCGCGGAAAGATCCACGCCGTAGGTTTCTTCTAAGAGGGACAGATTGTTATAGCGGGCACCGATGCGCACCACGTTGGCAACACACCCCCGCTGTCCCAGGCTTGCGCCCATCCAGACGATGTCGTGGTTCCCCCACTGGATATCGAGTCGAGGCTCATCCAAGAGCAGCTCCATCACCGCAGCAGGTGCCGGACCGCGATCGTACACATCGCCAATTACGTGCAGGTGATCATAAGCACGCGCCGGAGTGAGTGCGCTGGCCGCTTTCAAATTGCTTACGAACTGGTCGTATTCGCCATGGATGTCGGAAACAAAAAATTCCGTAGCCGTCATGAGCAGGGTCCTTTCGAGCTGTTTGGCATGACAGCTTTCATTGTACGCTGCGGTTTCTCAAGAAGATGAATTTTACACGCTTTTATCGCTTTTCAGCGCGTTTGCAGGTTCTTACAGATGACATTTTGCGATGAAACGGGCTATGCCAGATGATGGGTCTTTGTGACAAAACGGACGCGCCCTGTGATGTTCCTTCGCGCCCGGTGCGGCGAAATCCGTGGGCCATCATAGTAAAGCTGTTCTTCGAGCTCTCATACGGTGGCTTTGCGCGCCCGGTGCGGCGAAAGAGCGTTCTGTCCCTGCCCGTCTCAACAGCGAAACTTCGTTCGCGTCATCCGAGCAATCACGCTATTCCTCACTGAAGAGGCGTGTGTTGATCACCTTGTCCATCATTTCCTGGTGGCTGTGCACGTCGAGCTTGGTGTAGATGCCGCGAATATGGGTCTGCGCGGTGCTCTGGCTAATGGTGAGCCGTTCTGCGATATAGCGAGCGTTGCGGCCAACTGCAAGGAGCTCTAAGACTTCCAGTTGACGGGGGCTCAGCTTGTTCTTATCGGCAAGCACGCGGCACTTTTGCTGAAGCGAGCTTTTTTCGAGCTTCTTGGGATCAAAACCCATGACTAGCATGCTTTCATCGGGATAGCGATCTTTTCCGCAAATGCTTGCTACCAGGCAAAACGCGCTTCCTAAGAGAATGGAAACCAGATGAGTGGGGTTGTAGAAAAGCTCAAGGTTCGCAATGAGGACACCCGCAGCAACGCCTATGCATAAGCTGCCAAAATCTACCGTATTGGCTTTTGCGATGATGCGCGTGGGGTTGAGCTTGCAGATACGATGGTGCTCGCAGAGGGCAGACAATCCAATGGAAAAGACGATGGAGAAGATGCCTGCAAGCAAAAAGAGGGCGACAAATCGTGCAACGGTGATAGATGAACACAAGAGAAGAAAACCGATGACGGCAAAAGAGAGTGTGTAGGGTCTCAGGCTGTTTTCCGAGATGACGTGGTCGTTCTTTTGGTCGAGGTAGAGGACAACTCCCCCCAGCAACAGCGCGGACAGCACCGCGAGGGCTTCGGGCAGGGTCTTCACCGTACCACAGCAGATGCCGAATTGGAAATAGGTAAGGCCGAGCATCACGGTAGAGCGAATATTGATCATAGTCCGATTGTCGGTGTTGTCGGCACGGGCTATCTTGTAGGGGTCCGACACGTCTTGCTGGCCATGAAGAAAGATGCCGCAGAAAAGCGAAAGGATAAACAAAAACGAGACGATGAGGGGGAGATAGAGGGGAAGCAGGCCTACCCCCAAAGAAGCGATGACGATTCTGGAAAATGCAATGCGGGAAATGGTGAAGAGCATACGGGTTTCGCCCGCCCTCTGGCAAATATGGGGGAACCAGAAGGCGAGAAGAAGCGCGCAGGTGGCTCCGCTATTGGCCAGGAACAGGTATTTTGCCGGGTAATAGTCGGGAAAGACGGTATACACCAAAGCTCCCACGGTCATGCTGAGGCAAAAAAGCGCGCTGCAGGCAATGAGGGGAACGCCTTTCTGTTTGGCAATCGACTCAGAGAAAAGATAGGCAAGAAGGGACGAAATGCTTGCGACAAATCCTGGTATTGCGGATTCAACCGCTAGGTCAATCAAGCTCCAGGGCCAGCGGGCGCTTACGAAAAGAAGGCTTATGAACGCTGCGATGCCGGCAGCTGATCCAATGTTGACAGCGATCCGAACCTGGTAGAGTTTGACGTTGGTGGGGGCTTTTTTTTGGTCGGAAGAACCTAGGAGGATGCCTGTACGTTGGCTGCGAGAACTGTTAGGCACGGTGCCCTCCTTGTTCAAACCAATCGATGAGTTCCTGTTGGGAATGGGTGTTCGCTTTACGATAGACAGATCCTATGTGAGCCTTCGCCGTGTAGTGGGAAATTCCCAGTTCGCGCTCGATAGCGCGCGCATTTTTCCCATCAAGCAGCGCCTCGAAGACCTCCTGCTCCCGCGCGGTTAGACCGCAGCTTTCCCCCGCTTCAAGGCGCATCGAGCGGACGGAAGCGGGAAGGGGGATGGTGCTTGGCGGAGGGGCAGGATTGCCGTCTTGAGAAGACGTTTTATCGTTCGCCTCTTTTTCGAGGGTCGCCAGGTGCTCGGGGTCAGTGCTGTCGCGAAAAAACATGAAGCCCGCAGCACAAAAACCAAGGGTGAAAAGAACGGTAACACCTGCGCAAAGCGCCGATGAGAAGCAGGTCGCGTTCTCGGGCAAAACGGCGAAGCACACCAGGACAAGGATCGTATAGATCGCAAGTATCGTTAAGAGCTTTGCGGGGAAGAGGCCATTTTGCGCGAAAGCATAGCCCCCTTTTCCCTCAACCGCCTTATTGACTCGTTCCCGTTCGCCGCTTTGATTGCCCGAGTTCATCAACGCGTCCTTCCCCCAAGGACCCCTGTCCTTCAATAACGTGGTGTCGAAGGACAGGGGGTTAGTTTCCTTGGGCTTTACCTACTGCTAGAAATCAATTTTTGAGCGCTCATCAATTGTGCGACTTACCAGGTCATACACGCCATCGAAGTTTGAGCTATTAAGCCCCGACGTCATGCAGGGGATAAAGAAGGTTTTGCTCTGAGCGAAGTCGATAGCGGTGTTCACTTCGGCGATAACTTCTTCTTCCGTCCATTCAGGCTTGTCGATCATAGCGTTTTCGACGCCGCCCATGAAGGTGATTTTGCCGCCCCAGTCCTTGATCAGCTGGGGAAGGTTGTTGGTGGTGCGCAGGCAGCCCTGCCATACATCGATGCCCACCTTCTCCATCATGGGAAGCAGAGTCTCGCCGTAAGAGTCGGAGTGATGCACGATGTACTCTACGCCGTGCTCCTTGTAGTAACCGTATACGCGCTGATAAGGCTTTAAGAAGAACTCTTCCAGCATATCGGGGGCCATGAAGGAGGAGAGCTTGGTGCCCCAGTCGTCATGATGAAGCAGGGCGTCGGGCTTGATGTATTTAATATGGCACTTGGCAATTTCAAGCTCGTATTCGGTGATGACCTCGATGAGCTCTTCCATCTCTTCAGGCTCCTCGTAGAAGGCAGCCATGCACTCGGTGAGCTCCATCAGGGGATGGCAGCGCTCGAGCATGCCCGGGATGCAAACGCTGGTAACAAACTCTTCGTTGCGGTCAACCGCTTCGGCACGAGCCTGCAAGGGCTCCCAAATCTCAGGAACATCGGGGCTTTTAGGCATCTTGATCTCATTACGCCAATTGGTGATGTCTTTGATGACGCGATGCTCCATGTCGTGCATGGGGAACACGCCCATGTTGCCCTGCATCTTCTGATAGACGTCCCAGTCGTCGATGAAGTACTGCTCATCGGCCACATGGGACATGTCGTAATTGATGGTGGGCACGATGAGGTTGAAGGGCTCATACTGGTTGACGTAGCGATCAGGTGTGCCTCCGCTGACGCATTCGATAAAGTTTTGACGCTTAGTCTAGTGAGAAACCCACAGGCTACGTATTGGGTGAAGCTTCTGGAGCTTCGCTAAAAAGTCGGGGGGACGCGTGTGCTACGGATGCAACAGCTGTGGAAAGTGCGGGAAGAGCAAAAAGGATTCTCCTTTCTACCGTGCACCCGCGTCCATTCCGTGTTTGAAATGCGGTGGTCTCGTTAACCCAGAAACAGGCAGGTGCACCAGTTGTGGTGATTCCGCCTTCAAGCCTCTGGGTCAAACGGGAGCTCCCGTTGCGCATCTTACGCCTATTTCGCACGATCGTATCTAAACTGTATCCCCCCGATTATTCCAACTCATTTATTACTCATCAAGGAGAACAATATGGGTGTTAACTACCAAGAGTTTCTCGATGGTATTGACCGCAAGGCATACCACGAGGGCGAGTGGACATGGGAAGAGGACGGCTATACCGTCACTCGTACCTACAACTACACCGCACCGGGATGCCATGACTCATGCGGCATCTTGCTGTACACCAAAGACGGCAAGCTGGCTCGTGTTGAAGGCGACCCGCTAGATCCCTACGCAAACGGTAAGCTCTGCATGCGCTGTCTCGATATCATCGAGGTGGTCGAGAGCGAAAACC
>CAYFWL010000057.1:0-12311 GCA_964346845.1 uncultured Eggerthellaceae bacterium | reverse complement strand
GCTTTCGTGCTTGAGCCGGGCGATGTCGATGATCTCATCCGGGTGACCACACCCCTTTACGGTCCCGAAGAAGACGAGGTGTAAGAACATGGAAACCGGTATTGCTCAAGGCCTCGAACAACTGTCCTTGTCCCTTTTCACCGCTCTGACCCCTGCGGGCACCTTCGCCTACATTGCCCTTACCCTCTATGGACTGAGCTTGGGTACCAACGAAGAGGCTGAAAGGCGGCTGCATCATTACCTTATCATTCCCTTGGCATTTTGCCTAATAGGGCTTATTGCGTCCACCAATCATCTGGGCAAGCCCGCCAACGCCTTGTACGTTTTGGCAGGCATCGGTCGCTCACCGCTCTCCAACGAGGTGGCTGCATCGGTGGTTTTCACGGGTCTGGCGTGGATCTATTGGCTCGCAAGCTTCAGCGACCGTATGAGCATGCGCCGCCTACGCTTTGTCATCCCCCTCACCACCTTGGCGGGCATCGCGCAAATCTGGTTCACCGCTAACGCCTACCACGTTGTCACGATTTCGAGCTGGCTTTTGCCTTCCACCCAAATCAACCAGATTCTCAGCGCCTTTTTAGCTGGCTCTTTTCTCTTCTTGCTCACGCTGGCTATCGCTCGACACGAATGCTCACGGAAAATCCTGCGCATCATCTTTCTTATCATGGCTTTCTCCACGGTTCTCCTCCTTATTTCTGAAATCGTTCAGAGCATCCATTTCTACTATTTGACCAGCACCACCAGTCAGCTTACGGAACTCTTCCCTCAGTACCTGCCCCTTATTGCGCTGTCGACGCTCTTCTTGCTTTTCGCCGTATTCTTCGCTATCCGTTGGAACAAGCAGGCAGGGGTTCTGGATATCCGGCGCACCGGTTTCATCGCGCTGCTGGCCTTTGCAGGCATTCTCGTTGCGCGTTTTTCCTTCTACTGCGCCTATTTGAACGTTGGGCTGGTGGCCTAGCATGAAAGCGGATACGCCGTCTCCCTATACTCCCGCGTTCATCGTCGCCATCTTGGGATATGCTCTCTTTTTGGTCATCAACGCCTGTTCGCTCTGGGGCGGCGTTTTTCCCTTCTTCCCCGATGAATTTCATACTGAAGACGTGACCTTCGCTTTCATGTTGGCGCAGTCCCTGGCATCTCTCCTGACCTGCATAGCCGTTGTGGTCTACTCCTTCCAGACGCCTTCTTTTGTCACAAAACCCCTCCATGACGCTTCGTCTCTCCCTGCGTTTCTCGGTGGCCTGCTGCTGATTGCAGCTCTTTATATACCCGAGCAGCGAATTGCCTTGGTTTCCGTTGCCGGTTGCTGCATGGGTATCGGCGGCACTCTTTTGTCCTTGGTGTGGGCGCGCTATTTCTCTGCGGAGGGCCTCGATCGCGGCAACCTGATCATCCTTACAGGCACCTTCACCGCACCGCTTCTGTTTATGCTTCTCTACCTTGTCCCGGTGGCGGTGCGCGTGTTTTTGGTACCCCTGATTTTTGTCCCCCTCTGCGGCCTGGCGGTACTGCTGTCCTTCAGACAGCTCGACAAAAACCTTCCTGTCTTCCAGGACGACCCGCGTGCCAACGTTCCCGTCTACGCCCATATCGCACGCGTGTACTGGAAGAGCGCCTTTGCCATAGGCACCTTGGGCTTTGCCTCGGGCCTCGTGCGCTCCATCGCCGTATCCGATGTCAACCTCGGCCATACCACCAACGCCGCATCGTTTGTCGGCCTTTTCGCCATCTCCCTTTTGCTGTTGCTCCTCTGGAGCCGCCGTTCCTTTTCGCTGAACTTACGCCTTGTGTTCATGATTTCGTTTCCCCTCGTGGCCATCTGCCTTGCCCTTTTCCCCTTCGTGGAGGGCCGCGCGCTTGCTTTTATCAGCGGAGTGGTGTTCCTCCTGTTTTCTTTCGCGAACATCATCGTCATGCTCCAAAGCGCCCATATCTGCACCAACCGAGGTTGCAGCCCCTTCTTTGTGTATGGCTTTTTCGGTGCTATCGTGGGGTTACTGCAAAATGCCGGCTTCATCTTTGGCCACGTGGCGGTAGCCATTCGTCTTTTTGAGGCACAGACCATTTTCGCCGTATCGGTTATCGGGCTCTTGGTTCTGACCATGACCCTCTATGCCTTTGTGGGGAAAAGCGGGCTTTTCGCCAACGACCTGCCCCAATACGACAACGTAGAGTTTATTTCTTTTGGGGTGCCCCCCAAACCACCGATGCAGCTGGCCGATGGAGGCAGGAGGGAGGCATTCGGGAGCGCACGTGCCGGAACCATTGAATTGAGCGAAGAGGAGTACCAGGTCAACAACGAATTCGAACCTCCCGAAAGCGACGATGATCCCTACGCAAAACGCAAAAAGGGTCCCAGCCGCATAACCATGCGCTGCAAGATCCTCCAAGAACAGTATCGCCTGACCAGCCGTGAGACTGAGATTATGGAGCTCATCGTGCGCGGCTACAGCGTTTCGCGTATCGCCGAGGTGCACGTAGTTTCTGAAAATACCGTGCGTACCCACTACAAGCATATCTACGCCAAGCTTGGTATCCACAAAAAGCAGGAACTTATCACCATGGTCGACGCCCTCAAAGATGCCTAGAGTTTTATGACAGGGGGACAGGTGATTTGTCACAAATTTTGCGTCCTGCGCGGGAGAGGACCCGAAAGCTGCACAAAAAGCCACGCTTTGGGAAAGGCTGGCTGCCTTGAAGGTAACGAGCAATCCCGTTTCCCCAGGTCGCAGATTGGGTCGCAGGTTCCGAAGCGCTTGAAAACAGCCGAGAACGAGCAGATTCTTTCCCAAAGCGTGGCTTTTTGTGTCATTTCGAGAGGCACGAGGGGCACTCGAGTCTCATTTTGTGACAAATCACCTGTCCCCTTGTCATAAAACCAAAAGGAGGGCGCACGCTTGGATGCATACGCCCTGACCAGCCCTCTACTATCAGGCTTATCAGACTTCAGCTTGGATGCGCTTGGTGCGGGCGGCAACTTCCGCCTTGACGGCTTCCACATCGATGCCGGGCCATACCCCCTCGCGGTACACCACGCGACCGTCGCACAAAGTAAGAACCACATCTGAGCCATGGCCTGAATAGACGATATTCACCAGAGGGTCAGTCGTAGGACACCACGAGGGTCCCGTCACATCCAACACGCACAGATCAGCCTTAAAGCCTTCCCGTATCAGCCCACAATCGCAACGACCCTGAGCAACAGCGCCGTTGCGCGTAGCGGCAGCCAGAACCTGCTTGGGCGTAATCGCAGCGGGATCGAGCAGGTGACCCTTGGGCAGCAAAGCCATGAGATACATATCCTGGAACATATCGTGGTTGTTGTTCGAAGCCATGCCATCGGTACCTAAGCAGACGTTCACGCCCGCCTCCAGCAGTGCGGCAACGGGGGCAAATCCGCTGGCCAGCTTCATATTGGAAGCCGGATTCAAGGCAACGGAGACGCCCTTTTCGGCCATAAGCTTGATGTCGGCCTCATCGATCCAGACGCAATGGGCGGCAGTTAGAGGCACATCGAAAGCACCGAGAGAATCAAACCACTGGGCCGGCGTCAGCCCCTCGTGACGCCCTTTGCAATTCTCAACCTCGGATGCGGTTTCCGACAGATGGACCTGCATGCCCACGCCGTTTTCCTTTGCCCACTCGACAATGCTTTTGCAGGTCACGTCATTGTTAGTATATTCCGCGTGAACACACGCCTCAAACTTAATGCGGCCCTCTGCCTCGCCGTTATGGTGAGCAATGCCGTCTTCCATCTCGGCAAAACAGGGGAACTCGGAAATATCCTTGGGCTCGAAGGCCAAGGGGCTGGTGCACAGGTTAGCCTTCATGCCCGCCTCGACAACAGCTTGGGCGCGCTGCGGAGTGTGGTAGTACATGTCGGAGAAGGAAACGCAGCCGTAGCGGGACATCTCAGCGCAGGAAAGCAGCGTTGCCCAATAATTATCCTCGGCAGTCATCTTTGCCTCGAAGGGCCAGACAGCATCGTTGAGCCAGGCCTGGAGGGGCAGGTTCTCGGCATAGCCACGCAGCAGCGTCATCGGAGCATGAGCATGCAGGTTGTAGAGGGCGGGCATCATGAGACGACCCGTGCCGTCGTATACCTCGCCGAAGCTCTCGGGGCTTTCAGGGGCGCAATCACCCACGTACTCGATGCGATCACCGCGCACGCCCACCCATTGATGTTCCTTGCAGTCAAAGTTCTCGTCAATCAATGCAATGTCGACAAACAGCATACGTACCTCTTTCTTTTTTCATGCCCCACTGGCACCGCAGGTGCCCCGGATGCCACCTCACCTATCGTAGCGTCAATGCGTACGCTGCGGCGCCGAGACGTGTGTTACAGCGCCAGCTCGGCACAGCGCCAGCCCGACACAGCACACTCACGCGCGCAGCGACACCGGCTCGGTACGGAGCGCAGCCGTTCGCGCAGAACGCATGCCCACGTGCAGCGCAGCCTTAACGACACTTTCCCCATTCTTTATTGGATGCAGTCATATAGTTGCATAACGGTATAGTAACCGTCCAAGGATGCTTTCGTAAAGCTTTCTTTGCGTGTGGTATGATGCGAAAGGCAAATTTTTAGCAGTGACATATCGAGAGTGCTACTGCAAGAGAAAAAAGGAGAAAGAGATGTCTGATTGTAGTGGACACTGCAGCAGCTGCAGCGAAGAAGGCTGCGGTGAGCGTGAAGCCGGTCCTCGTTTCATGGCTCAAAACAAGAAATCCAACATCAAGAAGGTAATTGGTGTTGTTTCTGGCAAGGGCGGTGTTGGCAAGTCCAGCATCTGTTCGATGCTCGCTTCCGAGATGAGCAAACGCGGATACCAGGTGGGTATTCTGGATGCCGACGTGACAGGCCCTTCTATTCCCCGCACCTTTGGTCTGGAAAAAAATGGCGGCATGAGTGCCTGCGAAGACGGCCTGATTCCTGCTGAGACCGAAAGCGGCATTAAGATCATGTCCGTGAACCTGCTTCTTCCCCAGGAAGACACCCCCGTCGCATGGCGTGGTCCAGTTGTTTCCGGCATCATCAGCCAGTTCTGGAACGAGGTGTGCTGGGGGGATGTTGACTACCTGTTCGTTGATATGCCTCCGGGAACCTCTGACGTGTTCCTGACCGTGTTCCAGAGCCTGCCCGTCGATGGCATCGTAACCGTTTCTGCACCTCAGGAACTGGTTGCCATGATTGTGGGCAAGGCGGTGAACTTGGCTGGCTCAGTCGGCGTCCCCGTTGTTGGCCTGGTGGAAAACATGGCGTATTTCAAGTGCGACGAATGCGGTAAGGAGCACCATATCTTTGGCGAGCCCCAAGGCACTGCGGTGGCCGAGAAGTATGGCATCCCTGCCGTAGCGACGTTGCCCATCGATCCCTCTGTAGCCAAGTACTGCGATGATGGCCTCATTGAGACTTACGCGGTGGAGGGTGCCCTGGACTCCGTTCTGGAAGCCGTAGAACACGCCTTTCGCGATGAAGCTCACGAGGACGATTTGCCTGTTATCGGATAGGCTCCGTTTCGTTTCTCTCCTCCGTACGTACGAAAGCCCGCTTTGGCGGGCTTTCTTTTCGCGCCGCGTACCCCTCGCGGAACGTTTGCCTGGTTGTGACGGGGCGACAGGGTTGTGACGCTCGACGATAAGGCCATCCTGAAGGCGTTTGTCTACCAGGTGATCGTCGGAGACGATGAGGTGACCGTGGCGCTGAACTACGACATTTCGAAGGACGAGCCTGCCCGAATCGGCCTCAAGAGGGTTCTAGCAGATTCGCCCTCGGTCCCTGAAAGCAATTCGACCCCCGAATCATCAGCGGATTCAGGGGTTCGAACAGATTCATCATGGTGGAGTGTACGGGGGTCGAACCCGTGACCTCATGGCTGCCAGCCATGCGCTCTACCAACTGAGCTAACACCCCAAAAAATTGGGCAAGAAGTAGTATAGTCGATTCAGATACACGGTCAAGGAGTTTTTTCAATTATTCTGACTTACTCCCCTGTCAGCACCTCCGCGCGATGGTCGATACGTGCGCGAACTGCCGCGATGTGTTCCGGCGTGGTACCACAGCAACCACCAAGCACCCTAGCGCCCGCATCCATCAGGGCTGCAAGAGCCTGTGCGAACTCATCCGGCGAACACGTATACACCGCTTGCCCACTACTCATATCGGGCAAGCCTGCGTTGGGTTGTACCACCAGGGGAAGTTCCCCTAAAGCCTCACGATACGCCTGCACCACGGGCAGCGCCTCCACCGGCCCCACCGAGCAGTTCAGCCCCACCCCATTGGCACCCACCCCTATCAGGGAGGCGGCCGCCTCTTTCGGCGTGAAACCAAAAAGCGTGCGACCGTTTTCATTGAAGGACAGTGTGACGAATACCGGTAAATCAGTGTTTTCGCGCGCTGCACGGACCGCCAACTCCGCCTCGTTGAGGTCCATCATGGTCTCGATAACGATCAAATCACAGCCCGCCGCCTGCGCCGCTCTCGCATTACGCGCAAATAGCTCATGTGCCAGCTCTTCTTCAATATCACCATAGGGTTCCAAAAACTCGCCCAAGGGCCCTAAATCACCCGCTACGTAAGGTGCCCCCGCCGCCCGAGCGCATGCTGCAGCCGCAGCGAAAACCTCCTCGACGGAGACATTTGCCCCCGAAGCCTCCAGGACACGCGTGTTCGTATTGAAGGTGTTGGTGGTGGCGGCATCTGCCCCTGCGGCAACATAAGCTTTATGAATATCCGTTATGGCTTCAGGATGAGTGACGCACAAAACATCGGCAATCTTTCCCGGTTCGCTTAAGCCCCGTGCTTGCAACAAGGTGCCAAAACCGCCATCGAACAGCAAAAACTCCTGCCCTGCCAAAACGCGCTCTAGATAGGCATCTTTGATGATCATAGCCGGCTCCTTTGCATAAAAACGGCACTGTGGCCGCCCGTCCTGCCCCGTCCTGCCTTATTCGTACTTGCGCAAAAACGCCTTGGTACGTTCCTGCTGAGGATTATCGATGAGCTGCGCGGAAGGTCCCTGCTCCACAATAACGCCACCATCCATAAACACGATATGATCAGCTACATCGCGCGCAAAGGCCATCTCGTGAGTTACGATAACCATGGTCATGTGCTCTTCAGCGAGCTCACGGATGACCCGTAACACTTCTTGGGTCAGCTCGGGATCAAGCGCCGATGTGGGCTCATCGAAAAACAAGATGGCGGGGTTCATCGCCAAAGCACGCGCAATGGCCACACGCTGCTGCTGACCACCGGAAAGCTCGCAGGGAACCATGTGCTCCTTTCCCTTCAGGCCCATCTTCTCCAACAGCGCCAACGCCTCAGCTTCAACTTCGGTCTTATCACGCTTCTGCACCGTCAGCGGCGCATCGGTAATATTTCGAAACACCGTATAATGCGGAAACAGATTGAAATTCTGAAAGACCAGGCCGAAGCGCATTTTTGCCTGACGCTGAATCTCTTTGCTCGCATAGGAGCCATCCGCGCACACCGTCAAATCGCCATACGAGAGGGTGCCATCATCCAAGGTTTCCAGCATAGTCGCACAACGCAGCAGCGTTGACTTACCGCCGCCCGAAGGTCCGATAATACCTATGACCTGGCCTTTTTCAACCTTGAGTGTAATGTCTTTCAGAACTTGGTTGGTGCCAAAGCTTTTCTTGGCATGCTCCAAACACAGGAGCACTTCGTGAGTATCCACCATGGTTGCCCCCTAGTCGTGATAGTAACTCAGCTTCTTTTCAAGCTTGTTCAGGAAGAATTCGATAATCAAGCAGGCAGCCCAGTAAATCAGTGCCGCCACCACATACGGAATCATGCTGACTTCTTTGGCAGCCAACGCCTTAGCCGCGCTGAACATTTCGGCGATAGTCAAAACGTAGGCCAACGACGTATCTTTCACCAGCATGATGATTTCATTTCCCATAGCTGGCAAAATCCTCTTGATAACCTGGGGAAACACAATCTTCATGAAGGTTTGCGTACTCGTGTAACCTAATACCTCGGCAGCCTCGTACTGACCACGCGGAATCGACTGAATGCCACTTCGATATATTTCAGCAAAATAGGCGGCATAGTTCAGAATGAAGCCGATACCACAAGCGTAAAACTTCCAATCGGAGCCTAAAGGCAGCCCAAAAAGATAGTAAGGGGCGAACATGATGAACATAAGCTGGAGCATCAAAGGTGTTCCACGCATAAAGGAAATATAGATACCCGTAACAAAGGAAAGAGGCTTGATTTTGCTCATGCGAGCCAGCGCAACGATCACGCCCAACGGCAGCGAGCCAATCAGCGTGACAAAAAAAATGCCCGCAGTAAACCCAAACCCATCAAGAAGCAGTCCCATAAACACATCGAAGTTCATCTTGAGGCCCAGGAATTGAGATATGTCTACAAAAATTGATGAATCCATTCATGTCCCTTGTTACGAGCAGATGGTCGACAAGCCTTAAGCCCGCCGACCATCCACTATTCAATGCAGAGCGATTCAACGCAAAGCGCGTTACGCCGAGACATCAGAAAAACGGAGCACGAAGCCACAACGGCATCCCGCCCACAACGGCGTCCCGCCCACAAAACGGTACCGCCATGCCGCCTCGGTGCGCCGACGACGTCCCGCCCACAGCGGTGCCGCCATGCCCCGCCATGCCACCGCATCACCACAATGCACCGCGAAGCGCTGCCACGATACGGCTCCGACCGCAGCCGCAACCACAGCCTCGGTCGCGAAAACCGCCCCACTCGCCCCCGCTTGCCACGCCAAAAAGCTTGCCTCGAAAGAACTAGGCCTCCAAGCACCAGGCATCAGCGTTGATGCCCTCTTCAGCATACTTATCGCAGATGCTCTTAACGGTGCCATCCTTGACCATGTCTTTCAAAGTCTTAGTCACCGTATCAGCCATAGCCTGGTTGTCCTTCTTAAAGCCAACGGCGTAGTGCTCGCTCGACAGGGTCAGGGCAACGGTGTACGCATCCTTTTTCTGAGCCATGAAGTAATCCGCGATGGAGCTATCGCAGGCAATGGCATCAACAGCGCCGGACTCCAGCTGCATAACAGCGTTGGTGTAATCAGCAATGGTAGTCACCTTGCCACCGGCAAACGTTGCAGTTAGGGCAGCCTTGCCGTCTTCGCTTTCATCGGTCAGCAGGGTCTCTGCAGCAGAGCCAGCCTGGGTCAGAACGCTCTTGCCCGCCAAATCGGCTTCGCTCGCGATAGAGGAACCAGCCTTTGTCATGATAACCTGGCTATTGTTCATATAGGGCTCGGTGAACGCGTACTGGCCCTCACGGCCTTCCAGAGTGAATCCATTCCAGATGCAAGTGATAGTGCCAGCCTCAATCAGAGAATCCTTAGCATCCCAGTCGATGGGCTGAGCCTCAAAGGTCCAACCGTTGCGGGAACACACTTCGGCGGCCAAATCAAGGTCGAAACCCTTGTACTTGCCGTCATCCCCAACGTAGCCGTAAGGCGGATACTCGGCGTCAAAACCGACAACAAGCTTGGTGGCAGCAGCACTGGCACTCGCCGAAGCGGAAGCTGATGCGGAAGAGCTGCTCGAGCCGCTGGTGCAACCGGCCAGCAGGCAGACGCTCAGGGTAAGAGCGGCACACGCTGCAAGAGCGGCGACGATCTTCTTTTTCATAATGGAATCCTTTCTAATCCCCCCAATGTGAACGATGGATATGCGCTTTAGCACTCCATTGCAATAAAGCAGCTGCAAGTATACCACAGCACCATGAACTCAGATGCTGCACTTCCGGAAAACGCGCCACCAACGGGACTTTTGTATTATTCCCAACATGCTATACTTAACAGTCCCTAGCAAACGTACTCTGGAGGATCGATGTATATTCCCAGCCCCGCTATTTCTTTCGTAGGCCGCCATAACTCGGGTAAGACCACCTTAATTGAAAAGGTCATTGCAAACCTCGTTGCCCGCGGCCATGACGTTGGAAGCATCAAACACCACCATTACACCGATTTCGAGATGGACCGTCCCGGCAAAGACTCCTTTCGCCATCGAGCGGCAGGCGCCTCCGAAACCGTCGTTGCCTCTCCCGCGCAAATCGCCCGCATAAAAACTCTTACCGAAGAGATTGAATGCAGCGAGATTGTACGCAGCATGCCTGGTCACGACATTGTGGTCGTGGAAGGCTATCGCAAAAGCGGGCTTCCCTCTATTGAAATCATCCGTGCGGGAAACGAAGCCGACGCTAACGTTGCTCGTGTGTTTGTGGAGGGTGCCCAGCGTGGATTTTCCCTTGACACCGACTTCACCCAGTTTTTACGCGGCCTTTCCAAAACCGACAACGCCGCCGACCAGGCCTTAATCGAGCAGGCGCTGGAAGCCCGGACACCCGTCTCCCAACTAACAGGCGATCTCGCTTTGGACGTGGCCCACAAAATGCCTTCGAGCAAGACCGTTGCCGTCGTAACCGACATTCCCGAAGTGATTGAAGCAGCTGCTACTTACGGCATCCGCGCCTTCCCCTTAGACGATGTGACGCCACTAGTTGACTTCCTCGAAACCTATTATGTGCGCCCTCGCGTGAGCGTGGTAATTCAGGCTGGTGGCGAAAGCCGCCGTATGGGACGCAGCAAGGCAACGGTGCCTTTTGGAGGTCGCCCGATGATCTGCCGCTTGATCGAGCGTCTTGCTCCTGCGGCCGATGAGCTGATTATCACCACCAACGAAGCTGATAAGCTGACCTTCGTGCACGATATGTATCCCGAACTCAACATCGTGCTGGTACCGGATGAATGTGATTTTCGCGGCGCTTTGCCTGGTCTTTACACTGCTATCAAGGCAGCTTCCAGCCCCTACGTGGCGGTGGTGGCCTGCGACATGGTTCTCGCCAGTGCATCGTTAGTGCAGGCCGAAGCCATAGAGATGAACGAAAAGGGCGCCGATGTGGTTGTTCCCGTGAACAAGCATGGCTTCGAGCCTTTCCACGCCCTGTATCGCAAAGACATCTGTCTCCCCGCTATCAAGAAACGCCTGGATGAAGGAAACAAGCGCGCTCAATCCTTTTTCGATTTAGTGAAGGTGGAAGAGTTCCCGCACAGCCGTGTTTTGGAAGCTGAGCCTATGGGCGGCTGCTTCATGAACGCCAACACCCCCGATGAACTGGCTCATCTGGAAAACCTCTGCTTCGACTAAGGACACATCATGGCCGATTTTTCCCAGTTGGTAGAGCTGAGCGAATCCCTCGTCCAGGCGCATACCGTTTTTGAGAAGAGTCGTTGCATGCCTCTGCGCAACACCTTTTCACGCTGCAGCCTCTGCGTCGATGCGTGCCCGGTTGGCGCCATCACGTTGGAGCCGCGCCATCTGACGGTGGACAAGACCTCCTGCGTCAACTGCGGCGCTTGCACCACCGTTTGCCCCACCCAGGCCCTGATGCACCTGATACCCAGCGATGACGAACTGGCGACTTCAGCAGTTCAGGCCGTCGAGGCCTCCGAGGGCATGGCCTGCTTTGCCTGCGCGCGTGTTATGACAAAACGAGGCCCCGATGCGTCCAAGATAGCCGCAGTGGATTGCCTCTCCCGCGTAGATGAGTCCCTCATGCTGGGTCTGGCAGCCCACGGCGTTGCCACCATCGTACTCGCTGACGGCGACTGCAGCAGTTGCAAGTACAAGAGATGCGGACAGCTCGCTCACGAACTGGCAGACGAGGTCAACCAGATGCTGGAAGCCATGGGTAACACCACTCTGGTGATTACCACCACCGGCGTTCCCGAAGAACTGCAGTGTGACTTTTCTTTTGAGGCTTTGCGAAACGAACGCAGGTCTCTTTTCTCTCACACCAAAGATGCCATGAGGGAAACCGCGCGGCAGGCGGCAGCCCTTGGTGTCAAAGAAGCTACCGGTATCGATGTGGCAAAAAAGGCTGTCCAGATTTTAGAGACCGATCCCGCGCGGCACGACAAGCTGATAAATGCCCTCGAACGACTCGGTGAACCTCAAGATATGAGCATCGCGACCCGCCGTTTCGCATCACTGCACATCGATGAGCAAGCCTGCACCGCCTGCAAGAAATGCGTCCTGGTATGCCCCTCTCAAGCTCTCGTCAAAAGCGTGCTGCCGCGCGATAACGCCGATGGCGATTACTACGAGTTCATCGCTTCGAAATGTCTACGCTGCAAACTCTGCCTGCATGTTTGTCGCGACAATGCCATCACCTTGGAAGATGTTACCATGCGAGAGCTTTTCGATTTTGAGCCGCGCCTTATTTCCGTACCTGCCGCACCGACCTACGCCAATTCGAAGGATTTCTTCAGCCTGTCCTCTCTCATTGATAC
>CAYFWL010000056.1:6572-12463 GCA_964346845.1 uncultured Eggerthellaceae bacterium | reverse complement strand
AAAAATCCGAGAATCTACGGTCTAACCCTTGACTTCATATAGCTGGTCTCCTTTCATTGCTGGCTTCCCTATGGCTGCCCTATGTCAAAAAGACAAGGTGTTGATTACACGCATCGCCTTCAAGGAAGGAAGCGTGAGCGCAACACGCTGTCTTCAAACCATAAGACCTTTGAACAAAAGGGGTCTAGCCCACCGCTCTGAGCTAGACCCCTCCATGTTCTGCAAAACGCCTTAGTAGATGTTCTTGCCGTCAGCCCACTTGGTCATAAACTCAGTACCGGGCTCTTTCAGGCGGCTGAAGTACCTGGTTTCACCCGGAACCTCAGCGCGATCGTCGGTAAAGACGATGAGGAAGCGAAGCAACCAACCACCCAGAAGGGCCAGCACCGCAGCGGGAACGCTCAAGCCGATGATGTTGAACAGCAACGGCAAAACCAGACCACAGCAGACCATGCCAATCCAGAAATACTTGGCGTAGGCACCACGAACCCAACGATCGGCCGCATCGTGTGCGGTCTTGTTGCCAGCACCCAAAAACGACAGAACAATCAGCAGCAGCACCGTAATCTCAGCGACAATTAGAACGATGTCCAGCGTGTGCAACAGCTCATGAACCTCATGGCCAACGCCAGCGATAGCTGCCAAGCCAACCGGAGGCAGGTCGGGGTACAAGCCCGTAAAGCCCAGGCACAGCATGGTACATGCACAAGCGGTGGACAGGGCGGAAACGGTGAACAGCACGGGAATAGCCGGCGTCGCCCAGAAGGAATGCGCCTTCAGGCTCGAGAACAGCACACCCGTATACAGCATGATGCAAAAACCGCTCAAGCCCGCCAAGAATAGGTTGAAGCCGCGGAAGACTGCCAGGAAGTTGGCCAAAGGAGCAATCCATTCCCACGGCAGGAAAGAAAGCCACCAGAGCAAACCGAAGATCAGGGCAACCACCAACAAGCGAGCACCATGACCGATAACGGAGGTCATCGAGTTCAGGAACACATACACAAAAGCATAGTGCTGACCCAACTCAAAGACCAGCAAAAAGGAGCCGATAGCCAACCAAACCAGGGCGAAGAACGTCGGCCATGCCAGAGCAGTGCCCAGCATAACGGCCTGCTCGGGAAAAACAAAGAACGAAAGCACTGCGGCCAAGAAGAACATGCCGCCGCCCATACCGCCCAGGAACAGATAGGTGGCAATGGGCCATTCCCAATAATGATGACGCATTAGAGCCTACCTCCCATGTCAGGTACGTAATAGATTTGGGGACCAGTTCCCAAATCCTCCAATAAACGCTCGGTACGAACAGAGCTGACAATCTTCGATACTTCAGAGTTCGGATCATCCAGATCGCCAAAGATACGAGCCTTCTGATGGCAGGTCTTTACGCAATAAGGCTGCTCATCAGGGTTAAGCTGACGTGCTTCACGGCAGAAGGTGCACTTGCGCACGAAGCGGTGGAAGAACTCTTCTGTCTTGGAGACGTCGCGCATGCCATAGGGGCAGGCGTTGACGCAAACTTTGCAAGCCATGCACTTGGTGTAATCGACCCAAACCGTACCGTCCTCGTCCCTGATGCTCGCACCCGTGGGGCAGGCGGGGACGCAGGCGGGTTTTTCGCAATGCTGGCAAAGCATGGGGGTCCATTCACGATGGACATTGGGCCAAGAGCCCTGAACGCCCTCGGTCAGAACCGGGTTGTAAACAATATCAATCGGCAGTTTATTCCAGGTACGGCAAGCAACCGTGCAGGAATGACAACCGATGCAACGACGTTTGTCGATGACCATAGCGTAACGGGTCATGGTAATTCCTTCCTACTCGATCACTTCTAAGCAATAGGGTTGTACTGCATATCGAATTTGGCACCCGTAGCATCGTCGACCAGGCACTGAGCCTCGGCATCGTAGCGATAGCCATAGTTGGCGTCATGATAGGCCATGGTCTGCGGATCCATCATCCAGCCACTGTTGGGATCGTAGATGTAGGGCTTGTCACCCAGACGAGCATAGCCCAAATCGATATCCCACGTCAGCTGCTCGGGTACCGCGTAAGGCGCATCCTGACCAGGGTAGGTCTGAACGCCGCAGATAACAGGGGCCAGTTTATTGTACTGCATGTCGTAACGATCGCCCGTGGCATCGTCGACCAGGCACTGAGCCTCGGCATCGTAGCGGTAGCAGTAGGTCGCGTCATGGTAGCCCTTGGTGCGTGGATTGATCAGCCAGCCAGAAGCATCAAGTTTGAACTTGTTGTCCTTGCGATACAGGGTATTGTTCTGCCACACCCATTCGTACCCTTCGGGCACTTCAAAGTCAGGCTGAGGCCATTCAAAGGGAACGTCCTCACGCGCCTTGATGAAGTCGCTGGGCATACGGTGGACGGCCTCTTTCACGTCCAAACTCTTGGCCGCGTCAGAACCGGGGATGGAGAAGGCGTTATCGGCAGCAGTGCGCTCGTTTTCCTTCGTGCACTTGTACACCTTGCACATCAGACCACGGTTGGCCCAGGAGCCGCCCATGGGATCGCAGTGCTCGTCGTCGACCGAGGTCAGAACGTTGACATTGGATTCCAGACAACCGAAGGGATTATCCAAATCATCGGAACCGTCGCGTTCGGGGAACCACCAGCCACGAGGCGCGAAGACCACACGCGGATCGACAACAGGCTCGACATCGGCGCGCATCTTGATGCGTCCACGGCGCGTCTCAATCCAGCACCAGTCGCCCTGCTTGATGCCCAGCTTCTCAGCCAGTTCAGGGTTGATGCTGAAATAGGGGTCGGGAGATAGGTAACGAATCTCGGGCATATTGAAGTGCTCGGAATGATGATAGGGCATAAAGCCGCCGCCCGTTGTCAAAACGATGGGATACTCCTCAGCCACCTCGGGATCATCGATTTCGTTCTCGGAGCAGCCCAGATAGGAGGGCATGCCAGGATAACCCAGTTCACGCAGGATCGTGGAGTTGCACTCCACTTTGCCCGAAGGAGTCCAGAAGCCGCCATTGGCAATGTATTTGCTCTGGTGCAGCGGCGGGTAGTACATGCGAACGTTCTCAACGAACTCATCCCACGAACTTATGGGCAAACCGATGGGCTCCAGGATAGCGTAGTACGCCTCCTCCTCGGTCTCCCAAGGCCAGTTGGCAGGATCCTGACCGCAGGCCAGACCCAACTTGCGCCAGAAGACCATATCGGTATGACGATCGTATTTGGGCTGGATAGCGCGGCGACCACCCATGAGGGAATCGGTTGCGCCGTAGTGGGTGACGATAATCGGACGCTCCAGCGCACCAGCTGCTGGGAAAATGTAGTCGGCAAAAAGGGCGGTGGGGGTCATCCAGTAGTCAACAACGACCAAAAATTCAACCTTCTTGATTGCCTGCAGAACCATCTTAGAGTCACCGTAGGACATCATGGGGTTGGTGGCGCAGTTGATCAGGGCACGAACCGGGTACGGATCGCCGGTGAGGATTGCCTTGAAGACACTGGGGCCGTGCGCTTCGCAGAACCACTCTGCCGGCAGGGTCTTACCCCAGGTGCGCTTAGCGTTATCGGAAACCAGCTGGTAACCTGGCCACGAAGTCAGCTTGAACTTGTTAGAGCCAATCTGCTTCGCCTTCTGCTCTTCGGGCAAAAGCTCGTTGAGCTCGAGCTCCTCATCGGTGAGATAGTTCAGCGCAGGACCGGGCATGCCGTCACCACCAGGAACTTCCAAATTGCCGCAGATGGCGCGAATCAGAGCCAGCGCATGAGCAGCGGTGGTCGAAGAACGACCGAGCTGATCCCAGGTGCATCCCCACTGAATGCAGCCCGGCGTGTTCTTGGCATACAGGCGAGCGGCTTCCTTGATCTGATCGGCGCTCAGCCAGGTGATAGGAGCAGCCCACGATGCCTTATAGGGCTTCACATGGGCTTTCAGCTCTTCAAAACCATCACACCAGGTATCCACGAACTCCTTGTTGTACAGGCGCTCCATGATGATGGTGTTCAGCAGAGCCAGAGCCAAGGCCGCATCAGAACCGGGACGCAAGGGCAACCACACATCCGCCTTTGCAGCCGTCTCCGAATAACGGGGGTCAACCACGATGGTCTTCATGCCGCCCTGAATCAAGTCCCAATAGCCATGCATGGAGGGCAGACTTGATGCTGCGGGATTCATGCCCCACAGAATCAGGCTGCGTGCGCCACCCAGGTCGGTTTCGAAAGGAGACCAGCCCGCAACGCAGGTTTCCGCCATGAACGTGGGAATCCAGCATAGCAGTGCGTTGTGGAAGCCGTTAGGCGTACCAAACTGATTCAGGAAGCGACGACGAGCCCAGTCATCGGTGCGGGTCGTGCCGCCCGCAGAGCACACTGCCTCTGCGCCGCTTTCGGCCTTGATCTGGTTGAGCTTTTCGGCAACTTCTTTGATTGCGGTGTCGTAGTCAACCTGCTCCCACTTGCCTTCGCCCTTCTCCCCCACACGCTTCAGAGCATGGTTGATACGGGCGGGGTGATTGACGTGCTTCAGAGCACTCGTGCCACGGCAGCACAAGCCACCCTGGCTGGAGTAATTGGGGTCGCCCTCAATCTTAATGACGTCACCGTCTTTAACATAAGCGATGACGCCGCAGTTAGCATGACAGAAGTAGCAAAGCGATTTCACTACTTCCACACCAGGAGCATTGATATCTGCCTGGGTGTCCATGCTGGGTTTTTTCAGAATGCGCTGAAAAAGCCCTTGCTTTTCACCTTTAGTCATCTACCTTTCCTCTTCTTCTCGTCTTACCAATCTTTCCCGCAAAGCGAAAGACTCCGCAGGAGAAATGCGTGTCCGGCAATTTCATGCAGGTACGTACCGCATCAAGTTCGCACGTGCATGCATGAAGCAGCTTTGGATACAACATTCCAGCTAGTGGATTATATCCAATAACGAGGAATGGCTTCGCGAAGAACGTCCTTTTAGCGTGAGAAAAGCGCGTTTTGAGCGGAGAGCGGTATAATTTCTCAGAGCACGAATATCGTTACGGGCAGAACGCGTCAGTCAAGGGAGATCAAGCCATGTCAAAGCACACGTTTACCTTCATGGGAACAGGCGCCGGATGCGGCGTGCCGGCCTTTTTCTGCGACTGCCCCGCCTGCGAAGAAGCGCGAGAAAACCCCGCAGCACGCCGTGGCGATTGCAGCGTTATGGTGCGCGGAGCAGGAGGTACACTGCTCATCGACACGCCGCCCGACACGCGGCACCAGCTGATCCGCGAAAACGTACGCGCTATCGACCAGCTTCTTCTCACCCACTGCCACTCCGACCACGTCAGCGGCCTCTGCGAGATGGAATACATGATGCAGCTGCGCACCCGTTGTGCCCTTCCCACCTACGCGAGCCGCGAAACGCTTGAAGAAATCAACTATGAATTCCACTACATGAGCTACGCTCTTGACGAGCATGCGCTGGAGCCCTTTGAGACGCATGAGTTCGATGGGGTACGCTACACCGCTCTACCGGTGACTCATGAGCAGGGCACCTATGGCTACCTGGTTGAGACACCTCAGATGCGGCTGTTCTACGCGAGCGACACAGGGCGCCTACCCGCAGAAACAACCGACCGCGTGCGTGGCGTTGATGTGCTGGCGATGGATGCCACCTACTGGAAAAGCTGTCCCGCTCCCCAAGCTCACCACAGTGTGCAGGAGTGCATCGAGGAAGGTTTTGAACTGGGGGCGAAAAAAATCTACCTCACCCACCTCTGCATGCACTACACCGAGCCTATCACGCTCGTGGAGCTCAACGCTTATCTGGAGCAATACCGGGGCCGCGTCGAAGCTGCCGCCGATGGCTTGAGCTTTGAGATCTAGCAACAAGACTTGGTTTTGTGACAAGGGGACAGGTCATTTGTCATAAAAAAGCCCCG
>CAYFWL010000056.1:0-6472 GCA_964346845.1 uncultured Eggerthellaceae bacterium | reverse complement strand
TGTGACAAGGGGACAGGTCATTTGTCATAAAAAAGCCCCGCACGCAGCGAGGCTCAAAGAAGGGCGAGCGGTTTTATGACAAATGACCTGTCCCCTTGTCACAACCCGACCGCATAGTTTTACACGTAGAACAGCATGTTGTTGTAGGAGGGCACCGGCCACACATCACGACTGGTAATGATTTCCAGCTCGTCGATCTCCTCACGCAGTTTTTCCATAGCAGGCACTACGTTTGCAGCGTAGAAGTTAGCCTTGGCTTGGGGAATCCTGATAGCCTCTGCCTGAGCGTGAGCGCTCAGCAGCGCCTGAGTCGCCTCATGCGCACGACGCAAGCCCTCCCCAAGCTTTGCCGCTAGCTCCCGAGAGGTATCGTTTTCCACGCCGATAGCCTCCAAGGCGCTTGCAGCCTCGGCGGTCTCGCGAGCAAACCGCGTGATAGCCGGCAGATAGGTGCGCCGGGACATACGCTCCATAACGCGTGCTTCGATGTTGATGAGCTTGGCGTATTTTTCCAGCTTTATTTCATAACGGCTGCGAATCTCAGCTTCGGTAAGCACATTGAACTCGGCAAACAGATCGAAAGTCTTTTGCTCGATCATGCAGGGCAGCGCCGAGGCGGTATCCTTGTTGTTGGCCAAACCGCGACGGGCAGCTTCCTCTTCCCACTCGTGGGCATAGCCGTTGCCGTTAAAAATGATGCGTTCATGGGCGCGCAGGGTATCCTTCACGTACTGCATCGCTTCGACACGTGCCTTGTTGAGGGGCAAATCATCAAGCGCGTCGGCAAAACGCTTCAGGCTCTTAGCCACAGCGGTGTTCAGCACCGTGTTGGCATCGGACAGGTTCACATTCGAGCCAGGCATACGGAACTCGAACTTGTTGTCGGTAAAAGCGAAGGGGCTGGTACGGTTGCGGTCAGAAGTGTCCAGCAAGAAATTGGGGATAACATCGATACCCAAGTCCATCTGCGCGCGCTCAACACGGCTGTATTCAGCATCGGACACCAAAGCATCAACCACTTTACCCAGGTCATCGCCGAGGTAGATGGAAACGATAGCGAGAGGCGCCTCATTGCCACCCAAACGGTGATCGTTACCTGCAGAAGCGATAGAGGCACGCAGAAGGTCCTGGTAGTTATCCACCGCCTCGACAATAGCAGCCAGAATCACCAAAAAACGCAAGTTGCCCATGGGGTTGTCGCCGGGATCTAGCAGGTTCTTCTTACCCATGGAAAGAGACCAGTTATTGTGCTTGCCGCTGCCGTTGATGCCCTCGAAGGGCTTCTCGTGCAAAAGACAGGCTAAGCCGTGGTGACTGGCCAAAAGACGCATCTTTTCCATGATCAAGAGGTTCTCGTCAATGCCACGGTTGGCGTTGGTGAAAATGGGCGCCAACTCGTGCTGGGCGGGAGCTACCTCGTTATGCTTGGTGCGCGCGGAAATGCCCAAAGCCCACAACTCGTCATCCAGTTCCTTCATGAATTCGTTGACCGTGGGGCGAATAGAGCCAAAGTAGTGCTCTTCAAGTTCCTGACCCTTGCAGGGCGCACTGCCGAACAGGGTGCGGCCCGTCATAACCAGGTCTTCACGGGTAGCATAATCTCGCTCAGGAATCAGGAAAAACTCCTGTTCGGCGCCGACGGTTACCGTAATATGCTGCCCGTCATTTTCACCCAAAACGTCCAAGACGCGACGAGCTTGTTCCTCAATCGCCTTCATGGAGCGCAAAAGCGGCGTCTTTTTGTCCAAAGCCTCACCTGTGTAGCTGCAAAAAGCAGTGGGAATGCACAAGACCTCGTCTTTGATGAAAGCGTAGCTGGTGGGATCCCAAGCAGTGTAGCCACGCGCTTCGAAGGTGGCACGCAGACCGCCCGAAGGAAAGCTTGATGCATCAGGTTCGCCCTGGATCAGGTCTTTTCCGGAGAACTTAGCAATAGCCGAACCGTCATCCTGGGGGTCCAGAAAGGCATCATGCTTTTCAGAAGTGGTACCCGAAAGTGGCTGAAACCAGTGGGTGTAGTGGGTAGCGCCCCGCTCCATGGCCCATTCTTTCATGGCCTGAGCGACAGCATTGGCCACCTCGGAATCCAGCGCCTCGCCATCATGGATAGTTTTTCTCAGGCTCTCGCAAACCTGAGGATCCAGTCTCTTTTGCATTGCGCGCTGGTCAAAGACCATGGTGCCGTAAATTTCATCGATCTTGTTCATAAAAGCACATCCCTTTCATGCTCAAAAGATATCTTGCAACGATAGCACGTGTGCTCTAATCAGACAAAAAACAACGGGGGAAAACATCACCCTGGCACAAATGCTCGGTAAATGCACGGGCTGCATGCGGGCGCGGGCGTGGGCGAGTGTTCGGGGCGGCGAGTGCGCGGGCGTGGGCGAGCGGGGCGTGCGGGGCGCATGGGGCGTGCGGGTGCGCGGGCATGCGGGCGGGCTGCATGGGACGCGGGCGAGTGTGCGGACTGCATGCGGGCGGGCTGCATGCGGGCGGGCTACATGCGGGCGGGCTGTATGGGGCGTGCGCGGGTGCGTGCGCGGGCATGCGGGCGCGGGGGGCGCGGGGGGCGCGGGGGGCGCGGGACGCGTGACCGAAAGCACCCTCCGGGAGAAACTGGCAGGAAAAGCCGATTTGTCAGGGGGAAAATGCGCCTTTCCCCCTGAAATAAGCATTCAAACTTCGAAAATAGCGCCTTTTCCCCAGAAATGGCACATGTTTCCCCCTGACAAATCGGCTTTTCCTGCCAGTTTCCGCTTCGCCACCCAAAAACAAGAACCCCACTTCTGAGAGCGGGGTTCTTTGTTTGTGCAGTCGTTCTTGCAGCAAGCATTAACGCTTGGAGAACTGAGGGCGCTTGCGAGCTTTCTTCAGACCGTACTTCTTGCGCTCGACAACACGAGGGTCACGCGTGAGGAAGCCAGCCTTTTTGAGCTCGGCGCGGTATTCGCCGGCACTCAAGAGCGCACGGGAAATGCCATGGCGCAGGGCGCCGGCCTGACCAGAAATGCCGCCGCCGTTAATGCGAGCGATGACATCGAAGTGATCGACAGTGTCGGTAACCTTGAACGGAGTCGTCGCCATATTCAACAGAGCTTCACGACCGAAGTACTCCCTGCCATCGCGACCGTTAACAGTAACCTTACCAGTGCCCGGAACGAGACGAACGCGAGCTACCGCGTTCTTACGACGACCAGTGCCGTAATACAGAGCTTCACCTGCCATGTTTAACCCTCCAACTCAATCTTACGGGGTTTCTGGGCTGCATGCGGATGCTCAGCACCAGCGTATACCTTCAGCTTCTTGCCCATTGCGCGACCCAGCGTGCCTTTAGGGAGCATACCGCGAACCGCGTGCTCCATAATGCGCTCGGGGTGCTTGGCCATAGCCTCAGCGAACGTTTCGCACTTGAGGCCACCCGGATAACCGCTGTGACGGTAATATTCCTTGGAAGTTGCCTTGGCGCCCGTAACCTTGATCTTTTCGGCGTTGATGACGATGACGAAGTCACCCGTATCAACATGAGGGGTGTACTGTGGCTTGTGCTTTCCCTTGAGAAGCTGAGCAGCCTTGGTGGCAACACGACCGAGAACCTGATTCTCGGCATCGATGACCAGCCATTCGCGCTCTACTTCAAGCGGCTTTGCCTGATACGTTTTCACTATAATCCTCCACTTACTGTGCTTCGCCCGATGAAGCTACAGGCGAAAAATTGTTAGTCTTCAAAAGTGCAAGTATTACGGACGATGGGTTCCTACGCCACCTTACGTTGCCTCCGGCCTGGACTCCTTGAGCAGCGCTCCGGCTTACCTTGCTTTACGGGGCTTTTGAAAGCGAACCCGTGTATTTTATAAGCCATGAGTCCTGAAGTCAATGGGAAATTGAGCTTTCAGCAGGTATTTTTATGGTAATTGATAGCAAAAGACCCGCCCTTTATATTCGATGCTAGATTCGATGTTGAGCAAACGGCCGAAAGAGCTGGCCGTCCCATTCAGAAACGCAGTGTCAAGGGCGCGCGCAGACACACGCGCTGCTTACATGATATTAACCTATAGAAGATTGATAAACTTATTGATAATGATTCCTATATAGTATATATTATCATTAATGAAAGGAGGACTCATATGACAACCCGCAATACCGTGCAAAAGGCTATCGTGCTCGAAACGCTCCGTACCCTGGCCAATCATCCCACGGCCGATGCCGTGTACGATGCCGTGCACGCAAACCTTCCGTCCATCAGCAAGGCAACCGTGTATCGCCTACTGAACAAGGCGGCGGACGCGGGTCAAATCGGTCGCGTGCGCATCAACAACGGCGCCGATCGCTTCGATCACCAGACATTCCCTCACTATCATGTGCGCTGCTCCTGTTGTGGGCGCGTTGACGACGTGGTCATTCCGTTGATTTCCACCACCGAGAAGCAAGCTGTCCGAGCATCGGGGTACATTATTGTCAGAAGCTCCATTCAGTTCGATGGTGTCTGTCCCAGCTGCCAAGGCATGCTTGAAGAAAAGGAGTGCGTATGATTGATAAAACCACGTTCTACTCCATGGGCTATGGTCTGTATCTACTGACCGCCCATTACGATGGTCGCGACAATGGCTGTATCGTAGATGCCACCATGCAGTCTGCCGCCAGTCCTGCTCATATCACGGTCAGCTGCATGAAGGAGAATTTCACCCCGGAACTCATCGCGCAGGCAGGCACATTCAACCTATCCATCCTGCCCGAGAGCACTCCTCTGGATTTCTTCCAGCATTTTGGCATGCAGTCCGGCCGCGACGTTGACAAGTTCAAAGATGCAAGCACTACGGCACTGGCACGAAGCGAAAACGGGCTGCTCTATGTGAGCGATTCTTGCGGCTTCGTTTCTTGCAAGATTATCGCCAGCCAAGATTTAGGCAGCCACATTCAGTTCACCGCCGAGGTCACCGAAGCCGTCAAGCTTTCCGATGAACCCGGCATCACCTACGCGGGTTATCGGATACGCAAGAAGCAGGAAGTTCAAACGGCTTCTGTACCCGCAGCAACCATCAGGGAAAACGCCCCGAAAGTGACGGGCGATGAGACTAAAGGAGAAACAAAAATGACGAAATGGGTTTGTAAAGTTTGCGGTTACATCTATGAGGGCGACGAAATGCCCGAGGATTTCAAATGCCCCATCTGCGGCGCCAGCGCCAGCATGTTCGAGAAGGTTGAAGGAGAGCTCAAGCTGGCAGCCGAGCATAAATTCGGCATCTACGGTCAGACGGTCAAGGACAACCCCGATGTCTCCGATGAAGATAAGGCATACATCCTGAATCAGCTGAAGTCAAACTTCCAGGCTGAGTGCTCCGAAGTCGGCATGTATCTGTGCATGGCTCGCATTGCCCATCGCGAAGGTTACCCCGAAATTGGTCTGTACTGGGAAAAAGCCGCTTTCGAAGAGGCCGAGCATGCCGCTAAATTTGCCGAGCTTTTGGGCGAAGAATGTGAGGTCAACATGACCGACTCCACCAAGAAGAACCTGGCGTGGCGCGTTGATTGCGAATTCGGCGCTACCGCTGGCAAAACCGAGCTGGCAACGTGCGCCAAGAAAAACGGCCTGGACGCCATCCATGACACCGTTCATGAGATGGCTCGCGACGAAGCTCGCCATGGCAAGGCACTCAAGGGTCTTCTGGAGCGCTACTTCTAAGAAGCATGGTGAAGTGAGCGGAGGAGAAGGGCCACGTTTCAAGACGCCCGCTTTCCTTGTCGCCTCCGGCGGCAGCGCCGCTCCTTCCTGCAATATGAATCTTCCGAGAGACTGCGGATAGCCGCAGTCTCTCATTATTGGTGGTAAGAGCGTTTCCGAAACGCGGCCTTTCTCTTCCGTATTGGACCAATGGATCTAAGTGCCGCGCCGTGACGAGTTCTATAAAACTTTAAGGATTCTTGGGAATTTGCCGCTGACGGAGCCCATAAATGACAGGATGTCAACGGTGGGGAAACAGTGCGTAACAGTGAGCTTACCGTTCAGCCTGTGATCCTTATCAGGCGTTATTCCATGACATACTGAGCAAGAACCAAACGTCGTCCAACACTAACTCGGGGACGGCAAGAAAGTGAGGCTCATCTCATGACGTACTACACATACCACAATCCTCAATCCGGCGACAGCCGTTGGCATAAACCCGCAAACCCGGCATCCAGCAAAACCCCCTTCGACTTCAGTGGACAGAGCACGGCTCGCAACGTCCGCTCATCAAGTGCCTCGAGCGCTCATCGCGTACGCACCGAGTTCGTAAATGGCACCGCAAACGATGTCCACTCCAACGCCTTTTTTGTCGACAAGGGGAAAAGACCCACACTGACAGGAGCTGCTGCAAAAATTTTGGGCGGCGGTGCACTCGCACTCATAGGCTTGCCCCTGCTTGTCCTCCCTGGCCCCGGCCTATTGTTCATTGGCGGCGGCATTGCTCTCGCAGCATCCGGCCTCAATGAACTG
>CAYFWL010000055.1:0-12484 GCA_964346845.1 uncultured Eggerthellaceae bacterium | reverse complement strand
GTCCTGCCAGGTTGGCGAGGCGAAGTCCGACATGGAGATCAACCTGCTGTTGGGCAAGCGCTTCAACCCCGAGGCATGGCCCTGGGATAACGTCGAGGACATGTTCACCGACTTCATGGCCAATACCTATATTGGCACTCCCACCTACAAGGAAGTTCAGCAGATGGCCCCCATCTACAAGAAGTCCGAGTACTACGAGCATGAGAAGGGCCTCCTGCGCAAGGACGGCAAGCCGGGTTTCGAGACGGCGACCGGCCGTATCGAGCTGTGGTCCACATTGTTTAGCAACTTCGGTCTTGATCCTCTTCCGTATTTCGCAGAACCGTCCATGAGCCCGGTAGAGAACCCTGACCTATACGAGAAGTACCCATTCATCCTGACCACCGGCTCTCGTGACTGGATGTCGTTTCATTCTGAGCATCGCCAGGCGCCGCACCTGCGCGCCGTCAAGCCTAACCCCCAGGTTCAGGTGAACCCCCAAGTCGCCAAGGAATACGGTCTTGAGGAAGGTGAGTGGGTTTGGCTTGAGAACAACCGCGGTCGCGCCAAACGCACCGTGAAGATCAGCCACATCGTGCCGCCTTGGCAGCTGGCTTGCGACCATGCCTGGTGGTACCCCGAGGAAGACGGTGCATCACCACACAACTTCGGCGTGTGGGACGTCAACATCAACCAGCTGTGCAAGAATCAGACCGGCAAGGCGGGCTTCGGCTCAAACGGGAAGGCCCTGCTTTGCAAGATGTACAAGGTAAAGGATGGTGAGTAGACATGGAGCGCAATGGCATTCTTGTTGATTACGAATGGTGTACTGGTTGTCATGCATGTGAGCTCGCATGTCAGACCGAGCATCAGCTTCCTGTTGGCCAGTGGGGCATTAAGGTCTTCGAGATAGGGCCCTACCCTTACGAGGTCGGTGGCGAGACCAAATGGCAGTTCAGCTATGATGTTGCCTTCACCGATCAATGCAATCTCTGCGCAGAGCGTGTGGAGGCGGGCAAGAAGCCTACGTGTGTGAAACACTGTCAAGCTGCGGTAATGGAATACGGCCCCGTATCTGAACTTGTCAAGAAGGTGGGCACCAAGAGCCATATGGCCCTGTACGTTCCCTGCTAGGTATGTTGAAAGCCAGCTATGCATCATTTTGTTAGTCGCAGCCTATTGAAGGTATCTCCCTAAAACTCATGCGGCCGTTGATAAAATGCGCGTCGTGGGCTTCCCCGGCGCGCGTTTCACAAGCTCTCAATGAGCATTCTTGCACAATAGAGCACCCTTGATTCATGATAGGAGACGTTATATGTGTTTCAGACCTGCAGAAGTATCGGCGATTGGGCCGTTCCCTTGCCCGAATTGCGGCTCAACAATCACTCCCGTAGGAGGGCACCTTCCTCCCAACTGCCCAAGCTGCAAAGAGCCGATTGATGAATCCATGGCAACTACTAGCGCTGCAGCTGCCGCTCCTGGTGCCCCCAAGGCCCCTGGTGCTCCTGGCGCCCCAAAACCGCCTGCCGCCCCGGGCGCTCCGGGTATGCCCAAGGCACCTGGTCAATAGATACAACGATAAGCGCGGGGATCGCGACAGAGGCTCCGGTTCCTGCGCGTAGTTTTTAAACGGGGGTGTTTTCGTGTGCATGTTGAAAAAAGGAGTTTGCTCGTAACGGCAAGCATTCTCTTGTGTGCTTTTATCCCCATGGGGGATTTCGTGGTGGTGCCGCTTTACTCAAAGATTGCGTCGGCGTTTCCCCATGATGCCTTCTTCGTCGATCTTTGCATATCAGGATCGATGATAGGTATGATGGCTGGCTCTGTAATTGCGGGCGTTGCTGCTAAGCGTATAGCGTCAAAACATATCGCTACCGCTGGAATCATTCTTTATTCTGCCATGGGCGGACTATGCTACGTGTTTTCATGGTCGGTGGCGGCTGTTGCCGTCTTCCGCCTGATCATGGGAGCAAGCTATGGATTGGTGATCCCATCAGCGTACAACCTCATTGACGAATTCTATGAAACAGAACGCGATCGCGGCCGCATGATTGGCTTTTTCAATGCCTCTATGGGTGTCGTCGGCATGTTCACAACAGGGCTTTCTGGCTTTCTCGGCACATTCAGCTGGCAAAGTTCTTTCTTGCTTTACTTGATTGCGGCTCCTGTTGCAGTGCTTGTTCAGATAAGCGTGCCGACCAAAGGCATTTCTAGCATTTCGGATGAAGATGAAGTTGCCAATTACGACCAGAAGCGGACATTTCATTCAAAGAGCATTCCTTCTCTGGCAGTCGTGCTGATTTGTTCGTTCTTTGGGTTCAACTGCATTTATAACTCAGGTGTTTTCGAATCATCCTTTGTCGCCCTTACCGTTTCCGATGATGCTATCGAGCTCGCTTCTCTTTTCGCGTCTGCCGCCACCATCGGCGGCGTGTTGTCAAGTTTGCTGTTTGATCGCGCAGCGCAGTTGCTGGGAGACAAGATTCCGCCGGTTGTGTTCGTAATGCTATCGGCAGGTATGCTGGTTGTTGCATTCGGAGGCAACGCGCTCTTGGATGTTGCGGGTTATTTCGTACTCGGCATTGGATGCGGGACGGGACCTTTGGCTTTGCACATTGCTCCCCGTGTGAAGAAGCTCATAGCCTTTGACTACGGCACCCGCATGCTTGAGAAACTGCGCGAGAACGCCAAAGCTGCGGGTATCGGCAATATCGAAACCCTTCAGGGAAGCTGGTATGATCTGGAGCCGGGTGAGGGTATTCCCCTATGCGATGTGGCAATCACGCGCTGGTCGCCGGCCCAGGGTGACATCCTGAAGTTCAGCCGCTGCGCCCGACGTTGGTGCTGGTCGATCAGCAGCGTCGAGCTGAAGTTTTCTGAGGGCGGCTTTCAGAGCCCTGGTTCGTACTGGTGTCGCAGCACCATCGATGAGAGCCTGAACACCACGCCGCGTCCCTGCGGGCGCAAGTTCGGGCTGAACGTGCATTTTAACCTGCTCTACGACCATGGGGCGAATCCGTCGATCAATTACCTGACTGATGTGCGCCGCATGGGCGCTGATACGTTTGACAATCTGGTCGAGAAAGTGTTGGGAAAGCCTGCAGACGATAGGACGGAAGATCATATCTTGCAGATGCGCGGCATGGTTGAGCGCGATGCCCATCGCCTCGCTGACGGCACCTGGGAATATGTACGTACTCATATGATTGCGATTATGGGGTGGGACCCGAATGAAGTCGTCCTTTAAGGATGTCAACCAGCGCTCTTTGACGCTTGTGTTGGTGGTCATGTCGGCACTGACGGTATGCCTCGCGCTTGCGGCACTTTGCATCGGAGCCTATGCCACATCGGTAGCGGACACCGTGCAGATCATCGTAGGCACGCTGACGGGGATTACGGGAGACTGGGCGAAGATGGCCCAAACCGTGGTGCTCCAGGTTCGTGTGCCCCGAGTTATTGCGGCAATCCTGGTGGGTTCTGCGCTTGCGGTTGCCGGTATCTCATACCAGGGAATCTTTCGAAACCCTCTGGTGTCTCCTGACCTGCTCGGTGTGTCTTCGGGTGCCTGCATCGGTGCTGCGGCGGCTATTCTTGCAGGAGCCGGCCAAGCAGGCATTCAGGGTGCGGCCTTCGCAGGCGGCATCGTCGCGGTCGGTATGACCGTGTCCATCCCGCGCATCATCAAACGGGAGAGCACGCTTGCACTCGTGCTCTCCGGTGTGATCGTGGGTGGCTTCTGCGGCTCTATCATGGGCCTGCTCAAATACATCGCCGACCCCGAATCGGAACTTCCCGAGATTGTTTATTGGCAGATGGGAAGCCTGGCTAAAGCCGATTACGGCACCCTGGCGTATGCAGCGCCTGTCATCCTTGCAGGTATAGCGATTCTGCTTTCCTTTCGCTGGCGTGTAAACGTGCTTTCCCTGGGCGACCAGGAGGCGAAAGCGCTCGGCGTGAATCTTCGCTTCGAGCGTGGCGTCGTGATTGTGCTTGCAACCCTGCTCACGGCTTCGGCGGTGAGCCTCGCCGGAACGATTGGGTGGATAGGTCTGGTACTTCCGCATCTGGCGCGCTTTCTTGTGGGTCCTAACGTGGCGCGGTCCATGCCGGTTGCCTGTGTGATGGCGGCGGGTTTCATGCTCATCGTTGATACGCTGGCGCGCTTCAGCGGCATCGAGATTCCGCTTTCCATTCTGACGGGCCTCATTGGCACACTATTTTTTGTGGTGCTGCTTGCCAAACAGAGGGGGTTGCTGTGAGTACGGAGAATGCAGGCGTTCCCCTCATCGACGTGCGCGACGTGGGTTTTGCCTATCCCGGCTTTGATCCCGTGCTCCACAACGTCTCGTTTTCTGTCGCGCCGGGGGAACTGGTGGTGCTGCTCGGTCCGAACGGTGCCGGTAAATCAACGCTTCTTAACTGTATCATGAACCTGCTCACCCCGTTATCAGGCACCGTTCTGCTCGACGGGAAACTGAGCACGCAGATGAAGCGTCGCGAGATTGCGCAGATGGTTGCCTACGTGCAGCAAAACGTTGATGTGACCTTTGCCTATTCGGTGCGCGACTACGTTGTCATGGGTCGTACCCCCTTTCTCAAGCTCTATACGTCTCCGACAAATGACGACTATGCGAAGGTGGATGACGCGCTGGGACGTTTGGGGGTGCTCGATCTGCGGGATCGGGTGTATAGCGAGCTTTCGGGGGGTCAGCGCCAGCTTGTCGATGTTGCCCGTGCGATCGTCCAAAGTCCGCGCATCATCCTTTTCGATGAACCGACAAGCGCTCTCGATTATGGCAATCAGGTGACGGTCTTGAAGATGGTCAACGAGCTGTCACGAGAAGATGGCTTTGCCGCTATTATGACCACGCACAACCCCGATCACCCCATTCTGCTTGATAGCTCGGTATGTCTTTTAGGTCGTGATGGACGTCTGGTTAAAGGATCGGTCGAAGAGATTATGCGTGAGGAAGTGCTTCAGGAAGTCTACCGTGCGCGACTGATCATTCGGGATGTTCCTGAGGCGGGCAGGCGCGTGTGCATGACTCCCTCCTTCAACCTTGAGGCGGGAAAATAGGGCTCTTTCGAAGAGGTGCTTGGTAACGTCGAAGCTCATGATGGCAAAGCATTGCTGGTCAGTCTGGTCTATCGAGCTTATCCGTCGTTTTCAGATGCTCCTCGACGGCCTTGGCCGCTCTGAGTTCCTTGGTTGTTCTGGTGGCTGTTGTTGCCGCGTCCGTCTTGATTGCCCTGAGCTCCCTGACGGCGGCCCGTGCCTGCAGTGCTGCTCTCGCCGCTTTCGGGGTTTGCGTCTTCGAGTGCATCACGCAGTTGGCGCATGGTCATACGGGAGCAGTCTTCCAGAGTGTAGGATGGGTCCTGTGCTATGAGCTGGCAGGCAACCTGGTAGCGGCCAACACCCATGCCCGCCTCCTGCGCAGCCTCGCGTTCTTCGCTGCTTGCGCGCGTGCACGTTGCCGAACAGGGGAGGAGTTCGAAGCAGTCTTCGCTGGCCTGTTGAAGGTCTTGAGCTTGCGACTCATTATCGCAAACGATGCTGAACTGGGCAAACGATGAATCGTCTGCAAAGCTTGCCAAGGCATTGCTCGAGGCGAGGCGCGCCGTTGATTCTTTATAGCTTGCACCGATCAACGTTATACCTTCGTCTTTCAGATCTGCAAGAACGGTTTCGCCGTCTTCGTTGAGCGCCTGGACAAAAACAACGGTACCGAAGCGGTTCACGCCCAATTCGAGCGAGGGGTTGATGTCGATAGCGACAAAAGCCGTGGCCTGGTTAAACGTCGTGAAAAGGCCAAGAGCGGCTACCATCAGACATGCGGCAGCGGCAATTCCTGCAACCCAGCGGCGATGCTTGCGGCGCTTCTTTGCGGGGAAGGGTGCCAGGACGGTTTCGGTGTTGTGAGGGGTGGCATTTTGCGCGGGAGCTGCCGCCAAAATATAGTCCAGCGTGCGCTTGTTGAGATTGGGTGCAGGCTCCAAGGTCTCAAAAGCTTGCTGAATGCGTTTTTCAAGCTTGTTCATCGCAGCGCCTCCTTAAGCAGAGATTTTCCGCGTGAAATCCACGAATATACGGTGTTGGTGGGCGCTCCCAGCATGGTGCTGATCTCGGGTGCGGTATAGCCTTCCACAAGTGCCAGATACAAGGGGGTACGCGGGGGGTCGTCCATGTTGCGTAGAGCATCGAGAGCCATGCTGGTTTCAGAGCCAGGTTGAGTAGCGGGATCCGTTTGGGCAGGGTTGTGGCTGGGAGCTTCGGTATCGAGCGATTCATTTTTTCTCTCGGCACGTTTAAGAACGTCCTTACAGAGGTTGGCGGCTACGCGAAGAAGCCATGCTTTTTGGTGTTCTTCGCTTGAGAAGACCGTGGTATCGGCAAGAGCATATTTCAAGAAAACGTCCTGGTAGGCATCTTCGGCATCCGCCACGCTGCGAAAATACAACGAGCAAGCTCGCCACACGGCTTTTCCGTGGGTTTCGAGAGCTTGCTCGATGTCAGAGGTGTTACGCACGTTTACTGCTGGTTCCTTTTCTGCATGCCTTGACCGGTGCCGTCATGGGCGCGTAAGCGCTGGGCGGTACCATTGCAGGCCTCATCGTTGGCACCGCGCTGTCCTTGCTGGCCCAAGCGTTGCTGACCAGCCTGGTCTCGGTTGTCGCAGATGCCATCACCGTCTTCGTCAACGAAGGTGCCCTGCCCCCGACCTTGCTGTCCGCCCTGGACCCAATTGTCGCACACTCCGTCGTTGTTCTCATCAATAAAGCTGGGCTGAGCCGTGTTTTGTCCGTTTCCGTACTGTCCTGCGTCGGCGTTTCCTGCAGCGAGCGTAATTCCCGGGACGGTGAGCACTGCTGCAAGTGCTACGGCAGTGAGCGCGATGAGGGGTTTGTTCGTTTTCATGGTTCATCCTTTCGTTTTCTTGCCCTACATAATGAATACGATTCAGCTCATCGAATCCTTGCAAAGATTTTTAGAAAAATGGAGGGGCGGTTCATACGATTTGGCCGTATTTGTTACTGAATGGCCAAAGAAAACAGCATGGGACGTCTTATCAGGTAATATGTTACTGAGCAGTTTTTTGCTCATCGTGAAGGAGTAGATACTGGTGCGAAATGGATTACGGAAATCGTTGTATCGGGCGGTGAGCGTTATCGTTGCCGCTTGTTTAGCCCTGGGTCTTGCCGGCTGTGGTGGGCTTGTCGTCGCAAAGGAAGAGGCGGCTTCTAAAAACAGCGAAGACATCCTTGTTGTTACCGCTGAATACGTTTTGCAGAGGCCCGATACGGCCTTTTTAGTGGATTCACGTACCAAAAAGGAATACGCTCAAGGACATATCCCCGGTGCCATAAACATAAAATACTCCAGTAAGTCGCGCTCTAGCAAATCTCGCACCCCCCACGAGATTGCAGAAGAGCAGCTGCGCTTGTATGAAGCCGCTGGAATCAAAAAGACCGATGAGCTTATTATCTATTGCCGTGGAGGGAAGCGTGCGCGGGCGGCGGCGAAGATCCTCATGAAGGCAGGCTATGAAGATGTCAAGGTGTATGTTGGGGGTTGGGAAGATTGGACAAGCGATCCCCATCGTCCCATCGAGACGGTGTCGAATTCCAGGTGACTTGTTGGTGTAGGGGCAGCTGCGTTACTGATAAATTCCTAACGTTGTCGTTTTCTCATGTATCATAAGGCGAAAACAATCATGGGTGGCCGATGAGGCGGGGAGATGGCATACAAGACGGGATTTAACATCGAGGGAGACACCCTGGTGAAATACAAGGGGAAGGAGCCTGCCCTCGTTATCCCCGAGGGGATTCGCGTCATCGGATCGAGCGCTTTCGCGGGTAATCCTTTTGTGAAAAGCGTCGTGATACCTGAGGGAGTGGAGATTTTAGCGCGCTGGGCGTTTTACTACTGCACGTCGTTGCGGGAAGTGATTATCCCTGCGAGCGTGAAGGTCATCGGCGAAGAGGCGTTTCGTATCTGCCGCGCACTGGAGACCGTCGTTATTCCCGGTTGCCTTGAAAGCATAGCCGAGCTCATTTTTTCGGGCTGTGCCTTTCTCCGTACGGTGAACATACCTGCTGGCGTGCAGGAGTTGGGTGCTCGTGCTTTTTGGGGCTGCAAGAGGCTGGAATCGGTTACTTTGGGTCAGCGGGTCGTTCCCCCTGCGTTGCTGAACAACGAGTTTCGGCCGCCTTTGCGCCCCGTTGAGGCATTTCCCCCTGATGAGCCGCGTGCTCTTCCCCCCGAGATTCATGTTGCTTGGCGCGCTTGGATTGCTGCAGGAGAAAATCCTGAGGCGCTTGATGCTGAGTGCCGTGCTTTTTTGCTCAACCGGGGTAACGAGGTGTGCGCTGCCTTGGGCTACGATGCAGAGACGCTCAAGTATATTGCGAAACACCAGCTCATCACGAAAAACGTTGCCCTGAAAGCTGCAGCGGAATGTTCATCCCGTGGGTTTGTGGAAGCGACTGCCCTGCTTATGGAGCTAGCTTCGGGGCTCAACAGAGACGATGGGCTCGATTTGTGAGGAACCGCTCTGTTTAAGATGCTCTGCTTAAGAGATTCGTTTGAAGTTCGTTTGAAGTTCGCTTGAAGTTGCCTGGAAGACAGACAGAAGAGGGGTAATTTCGTTTCACACGCCGCTTTACGAGGGATGCTTTTAGGTAGGTTGCCAAAAAGGGAAGAACCCGCCGATGCTGGAGGGGTGTGCAAAGGCGCGTTCTTCCGGTGTTTCAGACCAATTCCTATGTTAGACTATGTCAACTAATAGTCAAGCACTGTTTCTCTTTTCTAACGGTTTAGCAAACGGGTGATATTGTCACCGCCCTATGCTGCGGTAATGCGCATCGGTCATCATCAAATGGCGGACCACCCTTGCAGTTTTCGGCCATCTGTCCTCTGCTTGGTGCACGCGGAACAGGTAGACGAACCAGTTGAGGTAGGACTGCAGGTTGGACGGGTCCATGCCGGTGAGGCGCCACAGGTATCGCTTGAGCCACGAGCTCAGGTTGTTGACCATCTCCATGGCGTCGAGGTAGGCGGGGTCGGTGGCGTCGGCCTTGTAGGCCTCCGAGCTGCACTTCCTGTCGGCGATCACCCCGTTGTGGGCGCGCTCCTTGTCGTGCACGACGGTGCTGCCCTCCGCGAGGTGGCTCCCCAGGGCGGCCTTGATCCTCTTGGTCGACGGCTTGCCGTGCCCGCACACCATCGCGACCGGGTTCTTCGAGGCGTCGATGGCGACCGCGATGCAAATCTTCTGCTTGGAAAGCCCGCGCTTGCGGGCCTGCCCGTAGCCCTTCGAGAGGTCGGTGTCGTTGACGTAGACCTCGTCGATCCAGACGCGGCCCCTGAGCACGATGCGGTCCTGGTAGCCGCTCACCGTGGCGAACACGCGGTGGCGCCACTCGAAGGCCGTCTTGTGGGTGACGCCGCACAGCTCGGCTGCTGCCTCGATCGGCACGTTCCAGGTCATGAGCTTCAAGAACAGCGCCCATGTCGGCAGGTCCTTCTTGCTCGACTCCAAAACCGTCCCGGTCAGCGAGTTGAAGCGCCTCCCGCAGCGCCGGCATCTGTACCTCTGCAGGCCCGAGCCCGAGACGCCGTCCCTGAAGGCGCGCCCCTCGCCGCAGCCAGGGCAAGGCGGGTCCGCCCTGAACGCCGCGGCGGCCTCGGCGTATGTGCCCACGCCGATCTCCTCTCTGCACCTCCTCTCCGCCACGGCGGAGCAGAGCAGCTCGAAGTCGTCGGTCGGGAGCGCGGCGACGCGCCCCGCGAAGGGGTTCTCTCTCGTCATCTTGTGATTTCCCGTCTCTGCCCGAGCGCCCATCCGACGGGATTGTCGCCAAACAAAGAGACGGATGGGCACTCGGGCAGTTTCTTTGTTGGCAGGGAAATCGTAACAGCAAACGGGCGCGCCGATTATCACCCGTTTGCTAAACCGTTAGATTCTCTTTTATTGAGGAATGATTGAAATTGCCTGAACGAAATGTGTGATTCGAACGAGTATAATGGCTCCATGATCAATATCTTTCGTACGGATGCCGTACCAGACACCTCGTTGAATGCGCTGCAACAGCTCTCGGAACCCGAACCGGGCTGTTGGGTGAGTGCTGTTTCTCCCACGCCCGAAGAGCGCATGTGGTTGGAAGAAACGCTCAGCATCGAGCCGGAGTTCATCACGGCCATGTTCGATGGCGAAGAGCGCTCTCACGTGGACTTTGCTGATGAGGCCAACCAGACACTGGTCATTTTGGATTGCCCTTATGTGGAAGAGGATGTCGACTCGCTGGATTCCGGCGTTACGCAATATGGTACCCATCCCCTGTCAGTGCTCTTTTTGCCTGTCAAGCAGATTGTCGTGACCGTGGCATTGCAGGAAAACACCACGATCTCTCATTTCGAATCAGGCAAGGTGCGCGAATTGAAGACCCAGCAGCGAACCCAAATGCTGCTGCTTATGATGCTGCATGTTTCCCAGCGCTATCAGGCGAATCTACGATCAATCGACCGCCAATTCAAGAAGAACGAACAAAAGCTGCGCGCTAACATGCGCAATCGCGAAATGATTCGCATGCTGGGCTTGGAAAAGTCACTCGTTTATTTTTCTATCTCATTGCGCGCCATGGAGTCAACCTTGACCAAGGTTGGTGTGGGCAAATATGTGAGGATCTTCGAGGAAGATCAAGATCTCATCGATGACGTGCGCATTGAATTTCGCCAGGCGGGAGAAATGTGCGAGATTAGCTCAAAATTGCTCAATGAGACCATGGATACGTTTGGCAACATCATTAACAACAGTATGAATGACACCATGAAGCGCCTGACGATCATCACCTTGGTGCTGGCGGTGCCCACTATCGTGTTCAGTTTCTACGGCATGAATATCGATGATCTACCGCTGGTAAACACCTGGCTGTGGCCTATGGGCATCTCTCTGGTGGGCTGTGTGGCTTCCGGCATCGTCTTTGCCAAGAGCCGTTTTTTCAAGTAGAAGCTTTGCTGGTGACCTGCATACCCGGTGGGCGCTCAAGCGATGGTCGGTTTTCTCGCAGGTACGGCCTGCCAACGCATCATCGGTTCCAAGTTTTGATTGATTATCGACATTTCGAGAGAGAAAAGCTCCAAGTGAGCCAATATCTCCAAGTAATCGCTGTTTATAGACCTTTCTCTGACGATTCAAACACAGTGTAACAGCGTTTGCCCAGGTGGTGATTTTTCCGCCGTCAAACCATGTCGATAATCGGCAATTATTTGGAGATGCCCCTCATTTTTTGCCCACGAAATGGCGCAATGTCGATAAACGATCAAAACTTGGAACTAGCGGGTGGGGCGAAGGAGGCGAAGCGAAGGCCAATCACGGTGGTTGCGGCGATGCGCTTTGTGAAAAGAATCATCTTTCCGAGGGTGGGGTTGCAAGTGAACGTCCGCGCGCATGGAACGTCCACCCCTCTCCGTGCGCTCGGTGAAGAAGCAGCCCTACACCGGCGAGGGCAAGAGCTGTTCCCAGCCCTGTGTAGAAAAATGCGACGAACCAATCAGGTACGAGCCCTAAGGCGCGCATCCCAAAGCCACCCGACATCATCACCGCCATGATTGCGTATCCTTTGGCATCAAGGAATAAGGCGGGGTTTTGCTTGTCGCCCACGAGCGCGCGTATCCTCCGTGTGTTCTTTTTCACCAGCTTTCCGAACATCGCATGGAAAGCGAAGAGTGTCACGCATGCCCCTGCAACAAGAATGCACCTGAGGTAAATTTCCGACTCAGTCATGTTGAATGCAGCTTGTATGCCAAGATTTGCGACGTTTCCTCCCGCCACCATCCACACGATGCCGGCAACGACCATTAGGCTTTCTTTTCTGATTTTCAACGAGGGCATGCAAAGGACTCCTTAGGCTTAGAGGCTTCTTCATCAGCGTATAGGGCGGTATCGAGAAGGGAAAAAAGCGTCTCGCAATCGGAACCCTCCCTGAGGGAGGCGAGAATGCTCTCAAGTGCAAAGGGGCAGAGTATCTCGGGGCGTAACGCATCGGTAAGCCGTCCGTGCAGCACCGAGGAATCAGATTCGAGCACGCGTACGAGTCCTCGCTCCATATGTTTGATCAGGGGAGCCTGCGCCGCTTGCACAGCAGAGCGCTCACGGTAGGGGAGGCGTTGCATCTCGGCGAACCAGTCGATCCCGAGTGCTTGCAGTGCGTCTTGGAGGGCATCGCGGAAGTTTCGAAGGTAGGTGGTGAAGCGTTCGCCCGGTCGTATGCGACAGCATTCTTCAAAGAGCGCTTCAGCGAAGAATCGCTCGAGTACGCTTGCGGTAAGATCGGTTTTCGTCGGGAAATAGCGGTAGACCGATCCAACCGCGATTCCGCAAGCTGTTGCGAGCTTGCGCACGGAAAGCGACGAAAGGCCCTCGTGCTGGGCTATTCGATAGGCTTCATCTATTAGTCTAGTGAGAAACCCACAGGCTATGCCTGTGGTGCGGTAGCTGTTTTA
>CAYFWL010000054.1:5068-12932 GCA_964346845.1 uncultured Eggerthellaceae bacterium | reverse complement strand
ATTCTTCTCTGCTCGGTGCCGTACGTGAGAATCTCCTTCTGTCCCGTTTTGGTCCAGGATTACCACCGCAGTCCCCTTTTCTAAAAAAGAAGGTTATCAAATACAGATTGACGGCGACACATTATCAATGCCTCCGCCTCTGCAAAGAGGCAGAATGCACAAAAGGCAATGTCGTTTACGAAAAGAGCCAAGCTTATTTAAGCGCCTGCTACAGTCAGACCCTTTTTCTAAGTGAACGATGAAATCGAGTTGCATGATGGAGGGGGGTGCTAATTAGATGCCTCCAAGTCCGATAGCGGCTCTTGCCGATGGGCTGCCGCAAAAGGGCGAACTGGGCAGGGAGCTTTCACCGACCCGCACTCCGACTCCGCCGATGGGCTATTATGGCAGGAGCAGCAACCGCAGAGGGGTGTAGCAACCGCAGGAGCAGCAGGAGCAGCAGCCGCAGGAGCAGCAACCGCAGAGGGGCGCCGCCGCAGGAGCAGGAGCAACAACCGCCTCCACGTAATGATTGGATTGTGAGCTTGATTATGACGAGTGCCCGCAGGGAAGACTTCTTCACCTTCGCCGATGAAAAGCTGTTTCGTCCGTATGACTGCGCCCATCTGTTTTTGATGGCGTTCTCCGATATAACAGGACTTTCTCCCGACCAGTGCCAAGCGCTTGGTCGCCACTTCAAAACAGGCATGGGCTGCAGGGGCACTTGCGGTCTTTTGGCCTCTGCCCTGATGGTTTCGAGCTTAGCGGGCAACGAAGAAGACCCAGAATGGCTAGTGGAAGGCTTTCGTCAGGCATGCGGAACCTGCGAGTGTCGCGACATCATGCCCGGGCGGGGACGTCAAGCCTGTTTAGAAGCTCTCAGGGCAACGTATGACCTCATGGCCAGATCGGCACGTTTGAGCCTTGATGATTCTTTTCGTATGAGCGAGGCGCTTAAGGGCGCTCGGGTTCGGCATGGCGCAGTTCCCCCGCATGCTTCTGAGGGGCTCGAGCTCAGGGTGAGCGCTTGCAAAAGCACTGCTGCCGAAATCGTCATTCCCTCAGGCACGACGGTGATAGGAGCAGGTGCCTTTACCAGCAATAACACCATGGAGCGCGTGATCATCCCCGAAGGAGTGCGTACCCTTGAGGAGCGTGCCTTTTACGCCTGTTCGTGTTTGAGAGAGGCCGTTCTTCCCTCAACGCTCAAAGAAATCGGGGAAATGGCCTTCAGCGGATGCGTGTCTCTTGAAGAGGCTCGTATTCCTGATGGCGTCTCGCATCTGGGGGCCAAGGCCTATCAACGATGCCGCTCTTTGCGTACGGCATGCATTCCCGAAGGCATAACGGTTCTTCCGCAAGAGTTCTTCAAAGCCTGCGAGGGCCTCACCAGGGTTGAGCTGCCTTCTAGCTTACGCGTGATTGATGTCGATGCCTTCCGCAATTGCCGTTCCTTGAAGACCATCCTATTGCCGCAGGGCTTAGATACGTTGGAAGATGGCGCTCTGAGTGGATGCTCGGCGTTGGCTGATCTGGTCATTCCTTCTTCCGTTGGTTGGATTGGACGAGGATGCTTTGAAGGCTGCACATCGTTATCCCAGGTGACGCTTCCGGATGGACTCGAGCACATCGAGGAGCGCACCTTCGCAGGTTGTGAAAGCCTCCGGCATCTGGATATACCTGCTTCTGTTGGCGGCATGGAGTCAAACGCCTTCGAGGGCAGTCCGTTTGGTGAACGGCTTACTGAGCAGCTGTGACGATGGGGCATTCCGTACGTCCTGTACGTCCTGTGCATTTGGTGGTTCCACGCGCTCATGCATCCCGTATCTATCGGCGGTTTCATCTGAATACCCCTGCGTATTTGACGGCCTCACGTGGGCACGCTTCGCATCTATCGGTGACCTCACCCGAACTTGACGACCCCGCCCGGGCATGATGTGTCTATCCAGCGGGCTCCACCCGCACCCGAACCAGCCCTCCATGGCGAGCGACTGCCGAAGAAGCTCTCTCGTAGGCACAGGGGAAGAGCTCGTTGTTGTTTCCCCCGCGTGGCGTGTGGCTTGCGGGGTCAAGGGCGGCCAGCCCGCCATAGGCCCAGTGACCCTGTCCGTAGCATTTCGAGGCGACACCAGGGCGGGTTCCCTCCCAGGCACTCACGGTGACCGTAATAGAGCCCTCAAGGGAGCTAACGCACACCTTCTGCCCTGATGAAAGCCCGAATTTCTCCATGTCAAAGGGGTGGATCTTGATGACGTCATCGTAGGCTTTGTCTCCAGGGTCAGCCGCTTTGAGACGCTGAAAGGACGGGGTGTTCGCCGATCTGCCCTCAAGGCTCCAGCGGGAACGGTTCTGGGTGAATATCAGGGGGAACAAAGCCTCGTCGCCACAGCGCAAAGGTGCTTCGTAATGAGGTAAGAGGGCGCGTGTTCCTCGGGCGGTCCACTCCAGGGAAGCGAGTTCTTCGTCCAGCGACAAGTCGAGCATTTCGGCATGCGTGACAAGCATGCGTTCAAGGGTGAGGCTGAAAAGCTCAAAGGTGCCGCTGGGAGTCGCAAGGGGGTATTCATTTTTTGCGGCAGGGCTGTTCCAAACGCCCACGTGCCTGAAAAGACGCCAGGATTTTTGGGCGAAACGTTCACGTTGATCAGACGGTTTGCCCTCTTTCTCCCATTGAGTGCGCAACGCGTTAAGCTCGGGGTTGTCCCCTGGGGCGAAGTCATCGCGTGTAATGTTCCAAAGACGTTCAGTGCCGCGCATGGTGGCATGAATCGCCAGGTCATCGCCATTTCGAGGAACCGTGCCTCTGATGGGATCAGTCAGCGTGCGGTAGTATTCCGCTAGGTTGGGAAAGCCTCTCTTCTCAAACTTTAACGCCAGCTCCCAAGGAATCCAAGTCTCGTCTCCCTGACATTTCCCCGGTGCAGCTGCACAGGGCTGTTGCAGCCCTATGGTGGCGTGACCGTTCGCGCGGCCGTTGGCAAAGCCCCAGGTTTCAAACAGATGATGTTTGGCGGGCAGCACAATATCGGCATACTGCGACAGCTCCGAGAGGTTCGTGCTTATGTCCACGTGGAAAAGCATTGTTTCAAGCGCCTGTTCCCAACGGCGAGGGCCGGGGCTTGAAAAGGGAAGATTGGTCCAATAGGTGATGAAGACTTCAATCGGGTAGGGGGTAGCGGCGCAAAGCATGTCGGGCGTATGCCCCGTTACCTGATTGGCCCCTACGTCCCCTTGCTTGCCTGCCATGAATCCCTGGGTGCCGCGGCCATCTATCGGGGGAAGTTGCGTGTGCTTGTGTGCCAGCTGGTCCTTAAAAGGGGCGGTATCGGGAATACCGCAGGTGGGTGCCGAGGGAAAGTTGCGCACACCTCCCTGAGCGCCAAGCGATCCCACCAGGGCATTGAGGGCCCAGCAGGCACGGGCGGTGGCGTTGCCGTTGGCGGTCATAGCCACGCCAGGGGAAATCCAAGAGATGGCAGCAGGAGCGGCTGCGGCAAAGGTGCGTGCCATTTCGACGATATGCGAGGAAGGAATGCCTGTAACCTGGGACGCCCATGAAGGGGTGCTGAAGCGCACCTCTTCGTTCCACCAGAGAATGATACCGCTGACCTGGTGTTCTGAGAAACAGGAAGGCTCGATAAGGCTTGCCTGCGAGCGAAGAGGGTGAGGGGCGCTTTCATCGAAAGTACGTAAAACATAGGCACCGTTTTCCAACCCGACTAAATCTTCTTCGTCGGATTCAAAAGAACCCTCAACGGAAGTGAAGCGATTTTTCCCATCGATGAAGTCGCCTACGAACGGCCGATTCCACAAGCCTTCGACGAGGATTACATGGGCTATAGCCAAAGCCAAGGCGGCATCGGTGCCCGGAACAAGGGGTAGCCATTGCCGACAGTGCAAAGCACTGAGTGTAAGCTGGGGGCTCACGCAGTAAAGGCTTGCACGCTTTGCGAGTGCGGGCCACATTTTCAGCGCCGCCGCTTTTTGACGGTTGCCGACCAGGGGGTCGGTTCCCCATAAAATGACGCAACGGGTATGGTCAAAGTCGTAATCGTGGCAGCAGTAATGGCCGTCGCAGACTCCGGTGGCAAGGTACTCCGCTTCAGCGCAAATGCCGGCGTGATTCAGGCGATTCGGTGTGCCAAAGATATCAGGAAGGGCCTTGTGAAATATATCGGCGATGCCGCTGGAGCGTCCTTTTGCCACGGCAAGACGTTCGGGGACACCACGTCTTCGCAGGTCAATAAGATAATCGGCAATTTCATCCAGCGCTTCGCCCCATGATACGGGAACAAAGCGGGGGTTGTGGCCACGGCCTTTGCGCGGATTAGTTCGCCTGAGGGGCGTTGTAATGCGATCGGGGTCGATGCGCTGCTCATTGGTCAGGGGCAAAGCGGGGCAGATGGCTCCTTTGCTTGCTGCGGAGGCTGAGTTTCCCGAAAAGCGCACGTTGGCGCCATCGACGCACACGCGCACCGCGCAGTTAGACAGGCACCCTTGGCAGGTGCTGGCGGTTTCTGGATGTGTGGTTTTGTCGGAAGAGCTGCTCATGGGCGCGTTTCTTCTTTCTTGATATCGTTCTTGACATTATTGGCGCGTGGCTAATAATTGTACGTGAGTATGTTGAGCACGTCCATCAGGCAGTCGAAGCCTCGGTATTCAGGGATTTGCCTCGCTTAGCGGCTGGTGTTGCCTACCGTTTGCGTATGGCGGTAAACCTCCTCCTTCTCAGAGGTAAAATGGGCCTATGTTTACTGATGCTTCTGCATGCTGCATGAATAAAGGAAGGAAAAAGAATGAGCGAAGAGTCCTGCTGCTGCGGCGGCAACGAAAAGAACGAGGACATCAAAGAGCCGTGTTGCTGCGGCGATGAGTCGTCCAGCGGTAACGAGTCCTCGAGCGGTTGCTGTGAGAGCAGCGCGTATAGCTGTAAAGACGATCCCTATCAGGGGCACAAAAAGACGGTCGTGGTGGATTTTCTCTTCCTCGATCTTACCGTATGCGATCGATGCCAGGGTGCTGATGAGCGCGTCTACCAGGCCGTTGAGCGCTGCAGGAGTGTTTTGGGAGCCTGTGGCTACAACTTGATCTTGAATCAAATCAATGTCGAAAACGAAGAGCTGGCGGAACGGTATCGCTTCTATAGCAGTCCTACGGTGCGCGTGGATGGCGTCGATGTGTGTCCTTCGGTTGAAGAGAACGATTGCGACTGCTGCCGTGAGATAAGCGATTACGACGTGAAGTGCCGCGTGTTCCCCTTCAATGGCACCTACTACGAAGTGCCTCCTACCGATATGTTGGTGGCAAACATCATGAACACGGTCATTAAGGGCATCAAGGCTGAGCCCGACACGACTCCCTATGAGCTGCCCGAAAACCTGAGGGGCTTTTTCGAGGGAAAGCGTAAAAAAGAAGCGGGAATGGCTGCAGGAGCAGACAAGCCTGCCTGCTGCGAGCTCGTCTGATTGCTGTTACGGGGGAGAGCGCGGATGGCAGCTTGTGGAAACGGATTCGTCTTTCCTGGAGGGGAACCCTTTCGCGCAAGAGTGCAACGAGAATTCACCGCTTGTGTGGGCGCTCTCGCTGATAGCGGCGGTCCGCTCACCCGGCTTTTATAATGAGATTCGAACGAGATAATGAGATTCGAACGAGGAAGGAGCCCTCTATGAAGATATCGGTTATGTACTCAACCTTGATTGTGAAGTCTCTGGAGAAGTCCGTTGCCTTCTATCGTGATGTCTTAGGTTTCGCGGAGGGCTACCACGTTGATTTGCCGGGAGATGCAGGTCAGATTACCATCATGGAAAGCCCGGGCGGTGCCTGCGTTGAGCTTATTGAGTCTCCCTCGTTCGAGCTGGGTATGTATTCGGTGGGCACCGACGTTGAAGATTTAGATGAGGTTTTAGACGCCTTGGCAGCAAAGGGCTGTAAACCCCTTTCTCCCGTTATCCCTACGAGCGTGGGGAGGCAGGTGTTTATCCAGGACCCGAACGGCGTGCGCATATGCCTCATCGAGCATACCGATGAGTATCGTCGCACCTATATGGCGTGAATCAGCGCCCTGCGAGACAGTGTTCCACTCTTCTTTGGGGAGGGCGTTAGGGGGCTTCACTCTTCCTTGTGATCCGTCTCAATCCGTGGAGCGGGGGAGCCGTCGTGCGGATGCCGGGCAGCTTTCTTGCCCCTTCGTTCGCGAACGGCGTGAAGAAGAGACCTGTAGCTCTAGCCCTGTTCGTATTCCTTCTTTGCCAGTTTTTCTCATGAACCTGCAACGAGGCTTTCAAATCGAGGCTGAAGCTTCGTGCTTTTAACAAAATCGAGCAAAGCCCGTAATGAACGGGTGCGCTATACTATAGGTTCATAAAAAAGCGGTTCAACCGTTAAAAGGGAAGCGTAAAAGGAGCGATCATGTTAGACATCAAGTTTGTGCGTGAGAATTTGAGCGCGGTAGAGGAAGCGATGAAAAACCGCAACGGTTCATTCGACTCAGCGCATTTCTCAGAACTTGATGAAGAGCGTCGTGCCGCTATCGCTGAAGAGGAAGCTCTGCAGGCAGAGCGCAACGCTTCTTCCAAAGAGATCGGCAAGCTCATGGGTCAGGGCAAGAAGGAAGAAGCCGAGTCTCTCAAAGAGCGCGTGCGTCAGGTGAACGAGCAGCTTGAAGCCGCTACCGCGCGCCGTGCTGCAGCCGATGCCGAGCTGAAGACCATTCTTATGGGGACCCCCAATATTCCTCATCCGACCACTCCGGTGGGCAAGGACGAAAATGATAATCCTGAGGTACGCCGCTGGGGTACGCCGCGCACCTTCGACTTCGAAGCAAAGGCTCACTGGGATCTTGGCCCTGAACTGGGCATCATGGACTTCGAGCGGGGGGTGAAGCTTGCCCATAGTCGCTTCTACGTACTGGCTGGTCAGGGTGCTCGTCTGGAGCGTGCTCTGATTAACTTCATGGCCGATACCCACTCAAGCCGCGGCATGAAGGAGTGGTGGCTTCCGGCGCTTGCCAATGCCGAAACCATGACTGGCACCGGTCAGCTTCCTAAGTTCGAAGAAGATTTGTTCAAGACTACCGATGATCTTTATCTTGTTCCCACCGCCGAGGTTCAACTCACCAACCTGCATCGCGATGAGGTGCTCGATGGCGACAAGCTCCCGTTGAAGTACTGCGCCTTCACGCCGTGTTTCCGGTCGGAAGCTGGTGCTGCTGGTCGCGATACGCGTGGTATCATCCGTGTTCATCAGTTCAGTAAGGTGGAGATGGTCAAGTTTTCCAAGGCTGAGGAGTCCCAGGACGACCTGGAAGCTATGGTCAATGATGCCGAATACATTCTCCAGCAGCTCAAGCTGCCCTATCGCGTGATTAGCCTGTGCACGGGGGATATCGGTTTCAGCTCCTGCAAAACCTACGATCTGGAGGTGTGGCTGCCCTGCTACAACGCCTACAAGGAGATTTCCTCCTGCTCTGACTGCTGGGACTTCCAGGCACGTCGCGCCAATATTCGCTATCGCGATCCCGAGCATTTCAAGGGTACGCGCTACGTGCACACCCTGAACGGCTCCGGTCTGGCCGTCGGTCGCACTATGGCCGCCATTGTGGAGAACTATCAGAACGAGGATGGCACTATCACTGTGCCTGACGTGCTGGTTCCCTATATGGGCGGCGCCACCATTATCGGCAAGCAGGATTAGGCGAAAGCAGCCGCTGTGCCAACACGTCGCTCGCTGAAGGACTCCCTGCCTGCGCAGCCCCCTGAGGGCAAGGCGGCATCTGCCCGCCCCAGCGCGAAGGGTAAGCGTGTGGCAAGCGCTCGCGGTGCGGCCGCCGAGAAAAAACCCAAAGAGAAGCGGGGAAGTCCGCTTCTTTTTTAATAGTTTTTATAAA
>CAYFWL010000054.1:0-5058 GCA_964346845.1 uncultured Eggerthellaceae bacterium | reverse complement strand
CCAGAAGAGCTCGCTTCTTCTGTATCGTCGGAGCGGCTTAGCACCGAAGAAAAACCTGTTCAAAGAGGTGCTTTTGAAGCGGAGGCGCAATCGGCAGGGCAGGACGTTACAGGGGACACCACGGGGAGCTTGGAGAAAAACGCTGCGGAGGATACCCGTACGGATCGTGCGGTGGGGGGCACCGCTGGGGGAGTACGTGCGAATGGTGCGGCGAAGGCTGCCGCTGAAAACACGGCGGGAAATATCGCAGATAGTGGAAAAAAAGACCCCGTCAAACGACCTTCAGCACGTGGTAGGCGAGTCCGAGTGTCAAAACCCTCGCAGGCGGAAGAATCGCTTGCTGCTACAACGGAAAAGAGCGCGTCTTCGCGTAAAGCCCCCAAAAAGCATCATTCGCCCCTACGTATCTTCTTAGCAATCCTAGGTGGCATTTTTGCTGCATTGCTTGTGGCGGCGACAGCCTTTGCGCTTGATCGCTGGGTTCTGCATGACGATGCTGCCGATCTTCAAGGCACCTGGTATTTGTATGGCACTTCGATTGAGGTGCCCATCGATCAGAAGGATATCGTCATCTCATCCGATGCCAGTTACCGCTACACTATCGATACCACGGCGAAGACAATCAGCTATTCTATTGGAAACCTTACGGGTATCAGCCATTACCGTTTTTCGAGTGATCGTTCCCAGGTAGCTCTCATCGAAGACGGCAAAAAAGTATTCACTGCCACGCTTCTCGATGATGTTTCCTGGTGGTTCACCTCTTTGCGCACCGCGTTTTCGGGCGAAATAGTACTGCCGGCTCCCTTATCGGGCGATGTCGTCCTTCTCTCCCGCACACCGTATGTTCCTGCACCTACGGTTGAGTCCGGTGATCAAGCCACTGTCCAGCCCGATGCATCGACCGTCGATGTCGATCAGGAGGAAGCTGAGACTGAAGAAAACGTCCAGGACGTTCAGGTAGAAGAAAGCGCCCAGGAATAGGCATGGCACCCTTCGTTCGCGCCACGCATATAACGGTCCGTCCGGATCGTCTGGTTTGCGACATCCGGCTTTCCCCCGAATGCCCTCGTACGTCATCGCCCGTATTGATTGAAACGCTGCAAAGGGATCACCCCCTGCTGTCCCAACATGCATGCAAGAACGGTGTGGGTCCTACCTTCGGTGCGGTCATGGAGAAGACCGCGCTGATTCACGTGATAGAGCACCTGGCAATCGATTGCCTGGTTCAAGAAAATCCCTGTTCAGAAGCGCTTTATGTAGGAACAAGCCAGTGGGTTGACAAGATGGAGGGAACGGGTCGCGTGGAGCTGAGCTATCGTGACGATGTGGCTGCTCTTGCTGCTCTTAAGCGTGCGATCGACCAGCTCAACGACGCTCTTAAGCTTGCGCTCGGCTAACTCAACAACGCACCTGGTCTCCTGGTCAAGAGGGTGCCCCTGCTCTTCTGCAACGCTGTTTCCTGTATCGAGCTCCTGCAATGTATTCGTCGGCATCGTGGTGGGTGCCCCTGCTCTTCTGCAACGCTGTTTCCTGCGTCCGGCACACCTTTTCGCCGTGTCTGCATGGTTACGGAATGGCAACCAGAGCAAGTTCTGGTTTTCGCTTTGATGCTTGCAGCGTATAATGCCCTTTGTAGAATCACCTTCGACCAAGGAGGCCGACATGGTCAAAAAACTCGGAGCATTTCTTGTAGGTGGTGCGGTTGGCGCTGCCATTGCATACTTCACCAGCCCTCGCTCTGGCTTCGAAAACAGGAATCTTGCGAAAGATGCTGTTTCTGCGGTTCTCGAGACGGCAAATGCAGGGACTGAAGGCGTTGCCGCTCAGGTCTCTCGCGTCGCCCAGGATGCTGCTGTTCAGGGTCAAGAGTTCGTGAAGCAGGCTGCCGAAAAGACCCATGAATTCTATTCGACCGCCAGCGTTAAGGTGCAAGAAGTCGCTTCCGGCGTTGCTCCTGCTGTTGTCGCGGCAGCGGAAGATGACGAGCTTCGTCAGAAGATTGAAGCAGCTCGTCAGCGCATTGCCGCACAGGTTATCAAGAATGCTGAAGAGGCCCAGATTGTTGACGTGGAGCCCGAAGCGGTGGCAGCTGCGGTTGAGGAAGCACCCAACGCCACAGAGTCTGCCATTGAAGAGCCTGATATCGAGAAGCGCGCTGAGGAAGAAGGCGAGTAACATCGGTAAAATGGGGGGCTGGCGGCTCGCGCGTCAGCCCCTTTTTCTATTTTTGGGCGGGTTTGCCCCCTGTTCAGAACCAGGGAATACATAGTGGATGGATAACCTATGTCTCATACTCTTATAACAACAAGCAAGCTGCTTGGTACGAAAGTGCTCGGTGGCAAAACGGGCTCTCAGCGCATTGGGAAGGTGCATTGTTGCGTCTTTCACCCGACGGAGAAGCGCTGCATTGGCTTTTTGGTCAAGCGTCCCGATTTGCTGCTTATGTTCCACCGGTCTGACTCGTTTGTGACCTTGGACGGCTTCGATTGGGAAGAGGACGCCATTGTGCTCACAAACGAAAAGGGAAGCAGTGGCGAGACGGCATGCAAGAGGCTGGGTATCGATTGGGAAGATTGCGTGCTTTGGGTTGACCTTGTCGTGTGCACCAGAGACGGCGAGGCCCTCGGTCGTGTGGGCTCTGTTGAATTTGAGCTGGAAACAGGCATGGTGACCAGGGTTTTTCTTGATGAGGGCGCCACGGCTGGCGTTCTTCTGGGCAGACGCGAACTTTCTGCAGACATGGTTTTGGGCTTTAAGAAGGGCATTGGCAGCCCCTTGGCGGCTTATGGCAGCTATGAGGCGCGGGAAGACATCAATGGCCCTACAAGGCATGAAATGACGCTGGCCAAGGAGTCATCCGAATTCGGCGCGCTCCTCGTTACCGATGACGCGAAAACCGCCCCGAACAGTGGTGGATTAGCCGAAAAGGCAGGCCAGGCCACGGCTGTTGCGGGAGCAAAGGCGAAAAACGCCCTTGACTCCGCTTCCCAAGCTGCCCTGAAGGCAGCAGAAGATGCTCGACCAAAGGTCGAAAAAGCCACTAAAGCAGCTGGTAAAGCCGTGAATAAGGGCGCATACGCAACGGGTAAGCAGTTGGGTCGCGCCAAAGGGATGTTCGGTGCTTTCAAAGATGAGTTCAACAAGGCGCGTAAGTAGGGAATTTTGCCTGTATGACTGACAAGAGGAACAGAGGATCAATTTCTGCTGCAGACGAAGTGGCAGTAGCAGAGGCGAACCTTAAAGCGGCACAGGAGCGTCTTGCCGCCGCTCGTCAGCGCCTTACGCAAGAGGTGTGCGCTTCGTCTCCTGATTCTTGTTGTTGCTCGGATAGCATCCCAGAGCCTACCACGTCTTGCTGCTTTGACGCTGCGGCTGCGGCCCAGAATCCGTGTGGAGCCCCCTCCGCAAGTTCGGCTCAGTATCGCCTCAAACCTTCTAAAGATCGTATTGCCGCAGGTATTCTAGCTATTTTCTTCGGTGCTTTCGGCATTCATAAGTTCTATATGGGCCTCACCAACACCGGTTTTATCATGCTGGCGATAACGATTGTCGGGTCTCTTTTTACGGTAGGTGCTGCCGCTTTGGTAATGCAGCTTATTGCTTTGGTTGAAGGCATCATCTACTTTATAAAGACCCAGCCGCAATTCGAGCAAGATTATGTCTGCGGCAAACGAAAGTGGCTCTAGCCTGAAGCGCGGTTACATCGCTCTTTCTTTCAACTTCCCTTGCGTTGCTTTTTTGGCGTTGCTTTGCTCTCGGGGGTGCGCTTTGCCCTGCTACTCCTCTCGTCGGTCTGTTTTCTTTGAATGCTTCTCATGCATGCCGCTCTTGCGGTAAAATAGACTTTGCTATAAAGGGGAAATAGGGGGATTATTTCCCGTCTTTGGATTCCTAAGGAGGAAGCATGCCCACCATTACCGCCGATCAGGTGCGTGTACCAGCAGACGTAATGCCCGAATCACGCGAGATTTACATTGAGAACTACATGAAGGCAACCCGTGGTACGGGCCGCCTGATGCTGTTTGCTTGCGACCAGAAGGTCGAGCACATGAATGGCGACTTCTACGGCGAGGGCATTGATATCGCCGATGCTGAGCCCGAGCATCTGTTCCGTATTGCCTCTCAGGGCACTATTGGCGTTATGGCTGGTCAGCGTGGATTGGTCGCCCAGTATGCCGCCGATTACCCCGAAATTAACTATCTAGTGAAGATGAACTCCAAGACCAATCTGGTTCCCACCAAACAGGAGGATCCTTACTCTCCCCAGCTTTATGATTTGAGCGCTGTTTTGGCTATGCGCGAAGCCGGTGTTAATGTGGTCGGCCTAGGCTACACCATCTACCTGGGTTCTGAGTACGAAGCGACCATGATGTCCGAAGCAGGGAATTTGATTGCCGAAGCTCATGCGAACGGTCTTCTGGTTGTGCTGTGGATTTATCCCCGTGGTAAGGCTGTTGCCGCCGAAAAGGATCCTGCTTTGATCGCGGGTGCTGCAGGCGTTGCTCTGTGTCTAGGCGCCGATTTTGTCAAGGTGAATCCGCCTAAGCCTGCCGAGGGCACCTCTGCTGAGGCTTTGAAAGTTGCCTCTATGGCTTCTGGCCGCACTGGTTTGGTGTGCGCAGGGGGTTCTACCGTTGAAGCCGATGTCTTCTTGAGCCAGCTGTATGATCAGATTCACGTGGGTGGTGCCTGCGGTAATGCAACGGGTCGCAATATCCATCAGCGCTCTCTGGACGAGGCCGTGCGTCTCACCAAGGCTATCAGCGCTATCACGCTGGCGGACTACTCCGCAGAAGATGCCCTTGCGGTATTCAATGGCACGAAGGACTTTTCTCTGTAGGCGCTTGCTTTTCAAGAGAGATTTTGGCGGGGTGAATGAGATTTCCTCCTCGAACGGTTGCTCATATCTCGCAGTGGCTTTGTTCATCGGCCCCGATGTTGCATCGGGGCCGATCTTTGCTCTAGGCTCGTGGGCCTGCCCGGCGCGCATAGCGCGGCGGGAGATAAACCACCCGCTATGCGGGTGCGCGTCGAAGGCTTCGCCCTTGCACGACGATG
>CAYFWL010000053.1:0-12941 GCA_964346845.1 uncultured Eggerthellaceae bacterium | reverse complement strand
ATTAAGCCGTTTCAGAGCCCAAAACGGAGAAAACCCCTGCCTCGATTACCCAAAACTCGACTTTTTGCGACCGTTTTGGGTTTTTTGTTGTCAAGCAAGGGCTTAAGGGGACTATACGGAAGCGATGATGACCTTGATGGGGCTTTAACTCTCCGCCTGTTCGACCATGTCTGGCAGCCTTATCGATGCTCTTCCTGAATGCGTGGGCTAACCTGCGTCACCGCTTCTCGCTCCTTATCGCTGCTCTTCCTGAAGGCACGAGACCAACTTGCGTAACCGTTCTTCGCTCGTAGACAGGCATGCTTTTGAAGATATGCCCATCGGCAAATAATTTGCTGGAGGCTTCCTTCTAGGAGCCCCATTCGCTTCGAGGGGGCACCCCTTCTTGCATCTCTTCTTGCTTCCCACAATCATGAACTGCCCTTCAAAAGGGTGGTTTGCACTGGGCCTGTAAGGCCAAGGGCCACGGGTAGCGTCTCAAGGCGCCGCCCTTCGCTTTTGCTCAGGGCGCATCGCCCTTGACTCGCCGCGTGCCGCTGGAAGCGGCTCGCACATTGCCGGCCGCCCCTGAAGGGGAGACCCCCTCTTGAACGGATCCTCGCGCCCCTTGGCGGAGAGCTTGCCCATCGCTATGCCATGGGATTCCCGCTCCTGTACATGCTTCCTGATGGCCGCCTTTCCGGGCGATACGACCTGAACAACCGTATCCTACCTCCCCCGGAAGGCGGCCATCGTCACGCAAGGGTGAAGCCTTCGATGCGCACCCGCATGCGGGTGGTTTATTTCCCGACGCGCTTCGCGCGCCGGACAGGCGCACGAGCCTAGAACAAAACGGCCACCCTAAGGGATGGCCGCAGGTGCACGGGCGGGGTGTGGTAAGAGAGCAAAGGCGCGCCCTTTGGTGGCGGCGTAGCCTACGCCTCCAGAATAACGATTTCCGCATCGGGGGCGTTGTTGCCGATAGAATCAATGCCATTCAGGCAAGAAGCCTTGGCCTTGTAGCCTTCGCCTGTGGTGATTATCTCGCCATTGGAAGCCTTTAGACGGAAACGGAACTCGCCGGCTTTGTCGGTATAGACCTCGTATTTAGGATGCTTCAGTTTCTCGAAACCTTCAATAGTCTGATCCTCAACAGGGGCTCCGCAGTTCTTTTTGACGCTCGCTATGCCAGCTTTGCAGGAGTCCAGGGATTTGTAAACCTGGCTTGTAGCGATAATCTGGCCATTGCTCGCCTTGAGGTTGAACACAAAGCCGGTTTTAGTTTCTTTGATTTCAAACTTGCCCATGATTGGCCCCATTCTCTTGGATTTACCGATGCTCTCATTATTGCACGATGGGAGGCAAAAGTGTGCAGTTCAGGACTTAATTCCGAGGCCCCTGTGCCATAATGGGAACAGAAAGAGCGTAATTGGAAAGGCATCTTATGGAAAAAATTGCAAGCTTTACTATTAACCACCTTACGCTGGAGCCTGGTGTGTATGTTTCCCGCGTCGATGCTGATCCCGCAGGGCTTAGCGTTGCTACCACCTTCGACCTACGCTGGGTTGCCCCTAATCGCGAACCCGTTATGAATACGGCGGCTGTACATGCGGTGGAGCACTTGGCGGCAACTTATTTGCGCAACAACGAAGCGTGGAAAGATCGCATTTTGTACTTCGGTCCCATGGGCTGTCGTACGGGATTCTATCTGATTTTGTTTGGCGAATACGAATCGGCCCAGATCATCGATTTGTTGAAGGATATGTGCGCCTTTATCGTTGCCTTCGAAGGCGATATTCCGGGTGCTTGTCCCGAAGAATGCGGCAACTGGCATGATAGCGATTTATCCATGGCTCGTTATCATGCTCGGCGCTGGCTTGAAGGCACCTTGAACGTCATTGATGACGCCCGCATGGCCTATCCGACACTCTAAGCGCGAAGAGGATTTCTCTATGAAAATCGGTATTATCGGCGCTATGGAGGTGGAGGTAAGCTCCCTCAAGAGCAAGCTTTGTGCTGCCTCTGCGCGGACTGTTGCTGGCATGGAGTTTGTGGAAGGAGACCTTGCTGGGGTGCCCGTGGTGGTGGTTTTTTGCAGCGTAGGAAAGGTAAACGCTGGCATTTGCGTACAAATTTTGGTTGATTGTTTTGGGGTGACTCAGGTTATCAACACCGGTGTGGCGGGTTCGCTGGATGCCACCATCAACATCGGCGATTTAGTGGTTTCCACCGATGCTGTCTATCATGATATGGATGTGTGCAATCTGGGCTATCAGCCTGGTCAGGTTCCGGGCTTTGATCGGGTTTCCTTTCCTGCTGACAACGATTTGCGTGTCCTTGTTGAGCGTGCTGCAGCTGAGGTTGCGCCTGAGATTCAGGTGTTTGAGGGGCGGGTTGCTTCAGGTGACCAGTTCATAGGCGACGATGCTGAAAAAAGGCGTATCATCAGCACTTTTGATGCTCGATGTTGCGAGATGGAAGGGGCGGCGATTGCCCACGCATGCTACCTGAACAACATCCCCTTTGTAGTGGTTCGGGCTATCTCCGATAAAGCGGACGGTTCTGATGCTGAATCGTATCCGGTGTTCGAGGAAAGGGCCGCTCGCCACTGCGCCGCCATCGTGGAATACGCCGTAAAGAGCTTGTCATAGGTTTTGGGAAGCGTTCGGCGGCATCACTGCTGCGCGCTTGCGGCGGCGTGCTGTGCCGCAATGCTGCTCACCGTGGTGCCGTAGTGCTGCCGTGTGCCGTGCGCATTGTGCTTTTATGCTGCAAAAAGAGGTGAAAACGCTGCACTTGCTTTATACTGCCTAGCTATCTATAACCTGTGTCGATGGAGGTATCCGTGCTTAAAGCTATGATCGTAGATGACGAAGCTCCAGCTCGGTCTGAATTACGTTTTCTTCTGGACGAAACGGGTCAAACCGAAGTCGTTGCAGAATCGGGCAGTGTTCGTGAAGCTATCGAAAAACTCAAGGAATTTCCCTGCGATGTGATTTTCCTCGATATCAATATGCCCGAGGCAACAGGTTTGCAATTGGCCGACGCGCTGCGCCACCTGAAGTTTCCCCCTGCGGTGGTTTTTGTGACCGCCTACAGCGAGCATGCTCTGGATGCATTCAAGGTAAATGCCATCGATTACCTGGTAAAACCGGTGGAGACGGAGCGTTTGAGCCAGGCTATCGCGCGTGTTCGTGAACATGTGGCGCTGCATGCACAGGCCCAGCATTCCGAGCGCATTCCTGTGGAAAAGGGCGGCAAAAAGATTTTGGTCAGCATCGATCGCATTCGTTTTGTTATGGCGCGTGACGATTACGCCTATCTGCAGACTGATGTCGATCGTTATTTCTCCACGGTAAGCTTGGCGCGTTTGGAGCGGCTTTTGGACGGCCACGGATTTTTCCGCGTTCACCGTGGCTACCTGGTGAACCTTTCCATGGTTCAAGAAGTAGAAGCGGTTGCGGGTGGCACGCTGCTTTTGACCTTGGCGGATGTGGAAGATAAGATTCCGGTGTCGCGTCGTCGCGTGTCTGCCCTAAAGAAGGCTTTAGGCTTGTAAGCTATCGGCATGGTAGTGTGTTCGTTTGAACCTGCAGCTTTGTCTGCAGGTTTTTGCATAAAAAGGCGTTTGCTTTTAAGGTTCCTTCCCGCTTCACGAGGTAAAGGGCAGAGGGAATCGCGTTGGGAAAACGCCGAGGAAAGTGCTCGAGACGGTACTGGTAAAACGTGCGGGAAACTGCGCCGGTGAAACGCATCGGGAACGCGCGAGGGAAATATACCGAGAATATGTTCCGCGATTTTTGAAAAAGAGAGAAGGCTCACTCGTGGATTTAGACTTAGCCTATAGGCAGGTTGCGCAGGAGCTGGTAGAGGTTAAAGCTGCCAGCCGCTTGCACGCAAAAGATGCCAGCCTGTATGACTTTTCGGACGAAGCACACGCCTGTGCGGAGGATTTCATGGGCTGGGTTGATCTCGCAAGCAACCCGCCCTACCCCCTTGATGCCATCCAGTCCTTTGCTGACGAGTGCGTTGGCCATGGCATTCGCACGGTGCTGCTTTTAGGTCAGGGCGGCTCCAGCCAGGCAGCTATGACTTTGACCAAGTATAACAAGGTTGATTCCAATCGGGTTTGTTTCAAAACGCTGGATTCCGATTCGCCGGTGCGCTTGCGCCAGATTCTGTCGGAGTGCAACCCTCAAACGACGCTGGTCATCGTCGCTTCTAAAAGTGGTTCCACCATTGAGCCTAACGAATACCTGCGTGCCGTACGCGCGGAGTTCAGTAAGGTTCTTTCCGAAGAAGAGCTGGTGAAGCACCTGGTCGCTATTACCGATCCGGGCTCCAGTCTTGCCCAGCAGGCCTATGATGAGAACTGGCGCAATGTGCTGCTTGGTGAAGTTTCCGTCGGAGGTCGCTACTCGGCTCTTTCGGTGTTCGGCCTCTTGCCAGCCGCCTTAGTGGGTATTCGCTTGGATGCTCTTATGGAGGAAGCCCGCGTTGCCGAGCAGATGTGCAGTGCCGACACGCTCGATAACCCCGCTATTCAATTGGCAGCTTTTCTGTACGTAAACTATTGCAACAATCGCGACAAATTCTCTTTCCTAACGCCTAAACGTGGCCGCGTTTTGGGCCTGTGGATTGAGCAGTTGGTGGCGGAAAGTCTGGGTAAAGAGGGTAAAGGGATTCTTCCCAATATTGAGGTTGATCCGCTGCTGTTGACCAAAGATCCAGGAGACCGAAGCGTTATCAAGTATGTGACCCGCAATGATTCTCCTGATGAAACCGTAGGATTCGCCAAAGGGTTGGACTATATCGACCCCGCTATCCCGCAGCTTTCCTATTCTGTTGAAAGCGCATATGACCTGGTGCATCACTTCATCATGTGGGAATATGCTACCGCTATGTGCGGCTATTTGATGCAGGTATGTCCTTTTGACCAGCCCGATGTCGCCGCTGCTAAGAAGCAGGTTCTGGAGATTCTGGAAATAGGTCATCCTCAACCCACCTTCACCCAAAACTCTATCAACGGTATTGAAATGGGTGATTTCCAGGTGAGTGTCTCCCGGGTCTTAAGTACCCGTAAAACCTTAGAACATGCTGTTCAAGCGCTCATTGCGAGCATTCAGCCGGGGGATTTCTTCGGTCTCCTGGCATTTTTGCCCTACACAGGCGAGGGTCGTCGTGAGGCTCTGGAAGGCATTCGTAACGAGGTGGCTGACAAGATTGGCGTTCCGGCTTGTTTGGAGGTTGGTCCGCGCTATCTGCATTCAACCGGTCAGCTGCACAAGGGCGGCAAGAATAACGGAGTATTTCTGATTCTTTCGGCCGAAGAGATGACCGATATCTTTATGGATGGCAAGGTGGTGTCGTTGGGAACTCTTGCAAAAGCCCAGGCAGCAGGCGATTTTTTGACGCTTTCCGATCGGGGTCGCCGCTGTGTGTACATCAACTTGCCCGACAACACCGGTGTGACGCTTCGTGCCCTGGAAAAGGTTGTTGAGCATGCTGCTGAAAAGGCTGCTTACTAAGGGGCGCAAGGGGTGCGCTGCGGGTTGCGTCCTGGCTGTACGTCGTATGTCGGTTGCCGAGTGCTGCGGGGTGCACGCTGCGTCTTGGCTGCACGTCACGCATCGGTTGCCGAGTGCTGCGGGTTGCACGCTGCGTCCTGGCTGCACGTCACATGCCGTGCGTGTCGGCCGTTGGGCGTGCTGTGACCGGCTGGCTGCTGGGTGTGCTGTGGCCAGCCGTTGGGCGTGCTGTGGCCAGCCAGCCGTTGGGCGTAGCAGCCGTTGGGCACACCGTGTGCGGTGAGAGATGAAAGAAGGACATTGTGCGCGAGGCGTTCGATTTGACTATACAAGGAATCGTGCAAGGGGTGGGTTTTCGTCCTTTTGTGTACCGCTGTGCTCATGAATGCAACGTGACTGGCTGGGTGCGCAATTCAGCAGCGGGAGTTACCGTTCACGCCGAAGGGGAGCCTGCGGCGCTCGATACCTTCATCATGAGGGTGCACGATACGGCACCGGCTGCTGCCCATATTGCTGAAATCCAGATTGATGAAGCGGAATCAGAGCCGTGCAACGGCTTTGAGATACGGGCTTCCCAGGAGGGCTTAGAGGGGAAAGCCACTCTAGTTTCCCCTGATTTAGCGACCTGTAGCATCTGCGAGCAGGAGCTTTTCGATCCTGCCAACCGAAGGTATCGCTATCCCTTTATCAACTGCACTAATTGCGGGCCCCGTTTTACCATTATCGATCAGCTGCCCTACGATCGCCGCCACACGTCTATGGCCCCCTTTGAGATGTGCGCGCCCTGTGCTGCAGAGTACGCCGACCCGCTGAACCGCCGTTTCCACGCGCAGCCTGATGCCTGCTGGGATTGTGGTCCTGTCGTTTCGTTTGCTTTCCGGCAGTCGAATGCAGATGGGTTCGAAACGCTTTCGGGTGCGCTGTCTTCACCCCTGTTTCCCGATGCGAGCAGTGCTGAATACGTTATCGCAAAGATAGGCGAATCTCGCGAATCTCGCGAAACTTGCGAATCTCGTGGATCTCGCGAGTCTCATGCGCCTCAAGCGCCCCATGCGCTGGAAGACGTTTCGTTGACCTTGGATGACGGGTCAGTCTTCCACCTTGATTGGGGGATGACCCCCCAGAAGAGCGATGTTATTTTTGCCCAGGCGGTTGATCTGCTGAAACGAGGCGGCATTTTGGCGCTTAAGGGTTTGGGCGGCTTCCACCTGGTATGCGATGCTGAAAATGAGACGGCGGTGGCGAACTTGCGTCAGCGCAAACAGCGCGAGGGGAAACCCTTTGCCGTCATGACGTCAAACGTTGAAAGCGTGCGGGAGTTTTGCCAAGTGGGCAATGATGAGGAAAAGCTGCTCAGTGGCTCTGTGCGCCCCATTGTCCTTTTGCCCTTGCTGCCGGAGACCTCCCTGGTGGCCGGTGTGTCTGATGGCCTGTACGAGCTGGGTGTCATGCTTCCCTATACGCCGGTTCAGCATCTGCTCATGCATGACTTTGCTGCTGCGGGTGGCCGCATCTTGGTTATGACTTCGGGAAACGTGCATGATGAGCCCATCGTTACCGACGATGAAGAGGCTTTGCGCTCCTTGGGAGGGATTGCCGATGCCGTTCTGGGTAACAACCGTGCGATTCGTGCTCGCTATGATGATTCAGTCGTGCGTGTACTGCATTTTGGGTCGGCGGGTACAGCCCTTCAGTTTGTGCGCCGTGCTCGTGGCTATGCCCCTACGCCTTTGGCTCTGGGAGACGATTTTGCAGCACCTGCTGACACCTGCGTGTGTGCTACGGGTCCCGAGCAGAAAACCACCGCATGTCTCATGCGCGAGGGGGATGCTTTTGTGACTCAGCATGTGGGCGACATGGAAAATGCCCTGGTTAACGATGCATGGTTTGAATCGGTTGAGCGTTATCAGGAACTCTTTGCTTTGGTTCCCACTCTGTTGGCATGCGATAAACATCCTGAATATCTGACAACGAAATGGGCGCGCCAGCAACAAACGCCTCGTGTGGAGGTCCAGCATCATCATGCGCATATCGTTTCTGCTCTTGCGGAAAATGGTATCGCAGAAGCTGCGCTGGGTTTTGCCTTTGACGGTACCGGGTACGGTGTCGATGGCGCTATCTGGGGTGGTGAAGCGCTGCTGTGCAACCTGAGCGATTTCGAGCGTTTTGCCAATTTCGCCTATGTTCCTCTACCCGGTGGGGCAGCGGCAGTCAAGCAACCCCTCCGCATGGCTTACGGCGTACTTTGGGCGTATGACCTGCTGGATCATCCTGCGGCCCAAGCGGCACTTGCTCCGTTGGGCGCCCTGGCTCAGCTGCTTGATCGGATGATTGAGAGCGGCTTAAATACGCCGCACACCTCATCGGTGGGACGTCTTTTCGATGCAGCTTCGGCGCTGCTGGGCATCTGCTCCCAGCCCAGCTACGAAGGCGAGGGAGCGGTGCTGCTGGAGGCTGCGGCGGTCCGCGCATTGCAGCGGGGCGTTACCGATAAAGTTTTTGATCCACGCTATACCATTGCTGTTCAAAAAAACAGTGCGACGGAAGCATCCACAGCTCAGGACACCTCGGTGCTGATTTTTGATGCAGCGCCCCTGTTCGCTACGCTTTTGGATGATTTGAGCAAGGGTATTTCCCCTGATGAGATTGCTCTTCATTTTCATAACGCTTTTGTGGAGCTTATCCTTACTGCTTCTGAGCTGTGCCGCGCTGTGTATGATATCTCCCGGATAGCCCTTTCGGGTGGTGTGTTCCTGAATCGCTATCTGATGGAGCAGGTGGTCCCTCTTCTTGTCAATAAGGGGTTTACCGTTATTTTGAACCGAGAAGTTCCGCCGAGCGATGGTTGTATTTCTTTGGGTCAAGCTGTGGTAGCATGTGCCACGACAAAAGCTGCCCGTGCTGCTGAGGCAAAGAGGGCTGGAGATACTTCCGATAAGGCCTTGTTGGCCGCTGATAATGAATAAAGGAGATTGCGTATGTGTCTTGCAATTCCTATGAAGGTTTTGTCTTTGAACGATGACCGTATGGCTACCGTTGATGTGCTGGGTGTGACGCGTGAAATATCTTTGGACTTGACGCCCCAGGCGCAAGAGGGGGATTACGTGCTGGTTCATGCTGGTTTTTCCATCGAGGTTGTTGATGAGCAGTATGCCCAGGAAACTCTCGATTTGATCAGGGAATTCCCGGAACTGGCGGGGGAGGACGGGCTGCAATAATGACCGTTGATCTCTCGGTGCGTGCGCGCGATTTCAAAGATCCCGAACTGGCCAAAGGATTGGTTCAGGCGATTGAGAAGTGGATTCCTGACCAGGCTGTTATCATGGAAGTATGCGGTACTCACACCGTGTCTATCGCCCGCAACGGTCTGCGCGACCTGATGCCTCAAGGGGTGCGCCTGAGCTCGGGTCCGGGATGTCCGGTGTGCGTTACCCACAACAAGGATATCGATACGGTCATCACGCTTTCTCGTATTCCTGGTGTCATTATCACCACCTTTGGTGACATGACGCGCGTGCCCGGCTCTACCTCGTCTCTTTTGGCTGAACAAGCCGCAGGACGCGATGTGCGCATTGTGTATTCTCCTCTCGACGCGCTGAAGATTGCCCAGGAAAACCCTGATAATCAGGTCGTTTTTGTGGGGGTGGGCTTTGAAACCACCACACCTCTCGTGGCCATGGCTATCAAGCGTGCCGAGTCGCTCGGTCTGAAGAACTTCAGCGTTTTCGTCGCTCACAAGAATATGCCGGGTGCTTTGGAAGCGATTATCGCCGACCCTCAATTGAAGGTTGACGCCCTTATATTGCCGGGCCATGTAAGCACCATCATCGGCATTGAGCCGTATCAGTTTCTGGCGGAAAAGTACGGTATTCCTGGTGTGATTGCAGGTTTTGAGCCGCTCGATATACTGCAATGTATCGCCATGATTGCGCGCCAGCTCCATGAAGGGCGCGCCGAAATTGAAATCGCGTATGCACGAGGTGTTATGCCCGAGGGGAACCCGGTGGCTCGGGCGGTTATCGATGAGGTGTTTGACACCTGCACTGCCACCTGGCGTGGCTTGGGTGATATCTCCGGTTCTGGCTATGCCATTCGCTCCGAGTATGCCCTCTTCGATGCGGTAAAACGCTTCAAACCTACGGTGGAGCCTACGCAGAATCCCAAGGGGTGTCGTTGTGGTGACGTGCTGCGGGGTATCATGGCTCCCGATGAGTGTCCGCTGTTCCGTACGCTGTGTTCGCCGGAGAACCCGGTTGGCCCCTGTATGGTGTCCTCTGAAGGTAGCTGCGCTGCGTATTATCGCTACTACTAACTACTACTAGACGGCTGCGCCCGTTATGCTGCGGTGATGGCGTCAGAGGGGCCTTCGCCTTTACCCGATGGCAGGGGTGCGGCGTGCCTGCCATCGGGTAAAGGTGGGAGTGTTTTATGCGGCCTTTCGCCCGCGATCCCTGCGTGAAGCATTTCTCTAAGGGTGGTCGGTGGGTTTTTCACGAAAACTGAGATATTTCTGCCAAAAAGCCGATTTGACAGAAATATCTGCCCCCGTTTCACGCTCTATTGGCAAAAAACGCCTCTGTGAATGCCCTTTGATACCGTTTCGAGCTTGATATCGATGAAATCAAGCGGTCAATTTTCTGTCAAATCGGCTTTTTGGCAGAAATATTCCGTAAAACGTGATAATCCATCTGCTTATACCATCAGAGTGCACGTGCTTGTAGGCGATCGGTCTGACCTTGGGGAGGGGTGGAGCCAAGTGGCGCTCAAAAGGTCTGGCGGCTCCGGGGCCTTCGTGGTGTTGCGGTGCTCCATGAGCTGGTAAGAGCGTGGAGATGAGCGGTGTTCAGAGAGTCTGGCGGCGAGGGTGCCTTTTGGTGGATCGCCAGATGGTAGTGGTGCGGGGTGTCTTAAAAGGCACTCCGCACCTGGCCTCACGGCCTCGTGCAGTAAAACCTTCTTTCAAAGGAGCAACTTACATGAGGCCGTGAGTGTCATTAAGCATGATGCTCACTAGCAAACGTGGTGAACGAACAGCCCGTCTTCGGTGGCATCGCTGGTAAAGCGATCTTTCATGGTCACATCATGGGTGAGAACCAGGCGTGTCATGTCGCCTTCGATGGTGTCGAGAATCCAGCGATATGCATCAAAAACCTTCAACGAGGAACCCGAACGGCCCAGAAGGGGAGCAAGGTAGCCCTTCCATTCGTCCCTGCCGACCAGGTTAGCGGGGCGGCAGGCGATATCACCAGCAATAATATACTTTTTTGCCGATTCCCCCACGTTGTTGGTAGAGGCACCTGGCATCTCAATGCGCTGCCCCTGCTCGTTTGTGACGATGTAGGTGGCGTTAACGTTGGCCATGCGCGGACCGTTCTTGACTACTACGAGCTGCTCGGCAACGGAGTGGCAATCGTATACGACATGCAGGTCAATGCCGGGCAGAAAGTTAATCACATCGCCATTGAGCAAGGTGATGCTGCCTTCTTCAATCATGGCGCGCATGGGCGGATAATCGGTGGGCATGGTCGCAGGAAGCGTAACTTGCGCAAAATCAGGCTGCGTTACCATGCGTTCCCATGCCTCGAATTCCCTTTGCTGAATGTAGATGCGTGCATTCTTGAAGAGCTCCACGCCGCCAACATGATCGATGTGCGCGTGCGTGAGCAGCACGGTGTCGATATCGTCGGGCGTCAAACCAACCTGGGCAAGCGCCCACTCAACACCCTTGCATACAGGGATGAGCTGGCTCCACAAGGCAGCTTTGGCGGGATCGCTCATATTGATGCCCGTGTCTACCAGGATGTTATGACCGTCTCCTTGAATCAGTGTGACGGAATGCACGTTGTTCTCGATTTCACCCGGCTTGGGATTGCCCACCATGCCATAGAGAAATTCGGTGCCCCAGGGGCCAATGCCGTATTCGATAGTGGTGATCTTGTAGCTTATGATCTTACTCCTTGCCGTTCACGATTCGAGCGGCAAGTTTGCCACTCTGGGCCATCATGGTTGCGGTGACAACGCCGACAAACAGGCTGATGGTGATAGTGATGTACGAGTCCATGGTAAACGCATCAGTGCACGATGCGAAGACGGCAATCATTCCGACGAAGGCCATGGGGCAAAATCCGAAAGCTGGCTTCATGACGCCCTGCGTAAAAACGGTGGTTAATCCCTGCACGATGAAGGTGGTGAGACAGGTGAAAATGCCAAAAGCCAAAGGAAGGCCAAGGGCCATTACCGTGTTGCCTACCAAAAAGAAGCAGAGCCATCCGCCCAGGATAATGCCGATCAAAAGGTTGAGCCAATGAGTGGGGATCATCTTCCATTCACCGCCCGCCATGAAAACAGTGGGGATGATGATGAAGCAGCCCCAATAGAAAGGTGTTTTCACCAAGCCGGCACCTGCAGGGCCTAAGGCTGCATAGATGGCAATGACGACGCCCGCAATAATTCCTACGAACAGGGCATGCAATGCGTTGATTTTTGCCTGCTGAGTCATGTTTTCTCCTTCGCCGAGATGTTTAAGAATGCTGGGTATGCTCAAAGAGACAGACGTGTTGTTTAAAAGATGCTTCTGATGCAGCCCTGGGGTCTCGTACATTTTAAGAGGAGGGAAGGAGGGGGGGGTGAAACCCCAAGGCTGCTTGGTTACGGGCGCGGAGCGCCCGGCGGGGGAGGCATACGAAAGCCGCAGGCGGGGCACTGATAGCTGCCGGGATCAAAGGACGCGCCGCACAGAGGGCAGGCACCCTCATTTATCCCAGGGCGCGGATTTCCCGTGCATTTACCGCAGTTCACGCACACTGCGCACATTGTGCTTCCTTTCGAACGTGCTGCGGAGGTCGGGGTAATGTATCGTGCCTTCGCAGCTAGCCGTTTCCACCGGGAAGTTTTGGTCTTCCCGGTGTGTTGGTGGCTGGGGCTACCGAACGTCCAGGCAGTAGAGGGTTTGCTTGGGCTTGGCGGCCAGGTCCTTGGCCAGTTCGGCAATATCGCCGAACTTCAGGGCCTTGGCCTGGCAATGTTTAACGCAGGTAGGGGCCTGTCCAGCGGCGGTGCGCTCAGCGCACGCATCGCAGAGGTCAGTGAAGATAGGCAGGTAGATGTCGTTCCATTTCTTGTCGCCAATCTTGTACAGGCCTTCGTGGTGAACCTTGACGCCGCAGTGGTCCTTGGGGAAGTCCTTGTGGGACAGTTCCACCGTGCAGGCCATTTCGCACGAGTGGCAGCCGGAGCACCACTCGTAATCAACCAAAATACCGTGAGACATTGTGGTGATCCTCTCTTAGTCGCAGCCAAGCGGGTTGGCCATGGTGTTGTGGTCGCCCTCTTCGCACTTGTACAGGCGGCAGAGAACGGTCTTGTAGTTGGAGCCGAAGCCAGAACGACCCGGATCGTAGGCCAGCAGCTGGTTGATGTTGTAGTCGTACATGC
>CAYFWL010000052.1:7680-13133 GCA_964346845.1 uncultured Eggerthellaceae bacterium | reverse complement strand
CATCCCATACAGGCGCAGCACCTCTTCATACAGGTCGATTTCACGCTCAAGATCGGGACGGAAGCTCGGAGAGGTCACCGTAAACACCTGCGCGTCTTCGGTCTCCTCGACCGTGCAACCCAAAAACTCCAGAGTCTCCCGCACGAATTCGCGAGAAATTTCGGCACCCATCATTTTCTGGAAGCGTTCCACGCGGAAATTGTTGAGAACGGGTTCGCTGACACAAGGCCACTCATCGATGATTCCCTGATCGTTCGATGCGGCGTGCACCACTGTACCACCAGCAAGCTCTACGATAAGAGCAGCTGCAGCAGCAGAGCGAAGATCGATGTCGTGGTCATCGACGCCGCGCTCATAACGCAGAGAGCTTTCGCTGATCAGACCCAGATTACGACTGGTGCGACTCGTGCGACCGGCCTCGAAAGTGGCGGCTTCCAGCAAAATGTCCGTCGTCTCATCGGAGACCTCGGTGTCCTTGCCACCCATAACGCCCGCCAGTGCAACAGCGCCTTGCTCGGGAGTGGCGATAACGGTCATATCGGAGGTCAACGTACGCGCGACGCCGTCCAAGGTAGTCAGAGGCTCACCCTCTTCGGCAGCGCGAATCACCAGATGGGTCAAGCCATCGGAATTTTTCAATGCGCCCAGATCGAACGTATGCAAAGGCTGCCCGAACAAAAACAGAACGTAGTTGGTCACGTCAACCACATTATTGATGGAACGCTGGCCAATAGCCGCCAAGCGCTCAACCAGCCAGTCAGGACTTGGTCCCACCTTCACACCACGGATAACACGCGCGGTGTAACGCGGACAGCGTTCCGCATCGTCAATGCTGACTTTCACCACGTCTTCCAACGTATCGCCCGACGCATCAAGCTTCAGCTTGTCGGCCATCTCATGTAAAGGGTTGTTAAAACCCGTGCGATACATAGCGCTCACTTCGCGGGCGAAACCCACGACAGACAGGCAGTCGGGACGATTGGGTGTGATTTCCAAATTGAGCACCGTGTCAGTTTGTTTCAGGTAATCGGCGATAGCTGTGCCCACGGGGGCATCCTCAGAAAGCACCCAAATTCCGTGGTGGTCTGAGCCGAAACCCAGCTCCCGCTGGGAGCAGCACATACCATGGGAAACCACGCCGCGCAGCTTCCCCTTTTTAATCTTCACATCACCGGGCAAGACAGCCCCCACACAGGCTACCGGCACTTTTATGCCGACAGCGACATTGGGAGCGCCGCACACGATTTGCAGCGGCTCATCTTCGGCGACATCTACGGTCACCACGTGCAGGTGGTCGCTGTCGGGATGCTCGGTGCAAGTGAGCACCTGGCCGACCACCACGCGATCAAAACCGGCGCCCAGCTTCTCAACGCCTTCAACACCGGTGCCGGTCAAGTCCAAACGATCGCAAAATGCCTTGGTGTCGGCAGGAACGTCCACGTAATGGGAAAGCCACTTCAACGATACTTTCATGCTTTATCCTTTTGCTCAAAACAGCGCCCACGCGCATGGTAAACCAGTATACGTAAACAAGTATTGTACTGCTTTCGCAGGCCAAAAGCGTAAAAAAATGCCCGACGGAAACCCGCCGGGCATTTATGTGATGACTGTCTTCCCGTGCTTATTCGGTGATAGCGCTCACGGGGCACTCATCGATGCAGGTGCCGCAATCGATGCAGGTGTCAGCGTCCACAACGCAGACATCAGCAACGGAAAGGGCGTCTTGGGGGCATGCATCGACGCAAACACCACAAGCGATGCATTCTTCAGCATTGATAGTAACTGCCATTTTGTAATCCTCTCTCTAGGAATGACAAAGATCTTTCGCCGACCTTCGCGGCGCTAGTGTACACCAAAGAACGCTCCAGCGTCGGTGCGCACAACAAATCGTTACGATTGCGGCGGCGATGGAGGCCATCGTTTCGGTACCCGGCCGCAACCCCTACTCGGTCGTAACCTCTGCCCGGCCGCAACCCCTGCCCGGTCGCAACCCTTGACCAGTCGTAACCTCTTAGAAGCTGAAGTAGTTGCGCGGATTGGTAGGCACGCCGTTAATTACCAGCTGGAAATGCAGATGGGGACCGGTGGAAAGACCGGTAGACCCCACATAGCCAATGCAGGTACCCGCGCTGACATACTGACCAACGCTTGCCGCCGTTTGGCTCTGATGCATATAGATGGTCTGCACGCCATTGCCGTGGCTCACGATAACGGAGTTACCACCCGTGCCATACCAGCCTACGTAGGTGACCGTGCCAGGACCCGCTGAATAGATGGGCATGCCCGAACTTGCGCCCAAGTCGATGCCATTATGGCTACCCGTGATGGGAGAATAGCCAAATTCGCAGGTCACACCGTAGTAGCTTACCGGAATCACCCAACCGTTGAATACGCTCGAGTCAAATGAGGTGCCCCCACTTCCCGCATCGTAGGTGGCGCTGCCGCTCTGCTGACTCCGCTGGCGCGCTTCCTCGGCAGCCTTGCGAGCCGCCTCTTCCTCGGCCGCCACCTCTTCTTCTTTAGCGATGAGGATGGCGATCTCTTCGTTCATGGCTTCTAGCTCAGTGGCGAGAGAGGCTGTCGCGGTTTCGATAGTTCGACGAGCCTCTGTCGCCCGCTCAAGCTCTTCTTTGGCGATAGCACTTTGCGCGGCATATTCCTCTGCCGCCGCAGCCGCCTCGGCGCGCGCTTGGCGGTTTTCCTCAACGAGGGCAGCGTCCTGGTTATTGACGGCCGCCAGAGCATCCCAGGTGGTTAAAAACTGCTCGAAGGTATTAGCACCCAAGAGCACGTCCAAGAAAGACATCGCTCCACCATTGCGATACATGGACACCATACGTGTGCTCAAACGCTCCTGTGTTTCAGCGATTTTCTTTTCAGCTGCTGCTTGGCGAGCAAGGGCATCGGCCTTAGCGGCTTCAGCCGCCTCATAGCGGCTCGTCGCTTCTTCTTCTACCTGATGGGCTTCGACCAATTGAGTGGAGAGCTCATCGATACGAGCAGCCAAAGCGTCGGCTTCGGCCTGTTTTTCTTCAGCCTGAGCATGGATCTCAGCGGATGTTTCAGCGTACGCACAAAGCGGCGTCATAGCCAAAGAAAAGGCTACAAGAGCTGATAGAACGCACATAAGCAAAAAGCCCGAAGTGCGTTTTGCGTTTAAAATCATAATTGCACCTTCAAGGGAGTCTGTTGTTCCGACCATGATAACAGGGGCACACATATCGTGGTGAAGAATGCGACAAAGCAACACAAAGCGCAGCAAAAACCCACGTTTCGAGGAGGCCAAATGCCGCCGTTTTAACCCAATGCGCAGCAAATCAGTGAGTTTTTACGAAAAAAGTCGAGTTTGCCGAATGTTTTTGAATGGGAACGTGCCGATAACCCGCTATGAGAGCCCGTGAGAGCCGATTGTGCCTGTCTTAACAGACGTTTATCCCCTCGTTCGCTAAAAAATCTTCGGCAAACTCGACTTTTTTCGTATTTTTCGCCGCTTTTCGCACGAAACGCGCCTGACCTACGGCGAGAAAGCACCCAAGATAGCAAGCCTTCACGGACTCAGACGACAAAAGCTCCCCGGCTAGGCTAACCCCACTAGAAGAAAGTGCGCGCTATACGCGCGTAGAACGATTCCTTTTGATAGAACAGCAGACGCACAGGGTCATCACCGCACCGAACCAACACGCGTTCGATGTGTGAAGGAAACGTCAGCGCCGTACCGTCCAGCTGCACCTCAGCAAAGGTGTAGCCTTCCGCAAAATCGAAGCCGACCTCAACCACATCGTGACGCTCAGTCACGATAGCACGAGACTGCAGCATATGGGTGGCCAAGGGCACCACGACCATCCCCTCAAATCCGGGTGAAATCAAGGGACCACCTGCGGAAAGAGCATACGCTGTAGAACCGGTTGCCGTAGCCACGATAACGCCATCACCGCGCAACGCGCACACCTCGTCGCCAGAAACCTCCACGCACATTTGAAGGTTGCGAGGACAAGAGCCGCGCGTGATGGTGGTTTCGTTCAGGGCTGTAAACACACGAGGTCCCCGCTCTTCAGGTGGCATCCCTTGATCTCCCTCGCAGATTACCTCTACGAGCAGGCTGGCACGGCGATCTTCCGTCACATCGCCCGCCAGAGCAGCTGCCACCAGGGGGATAACCCCCAACTCGCTCGGATTCGCCAAAAAACCCAGATGACCGAAGTTGATACCTAAAACGGGCGCGTCGAACAGCAGCGCGATGCGCGCCGTACGCAAAATAGTGCCATCGCCGCCCAGCGCCACCGCCAAATCAAACGGGTGAATGCCGGCATCTTCAAGAGACCGCCGGCCCCGAGAAGACAGGTCTTCGGGCGTGGGAACATCGTGGCCGTAAACGACGTCGTTAGCAATGTCCTGCGACGAAAAATAGGCGCGAAGCAGCATGGACGCATCGACCGCCTGAGAGCTCTCCCCGTTCACCACCGTCAACACCCGCATATCAGACCTCCCCCGCACGGCACTGCGCACGCTCTCCTTCGCCGAAGAACTGACGATACCACACGATGAAGGAGTAGAAGGACCAAATCTTCTGCATATGGGAAACGCTACCGCTTTTGTGCTCGTCCAACAGCTGCATGAGCTTCTCCGGCACAAAGAACTCCGCCGCCTCGGGGCTTAAGAACGCCTCTCTCACCTGGCTGTAGTACTTGTCATCGCGAAGCCAGGTGGCCAAAGGACTCGGAAAACCCAGCTTGGCCTTCGTATGCACGCGCTCGGGCAGGTGGCGCGCCGCCGCCGCTCGCAACGCAATCTTGGAATCATCATGGGCAGCACGATACTTGGCAGGAATCGTTAAAGCCAGCTCAAGCACCTCACGATCAAGGAAGGGAACACGGAGCTCGAGAGAATGAGCCATGGACATGCGGTCGGCCTTCAGGATGATATCGTAAATCATCCAGGTCTTGATATCCACGTACTGCAGCTGCGTTACGCCATCGAGACCAGCCACTTCATCATAGTATCGCTTAGAGTAGACCTGCGGATCATCAATGGTGATCGGATCTTTCAAATACTGCTGGCGCTCATCGTTTTCGAACACGTAGTCAGCACGCGAGTTGCGCTCCCAAGGCTCCAGAGCACCATGGGTCAAGAAATGCCGACCTTTCATAGCGGGAAGAGCACTTGCCAACGCAGCCGCCGCAACACGCAGGAACTTAGGATATCGTGCCTCATATTTAGCCAAATGCGCTTCCTGGGTGTAATTGGGGTAACCGCCGAACAGCTCGTCAGCGCCTTCACCCGAAAGCACCACCTTCACATATTTGGCAGCATTCTCGCACAGAAAATACAGGGGGTTTTCTGAGGGGTTGGGCAGCGGCTCGTCCAGATAGTACTGGATGTCGGGCATGCAGTCGAAGAAATCATCCGCTGAAATCTTATTGGCGATGTTAGGCACGCCCAGCTCCTCGGAGAAC
>CAYFWL010000052.1:0-7670 GCA_964346845.1 uncultured Eggerthellaceae bacterium | reverse complement strand
GACGATGGTGTCGAGGTTGCCCTCGCGCAGCTCCTCGGAGAACTGCGGCGCGTAAGGCAGCTCGGAGTTCTGCTCTTCCTCGTAGCCCACCGAGAAAGTGCGGATATCAGAACCACCGTGAAACACGCGCTCCACCACGAAGCTGGAGTCAACACCCGAGCTCAAAAAGCCGCCCACCTCAACATCGGCAATCTGGTGAGCCTTCACCGAATCGGTGAATACCGCCTCGATGCGATCGGCCCACTCCTCCAAAGAAAGACTCTCATCGATCTTGTAGCGAAACTCGTAGTAGCGCGCCATATCAATCGTGCCGCTCGCCTTGTCCCAGACAAACCAGCTGGCAGGTTGCAGTTTATACACACCCTTGAACAGGGTTTTTTCATCAGGGAGATACTCGTACGACAAATAGTTGGGAATCTGTTCACGCAGAATATCCTTCACGAAACCCGGATGGTCCAAGAAGCTTTTGATCTCGGAACCGAACATGAATTGACCGTCTTCGTTGTAGTAATAGAAGGGCTTGATGCCGAAGATGTCGCGCGCGCCAAACAGCTGCTGGGTTTTGGTATCCCAGATGACAAAGGCAAACATCCCCCGCAAGCGATCGAGCACGCCGCGACCCCATTCCTCATATCCGTGCAAAATCGTTTCGGTGTCAGAGTGGGTTGAAAACACATGGCCGGCAGCGATCAGTTCTTCACGCAGCTCCTGGTAATTGTAGATCTCGCCATTGAATGCGATGATTTTCGTGCCATCCTCGTTGGCCATGGGCTGGCGGCCCCCGTCTAAGTCGATGATGGACAGGCGACGATGCGCCAGCGCCAAAGAGCCATCCACATAGTACGTGGCATCATCGGGCCCCCGATGGGCGATGCGATCACCCATGAGCTCAGCTACCCGCTGAGGGTCTCTCACGATATCCGTCACGGCAAAACCGGTAAAACCGCACATATCACTTCACTTTCATTTAAGCGCCCAAACGCCTTGTTGTCCCATAAAAATCGAGCGAGCAGCCACCGTTGGAGCCTGCTTTTCGCCCCCGTGTCCAATCGCATTTGCCCTGCGAAACCGCAGAAGCTACTCGTATCTTTCCGTCAAATCCTTGGCGGGCGCACCGCATTCCTGAACACAGCGCCACGCCAGCACGTTCAGCGCATCGACGACACAAGCGCCCTTCACGCGCAAAGGAATCGGCACCAAGGAAAGCTCGGTGCAACCCAGTATGATACCATCACAGCCCTGGTCCGCCATCTTTTCACAGAGGGCGGAAAACCCCCTGGCATCAGCATCGATTCCCGCCTTCACTTGATCGTAGATAATACGCATAACCAGCTGCTGATCTGTGGCGGCAGGCGCTGCGGCTTCGATGCCAAACGCCGCCAAAGCACGGTGGTAAACCTGGGTCGCCAGCGTGCCGCTGGTGGCCATGATGGCGCATTTGGTCACCCCCAAATCCTTGACGAAGGTGGCCGTTTCATTAAGCATATTGACAAAGCGCGCCACGGTAAGGCCCTGGGCGATGGCATCCAGCTCTGCATGAGCGGTGTTACAGGGTGTAGAAAGCACGGTACAGCCAGCGGCTTCCAGCTGACGCGCCGCCTGATTCATGGGCTCCACGAACGAAGGGGCGCCTTCAAGGCCCAAAAGATAGTCGGTGCGATTGGGAATACCGGGGCGATTCACGATGTCGATATCAAGATGCTCCTGATCGGAGTGGACATCGGTATACTCGACTACCCGCTGAAAAAAAAGGGCCGTAGCCGCAGGTCCCACGCCTCCAATAATACCGAGTTTTTTGTATTCAGCCATACGTTCGCTCTCGTTCGCTCTCGCCTTTGCCCTTAGTCGCCCACATGGCTAATCGTTCACGTGACGCTTGTTGAAGAATTGAGCGTACTGGCGACGATAGTTGCGCTGATTCACCTGAAAGCTTATCCAGCGCACGAGCGAGCGATCGTCTTTCGTCCAGTAGCTCTGCTTTACCCTGCCGGCCGCGATGAGGCGTTCCACGCGTTCTTTCGTCGTCGGATCGCTCGTGTAGGTGCGAATGACATCAAGGGGAATCATGGTCCACAGCACCTCATCGTCCAGCGTAGCCACATCGCAGGGTTCATTGCGCTGCTCAAGCACGTCTTGTACCAGGTAACGCGCGAGGTTTTTCCCCGAAGCTGTGGTGAAATAGCTCGAGCGGCCCTGGCGCGGGTTGATCTCGAACAGCTTGAAACTATCATCGCGTTCATCGTATTTCAGGTCGAAGTTAGAAAAACCCACATAGCCGATCTCTTCCAGAAAACCTTTGATGCGTGCGTTGATGTCTTCGTTGAAACCCGTCATGATAGCGCCATAGCTGCCAATGCCCAAAGGGGTATGCTCTTCGAGCACCACATCGCCCAGGCACTGCATGGTCACCCGACCAGTACGGTCGCTATAGCAGTTCATGACGCGCATACGGGTGTCATCGCCCGGAATGAAATCCTGGATAATCATAGCGTCATCGTAGCTCGACGAATACACGCCGGTAAGAATCTGTTCCAGCTCGCTTGCGCTCTCGCATACAAACGCCTTTTTCTTACCCGGGTACGCGCAGTTCCAGTAAGCGACGCTGTTGGAAGGCTTCACGATAACAGGATACGGGAAAGGCGGTTGATAGCCGCGCCAAATTTCTTTAGTCACCTCACTGGTCAGGGGAAACTCTAAGCCAAAGCGCAAGCAGGTGTCATAGAAGCGATCCTTTGTAGACAAGAGGCCAAACTGGTCGGGAGCCATGATGCTGAAGAGGAAGCGGTCACGGAGCCGATCTTGATTGCGCACGAGCATCTTAGTGTAGTTGTCGCCACAAGGAACCAACAGCAAGGTCTGTTGAGGGTGGCGGTCGGCAAAGCGCTTCAGAGTGCGCACGAATACGTCATCATCCTCCAGATGGGGCTCAGTCGCATCGATGGACATGAGCTTACTCTGCTGGCAAATATGGAAGGCACCCTTGCAGATGGTATGGGACACCTTGCCGTACTCCTCATAGAAGGAGCGAGCCATGCCGTAGGCATTGGCATCGCCGCCCAAAAGCACGGGCGTAAACTGCATATTGGTGGTCACGATTGCTCTTTTCCGCTCTTTCGGTGAAGTCCCCTCACCTTTTCTGTAATTGGTTCATTATAGGTTAGTTATCGGAGTGAAGCTTTTCAGGGGACGTTTGCCCCCAAAAGCTTCATACTAGAAAACGTTTTGAGCAAGAAAGATGAAGGGCCGGCCTTGGGTAAACACGTACGCACCGTTGAACGCGACGATGACGCTGTGTCGACATACGTTCCTCGGCATGCGCTCCCTGCGCAGGATACGAGCTTTGTGCGTGACGCAAGCCCGATGTGCGGTGCGAGGCCCGTGCGTGATGCAAGCCCGATGTGCGGTGCGAGGCCCGTGCGTGATGCAAACCCGATGTGCGGCGAAAGCCCGGCACGTGACGCATGTCGTGCGCGCGGTGCGAATCCGGAGCGTGACGCTAATCCGGGGCGTGACGCAAGCCGTGCGCGAAGCCCGCGTCACGCACGACACGCATACTCCCCACCAGAACCATGCCCCGCACAGGATACGCAGACCCCACAGCGCAGACCCTCCGCACAAGAGATGCGCGCACCACAAAAAGCAGCTCTGACACATGAGATGAACCCTCCACAAAAAGCAGCTCTGACGCACGATGCACGCGGCCCGCAGGAAGACGCCCAAGCTGAACCGAGCAGCAACAGCACCTCCTCGAACGCTTCGGTAGCACGCTCCACCGCACTCATGTCCATTGCCACCCTGGGATCACGCGCGACCGGTCTCATCCGTACGTGGGCGATGGCCTTCGTTTTGGGAAATGGCTTTTTGACCAGCTCTTATCAACTTGCCAACAATATGCCCAACACCATTTATGAGCTGGTGGTGGGAGGTATTTTAGGTGCGGCTTTCATCCCTCTTTTCCTCCTGCAGAAAGAGCAGCAGGGCGATAAGGGAGCCAACGACTTCGCCTGCAATGTGCTCAATTTATTCCTGATCCTGTTGAGCCTGCTCACCTTGGTAGCCGTGGTATTTGCCCCCCAGGTTATCTGGACTCAAACCTTTGCCGAGGGCAGCTCCCAGGACGTCATCGACCATGCGGTACGCTTCTTCCGCATCTTCGCCATCCAGATTCTGTTCTACGGCATTGGCGGCGTCATCACTGGCATGCTCAACGCTCAGCGCGTTTACTTTTTGCCATCCCTGGCGCCGGCGCTGAACAATATCGTGGTGATTGCATCGTTTTTCGCCTATATCCCCCTCTCTCATATCGATGCCGACCTGGCCTTGAACATGCTCGCTCTCGGCACGTCTTTGGGAGTGGTCGTGCAGTTTGCTATCCAGATTCCTGCGCTTATCAAAAGCGGCTTTCGATACCGCTGGTTCATCGATCTGCATGATCCCGCTCTCATTGAGGCCGTGAAAATCGCCCTTCCTACCTTCCTGTATATTGCGGGCACGATGGTCTCCTTCAGCTGCCGCAACGCCTTCTCGCTGCAGGCGGCGGACAACGGCCCCTCCACGCTCCTTTATGCCTGGACCTGGTATCAGCTACCTCACGGCGTGCTGGCGGTTTCTCTCTCGCGCGCTCTGTTCACGGAGATGAGCGATGACGCCGCTAAGGGGAACCACGATTCCCTCCGCCGCCATGTGGAATCGGGCGTTGCGGGAACGCTCCTGATCATGATTCCCCTGGCCTGCCTTATGGGGGCCCTTTCGACACCGCTGATGCAGCTCTTCCGCGCAGGCGCTTTCAGCGCCGATGACGTGTATACGGTCTCCCGCGTGCTTGCTCTGTGGGCAATCAGCCTGCCGGTGTATTCCGCCAGCATGTTCGTCTACAACGTGTTTGCCAGCGTTCGTAAGTTCCATGTATTCGCAGCCATCAGCAGCGCTTTAGTCATCGTGCAGGTGGCTCTTTACGCTCTTTTGTGTAACCCCCAACAAGCCGGTCTCTACGGCGTGCCGATAGCCGACTTAGTGTATTATGGTGCCTTGTTTATCATCGCCATCATCATCGCCGGTCGCTATACGGGCCGGATAAAAATCGGTCGCGCTCTCGGGCTTTCCGCACGCGCGCTGGCCGCTGGTCTCATTGGCGCCGCAGCAGCGCTCCTTCTTCAGAGCCTCCTTCCTCCTTTGGGCGACGGTATGCTCAGTGGCTTGGTTTCCCTTTGCGTCTGCGGCCTAGTGGGTCTCGTTGTCTCTTTTGGCCTGTGCGTTGTTTTTCGTATTCCCGAGATGAGCATGATCACCGGCATCGTCAAACGATTCCTGCCCCAGCGATAATCGAACGCAACGCCCGTTGATGTAGTGCGGAGGCATTCTTCCGTCCGGCCCTCCATGCGTCCTTTCGATGGCGGATGACAGCGGCCCCGTATCCGTATGTCCTCGCGTCCGACCCTCGGATGACGCGACACGCCCCCTCCGTGCATCCTTTTCGGTATCCCCCTGCGCCGCCCAGCCTGCTGTGTGCCCGGCGCAGCAGCAGGGCCCACCACACGCCAGCTTCACGTGCAAGGCCCCTCACCCCTACCTCTCCCTACCTCTCCCTACCTCTCCCCTGCCCCCCTCCACGGCGGGACGCGTCCACCGCCACACCCCGCCGCGCCTACGCCACCTGCCACACCGACATTCTCCCCCGCCCCCAACTTTTTCAAAAAACCTCTTGACACTTCGCCAGAAGGAAGCCTATCATGCCCCCTAGCACCAAAACCGTTGAAGCGGAAGTAAAGGTGATTGTGCACTCACAGAGAGCCTGGGTAGCTGAGAGCCAGGCAGAACGCAAGTCATCATAATGGGCCGCCGAGGGCGCAGTCAAATGCTGCGACGCTGAGGGTAGCGTGAACAACCCAGGGTATGTCAGTACCCACAAAGAGCATCGGATTGCCGATGAATCAAGGTGGCACCGCGAGTTCTCTTCTGAGCCCGTCCTTGAAACAGCAGCTGTGGCTGTGTTTGAGGCGGGTTTATTTTTTTACCTTCCTCACAAAATTGGGTTCGAGCCAGGCAAAAGGAGCGCCTGGTTAAGTGGAGCTAAAGCTTCGCGTAGAGATTTAGGAAGGTTACCAATGGAAAACGAAGAGAAGAATCCCTATCGCGTCTACCTCAAAGAAGATCAGATTCCCACTCAATGGTATAACGTCCGCGCCGACATGCCGGAAAAGCCCGACCCCATGCGCCTGCCCGATGGTACTGTAGCGCAGTTTGAGCATATCACCCCCGTTTTCTGCGATGAATTGGTCCGCCAGGAACTGGATGACGATACCCCCTACTTCGATATCCCCGAAGGCGTCCTCGAGATGTACAAGGTGTATCGTCCCTCTCCCCTGTGCCGTGCGTACAACCTGGAAAAAGCCTTAGGGACGCCTGCCCGCATTTACTATAAGTTCGAGGGCAACAACACGTCAGGATCCCACAAGCTGAACTCCGCACTGGCCCAGGCTTACTATGGAGCGCAGCAGGGTCTGACCACTATCACCACCGAAACGGGCGCGGGCCAATGGGGCACGGCTCTTTCCGAAGCCGCCGCTCACTTCAATTTGAGCTGCGAAGTGTTCATGGTGAAGTGCTCCTACGAGCAAAAGCCCTTCCGTCGCAGCATCATGCAGACCTTCGGCGCAAACGTGACCCCCTCTCCTTCTCATACCACCGAAATCGGCAAGAAAATGCTGGCAGACAACCCTGATTCCACCGGATCCTTGGGTACCGCCATTTCCGAAGCGGTTGAAGTGGCCCTGCATGTTCCCGAGAACCGCGGCCGCTACCAGCTGGGTTCCGTGCTGAATCAGGTGCTGCTGCACCAGTCCATCATCGGCCTGGAATCTAAGGCTGCCCTGGAAGAGCTGGGGGAATACCCCGATGTGGTCATCGGCTGTGCCGGCGGAGGCTCCAATGCGGGCGGTCTGATCAGCGCTTTCATGAAGGATAAGCTTACGGGAGTCAAACCCGACACCGACTTCATTGCCGTTGAACCCGCCAGCTGCCCCTCCCTTACGCGCGGTCGCTATGCCTACGACTTCGCCGACACGGGCCAAACCTGCCCTCTGTGCAAGATGTATACCCTGGGCAACGGCTTTTTGCCCAACCCCGATCACGCCGGTGGTCTGCGCTATCATGGCATGAGCCCCATCGTTTCCAAGCTGGTCCACGACGGCTACATGCGTGCCGTGAGCGTAAGCCAGACCGATGTCTTTGAGGCTGGGGTGCAGTTTGCTAAGCTGGAAACCATTCTGCCCGCACCTGAAAGCAGCCACGCCATCAAGGTAGCCATCGATGAAGCCTTGAAATGCAAGGAGACCGGCGAAGAGAAAGTCATCCTCTTTGGCCTTACCGGCACCGGCTACTTCGATATGGTAGCTTATGAGGCCTTCAACAACGGTACACTGGAAAACCATGTTCCCACTGACGAAGAGCTTGAAGCGGGTTTTGCCACCATCCCCGCCGTACCGGGCATCCAAGCTGCTGGTGGCCTTCCCCTCGCATAAGGGACAGAGGAATAGGTCGCTTATCGCGATCGTGAAACAACGTTGGAAGCGGGGGCGGGCGCCATTTGGCGCCCGCCCCCTTGTGACAAATTACCTGTCCCCTTGTCATAATTGTGACAAGGGGACAGGTAATTTGTCACAATCCGTCAA
>CAYFWL010000051.1:1899-13135 GCA_964346845.1 uncultured Eggerthellaceae bacterium | reverse complement strand
GGAGAGTGCTTTTCATCGAAATCATGTCAGTTTCTTTCCCAAAGCGCGACTTTTTGTGCTGGTTTCGCCTTTTCGCTTTTCCTGGAGCTCAGCCAGCATCCCAAACTGGAGTCAGCCCCGGGTAACGGCGACCTAAAAGACGATATAGAGCACCAGAACAACCACGCCCACCACGGCTGCTGCCAAAATAACCTTTTGCAGCAGAGGCATGGGCTCACCTTTGATGTCTTCCATGGTCGGTTCGCGCCAGCCATTCTGAGACGGGAAAGCAGAGTCTGCTGATGCAGCGGAAACGTCCTTCTCGAGGGGGTCAGACGCACCCGTACGCCCGGGGGACATACGTCCAGACGCATCTGCATACGCCCGGAGTGCATCCCCAGGCACAGTCCCCGCAAACGCAGCTTCCCCAGAAGCATCGCCCTCAAGCGCAGCCTCAACAGACGCCGCTTCTGCAGACCTAAACGCGCCCCCCTCGTGTGAAGCCGTCGTAAACGCAGCCTCTGCGAGGTCAGTGCCGCCCTCCTGCGCACACGGAACAGCTTGGGCACCCACCACGAACACTTCTTCGTCTTCTTCGATGGTGATATGCTTAAAACCTTGCTCGGTCATATCAAACAACCTTTCTCGATTGGCTGTCATTATATTGCAGCCTTCTGCGAATAAGGGATAATAGCCAAAAACACCTCGATTGAAAGGGTTTGCCTCCATGACCGATGAGCTGAATTTAAAGAATTCTGGATTCTCCCTGATAGAAACGACCGAAGTACCCGAAATCAACGCCACTGCCTATGTGATGCGCCACGACGCAAGTGCAGCGCGCTTGCTGTTCCTCAAGTGCGCCGATGAAAACAAAGCCTTCTCTATCGCCTTTCGCACACCGCCCCAAGATAGCACCGGCGTCTTTCACATCTTGGAGCATTCCGTGCTCTGCGGATCCGCAAAATACCCGGTCAAAGAGCCTTTTGTAAATCTGCTTAAGACCTCTATGCAAACCTTCTTAAACGCCATGACCTTCCCCGACAAAACGATGTATCCCGTGGCAAGCACCAACGACCAGGATCTGCTGAACCTCACCGACGTCTATCTGGACGCCGTGTTCCACCCTGCCATCTACGAAAAAGAAACCATCTTCCAACAGGAGGGCTGGCATTACGAACGCGCAGGCGAACAAGGCCTGACCTTCAACGGCGTCGTGTTCAACGAAATGAAAGGTGCCCTGTCTGAGCCCGAAGATATGCTTTGCAACTTAGTGAATGCAGGTTTGTTCCCCCAATCTCCCTATGGTTTTGAATCGGGCGGTCTTCCTGCGGAAATCCCCGATCTGACCTACGAGGCCTTCCTTGATGAGCACCGCAGGCATTACCGCCCCGACAACAGCTATATCATCCTGTATGGAGACATAGCTCTTGACCCGATGCTTTCCCTGATTGACCAGCATCTTTGCGCAGCAAATCCCTGTACCGACGACTTAGCGCCACGCGCTATCGCCCTGCAAGAGCCGGTGATCTCTTGGGGCAACACGCTGTCTATGAACATCTCCCAAGATAACGCCTGTTGCGGTGTGGGATACGTCCTCGGTGATGCCCGCGACTTTACGCGAATCAACGCCACAGGCGTGCTGCTGGATGCCCTCGCTGCCTCCAACGAGGCGCCCTTGAAGCGTGCCCTGCTGGATGAGGGCATTGCCGATGATGTCGATTTCGTCCTGCGCGACAGCATGGCTCAGCCCTATGTGCTCGCCTACGCTAAAGGCATCCAGCCCAACTCAGTGGGATTGTTTCGCCAGCTTGTGGAAAAGCACGTGCGTGCCCTTGTTGAGGAGGGCATTGACCCCGAACTCATCGAAGCCGCGCTTTCCCATGAGGAATTCCTGCTGCGCGAGCGCGATTTCGGTTATGCCGACGGCGTGATCAACGCTATGTCCTCGCTTGCCGGGTGGCTCTACGATGATGGCTGCCCCGTGGAGGGCCTGCGCTACGAGGAATGCTTTGCTTATCTACGCGAACAGATAGCTCATGGCTTCTTTGAGCAGCTGGCTCGCTCGATATTCCTGGAAAACGACCATATGGCTTCAGGCGAAATCCTGACAGCGATCACCCCTGATACGACCGAGGAGGAGCGTCTGCACGTTGCCGCCGAGCGCATGGGTGCCGAAGGATTAGCCGCCGTCGACAACACCGTAGCCGCCCTGCGTGAAGCCCAGGAGCGCCCCGATGACCCTGCGGCACTGGCCTCCCTTCCCCAACTGAGCCCCTCCGACATCAAAGAGGCCAAGCCTTGGGGTGCTTATGGATTGGACGAAAACGCCCCCGTGCCCTGTCTGCGCCACCAGCTGGAAACCCGCGGCATTGCCTACCTCCAGCTTTACTACAACCTGGACGTCATCCCCTATGCGGAGCTTCCCTATGCGGCCGTGCTTGCCGCCGTCATGGGAAAGCTGGACACGCAGCGCTGGAGTGCCGCTCAGATCGATACCTTAGTGCAGAGCAAAATCGGCGCGCTTTCCTTTGCGCCGAGAGCGGTGAGCTCCGATGACAGCCCTCAAGACTTCACCCTCACCCTGGGGGTTGGAGTATCCTGCCTTGAACCAAAAACCGCCGAGGCCCTGGAAATCATTAACGAAATCCTCTATCGCACCGACTATTCCGACACCAGCCGTATCAAAGACGTGCTCACCCAGTTGCGCATCCAGTTGGAACAAAACTTTATGAGCATGGGCCATACGGTAGCTATGGGTCGCGTCAGCTCCTACCTGCGGGCAGGCGCTTTAGCGGCCCAGCAAATAAGCGGCATTGAACTTTACCTCTTCCTGAAAGATCTGCTGGCCCATTTCGATGAGCGCGCCTCTGCGCTTTCCGCAAAGCTGCAGGCGCTGTCACACCTTGTGTTCAACCCCGCCAACGTGCTGAGCAGCTTCACGGGCGGTCAAGCAGCCTATGAAACTTTCCTGGACGCCCTGAGACCCGTCGTTGGAGAAAAAGCTCCCCGTGTTCTGGAAATGCCCCGCCCCGAAATAAAACGTGAAGCATTTATCGTCCCCACCGATGTCAGCTATACCGCCTTGGGCTTCGACCGACGCCTCCTGAAAGACCCAACGCCTTTCCATGGCTCTCAAATGATTGTCGCTAACGCTGCCTCCCTCGATTTTGTGTGGAACGAGGTGCGCGTGAAAGGCGGCGCTTACGGTGGCGGTCTGCGTATTCCCGCGAAAAACGACATCCTGTTCTATTCATACCGCGACCCCCGCATCGATGAGACCTTGACACGTTTCCGTGCCACCGCAGAATGGCTCGCCACGTTTGAACCGACCCAGCGAGAGTTCGAAGGATATCTGGTGAGCACGGTGGCCAATCTGGATAATCCTCAAAAGGTACGCGCCCTCATCATCACCCAAAATAACGCCTTCATGCAGGGCCGCGCCGCCGATTTCCGTCTGAGCTGCCGCAAGGAGGCCCTGCAGAGCACGCCTCAGCAGCTGCGTGGCTTTGCCAGCACCCTGGCCCAGGTCGCAGACCAGTCCTGCTATTGCACCCTGGGCAATCGCGCCATCATAGAGAAGGCAAAGACGGAATTCGATGTGGTAGAGCTGTTTTAAGCGCAGAGCAAAGGGTCGCTTATTTATAGTTTCAGGAGCGTTGTGGTTTCAAGAGCGGCGTGCAGGGGGCTCAAGCTCCCATTGCCCCCTGCATGATCGAGATACACGCTGTCGCCTCGAATACCACCTGGATGCCCCGAGCCACTGCGGATTTCTCAGATGCCTTGGGGTCCCTTAAGATACGACGAGGTTGTTCGGGGAATTCTTTGGCACGAGCTGCGCCGAAACGCGTCAAATGCGCTAAACTACATCGCGATACCTAGTACATATGTGGTAGTTCATACCCATTACAAGAGAGACGGAGAAAAGCATGCTTGAACTGAGAAACCTCATCTTCGAGGTACCCGTTTCAGAGGGAGCGAAGGAGACGAAACGCATCATTGACGATTTGTCACTGACTATCGGCGACGATCGTTTCACGGTCATCACCGGCCCAAACGGCGGCGGTAAATCAACCCTTGCGAAGCTGATTATGGGCATCGAGAAGCCCACCTCGGGACAAATCCTGTTCAATGGCGAAGACATCACCGCCCTGAACATTTCCGACCGCGCTAAAGCCGGTATTGGCTATGGCTTCCAGCAACCCGCCCGCTTCAAAGGCATGAAGGTCAAAAAACTGCTCGACTTGGCCGCAGGCAAGAAGCTTCCCATGCTGGCCTGCAACGAGTATCTGACCAAGGTTGGCCTGTGCTCTGCCAACTACCTCACCCGCGAGGTCGACAAGAGCCTTTCCGGTGGCGAAGTGAAGCGCATCGAGATTGCCACCATCCTCGCCCGCGACCCCAAACTGGCTATCTACGATGAACCCGAGGCAGGTATTGACCTGTGGAGTTTCGATCGCCTGACGGAAACCTTCCGGGACATCCACGCCGCCAAGGATGGCCGCTCTATCGTGATCATCTCCCATCAGGAACGCATCATTCAGCTGGCAGACGAGATTGTCCTGCTGAGCGATGGCAAAGTGGCAGAAATCGGCACCCCCGAAGACATGATGCCCAAGATGGGCTTTCTCGGCAAGGGCGCACCTTGCTGCCAGCTCACCCAGCCCACATCGCTTCATCTGACCACGATTCCCACCACCTGCTAACCCCCCGCTTGCTAACCCCGCAGGCGGCACTCCCGCCTGGCTGTATATAAGGAGAAAACCCATGGCTGTTGACCTTTCACCTGTTGACGAAAGCTTATTGGCGGCTATCGCCAACATCCACGGCATGCCGAAAGGCGCTTTCAATATTCGCAAAGATGGCCAGCTTGTATCACGCTCGTCTTCTGCCTATATTGATATTGAAACCAAAACCGACGTTGCCGGCATCGACATCAAAATCAAACCGGGCACCAAGGGCGAATCGGTGTTCATTCCCGTTATTGTGACCCAATCAGGTCTGAAAGACGTCGTCTACAACAGCTTCTATGTAGGCGAGGATTGCGATGTCACCATCATCGCTGGCTGCGGCATCCATAACGATAGCCATAAAAGCTCCGAACACGATGGCATTCACAGCTTCTATATCGGCAAGAACGCACGCATCAAGTACATCGAGAAACACTACGGCGAAGGCGACGGCACGGGAGAGCGCATCCTGAACCCCACCACCAACGTGTATATGGAAGAAAACTCCTTCTGCGAAATGGAAATGGTGCAACTGCGGGGCGTTTCCTCGACGGTCCGCGACACCAACGCCGAGCTCGGAGCGGGTGCGAAGTTGGTTTTAACCGAGCGCTTGCTGACCCATGATGATCAAATGGCAACGTCCAATATGAAAATCGAGCTTAAAGGCGAAGGGTCGAACGTGCAGGTTATCAGCCGATCAGTTGCCCAGGATAACTCCCTGCAGGTTTTCAACCCGCTTGTCATCGGCAGTGCCGCGTGCCACGGCCACGTGCAGTGCGACGCCATCCTCATGGGCAACGCCAAGGTAAAGGCTATCCCCGGCATTGAAGCTGCCTGCGAGGATGCCGTGCTTATCCACGAAGCAGCTATTGGCAAGATTGCGGGCGATGAAATCACCAAGCTCATGACGCTGGGCCTTACGGAAGAAGAGGCCGAGCAGGAAATCATCGAAGACTTCCTGAGCTAGTATCTTCCCCAGTTTAATGCCCCCTGAGTTGGCTCCTTCTCAGGATCGATGCCTCTCTGGCTTCCTGAGTGGGCGAACTTTCACTGCGTACTGCGGTTCATCGTTTTCAACGTGTCTTTGTGCCCCTCAAAAATTGAGGGCTTTCTTTTCGGAAAACACTTGCAACAGAGAAACGAAATCCCTATACTGATTCCTCGCGCATGGTGGGTATGGCCTAGATGGCTAAGGCGCCAGATTGTGGCTCTGGAGATCGAGGGTTCGAGTCCCTTTACCCACCCCAGCGCGCCTTAAAATAATTCTTGCATTTCCAAAATGGACGAATTACAATAGGCAGGCACTTTTGACAACACAGTTTTCTTTGGACCGTTAGCTTAGTTGGTAGAGCAGGGGACTCTTAATCCCAAGGTCCGGGGTTCGAGTCCCCGACGGTCCACCATTTTGTCAACATCAGCCGTTCCTCTGAACGGTTTTTTTATTTGAACGCACGCATCAGCCAAAGATTTTTCCGAAGCAAGGCTCCCCGCTTTTCTCGTCCTTGGTAAGATAGATATCGGAAAAGCATCGTGATTCAGCGCTGGTCAAGAGAGGGCGGACGCCTAGAAAAAGGTAGCCTTGCAGGTGAACCGCTTTGCATCCGTCGCAGATACGCTCCTAGCTGGGTGCAATAACGAGGAAGGTGGCACTATGAAAGCACGCGCAGAACTAGAAAAAGCCCTCATATCCCTTCTCGGTGCGGAAAACGTCTTCAGTAACGAGCCCCTCTCTCAGCACACCAGCTTTCAAATCGGTGGCCCCGCAGAACTGCTCGTAACACCGAAAAGCGTGGATGAGATAACACGCGTTGTGCTCATATGCGAACGTGAAGGAATCATCCCCCGTATTATGGGCCGAGGATCCAATATTTTAGTAAGCGATGCGGGTCTTCCCGGCGTGACCATCAAGCTGGCGAAGGGCTTTGACGCCATCCGGGTAGAAGGCACCACGATATATGCCGAAGCGGGCGCAACGAACTCAGATATCGCCGCAGCCGCCCAGGCTGCGGGCCTTGCAGGCTACGAGTTTGCCAGCGGTATCCCCGGCACTCTTGGCGGTGCGGCCACCATGAACGCCGGCGCCTACGGCGGAGAATTCGCTGAAGTATGCACGCAGGTCAGCTGCTTGCGCCCCGACCATTCCGTCGAGGACCTTTCCGCTGATTGCGCCCGGTGGTCCTACCGCCACAGCCGCATGATGGATGACGGCAGCATCGTGCTGGGTGCCACGTTACAGCTCACCCCCGATGACCCAGCGGCAATTCAGGCGCGTATGGACGACCTCCACCAACGGCGCGAAGAAAAGCAGCCTCTGGAAATGCCTTCCGCCGGATCGACTTTCAAGCGCCCCGAAGGGTATTTTGCCGGCAAGCTCATCCAAGATGCTGGTTTGCGCGGATACCGCGTGGGAGGCGCACAGGTTTCCGAGAAGCATTGCTGTTTCATCGTGAATGCTGGTGGAGCCACGGCGGCCGATGTGCGCAAGCTTATCACCGAGGTACAGGAGAAGGTCTTTGCCCAGGAAGGCGTGTCAATGGAACCCGAGCTGCGCATGTGGGGATTTTAAGCACATCACCGCCATAACCTTGAGCTAACAGTAGTTTTAAGTCGTACCGTGCAAGCAGGCTAAAAAGGAAGGCTCTGCTATGAGAACGCTCACCCGTCGTACCTTTCTTCAGCTTGTTGCAGGCATCGGCCTCGGGTCGGCTCTTGTCTCCACAAGCTGCACAACATCAACGACATCTGCTTCTGAGGGCACTCCATCCACAAGCGCCGCTTCCGAAAAAAGCGCTTCTGTCACTCATGCCCCCGACCCCCAAGAGATGTCCACCGACCTTCGCGCCTCTTTCATACTCATGAGCGACATCCACATCAACGAGGGCAACGACGCTGCAACGCTGCGCTTCAGGCAGGCCCTTGCTGACATTACCACCCTGGATCATTACCCTGACGCCATTGCGGTTGTGGGCGACCTGTCCGACACCGGAAGCCCCACCGAACACGAAATCTTTAAACAGGTAGTGGCGGAATCCGCCTTCGACCTTGAAAAGGACTTCATCATCGCCCTCGGCAACCACGATCACTGGGTGGTTGATGACCCCGCCAACGAAAGGCTGGTTGCCAAGCAAAAGTCCGATTTCGTGGAAACGTATAAGCTGGCGGGGCTTTTCTACGAAACGACCCTTGCAGGACAGCATATCGTGGTGCTTGGTCCCGACCGATTCAACTCGGGATGGGTGCATTTCGACATGACAAACGAGCAGCTTACCTGGCTGGATGCTCTTTTGGCTGCCGACGATGAGCAAGGCGTCCACACCTACATTATGTGCCACGAACCCCTGACCAACACGGTGCGAGGAAGTGAAGAGGGCAGCTGGGGATCGAGAAACAGCTTCGTTGACCCAGGAAAAGTTCTCGCCGTAATAGATAAGTACCCCCAAGCCGTGTTCATCAGCGGTCACACCCACGTGTATCCCGGCGTTGAAGCCAGCGACCCCACACGGCCTATCTTCGTCAACGACGGATCTTGCGCACGCAGCTATCGCCCCGAAAGCTCGGGCCAAGCCAGAAAACTTAGCTCCTGGGGCCTGCAGATGCTTATCTTCGACGATCATCTGGAGTTTGGCGTGCGCAACTTCGAAGAGCACCTCTGGGAAGAAGAACCCCTTATCGTTCCCTTCAAGCGATAAGATAGGGCGACGAGACAATGCCACCCCCCGCAAAAAGAGGTCTCTCGCTACCGCTTCAGCACGATGAAAACAGCAGGTGGCAAGCACTTAGCTAAAGTTGAAACCAGCGCAAGCAGAAACTTTGTTCCCGCGATGGCAAGCGAGCTTTTCCTCGGTTGCCACAAGGCGGTTTTTCTTTCAGCAAAGGAGCAGAAAATACGCTTTCTTCTCGTATAATGAAAAGAAAGCTCTCTTCTCGGGGAAAGGAGTCGTATGGCCATTTTCGAGCTTATCTTGCTGTTGCTCGCCGCTGTGCTGGTTTCAGCAGTGCTCGATCAGTTCATACCTAAGGTCACCAGTCCCCTTATCCAAATTGCATTGGGCCTGATTATTGCCCTTTTTGCCAAAGGCTACATCAACATTGAGCTTGATCCCAATCTGTTTTTGGTGCTGGTTATCGCTCCCCTCCTCTATAACGACGCGCGGGAGATCGACAAGCAGTCTCTGTGGGTCAACCGCCGACCCATACTCGCCTCGGCCGTCCTTCTCGTTATCCTCACCGCCTTGGCTGTAGGTGCTGCCATACACGCCCTGATTCCCGCTATTCCCCTTATTGCCGCAATAGCTTTAGCTGCAGCGCTCGGTCCCACCGATGCCGTAGCGGTAGCATCACTGCCAAAAACGATCAATATCGGCCAGCGGGAACAGAGCATCCTCGAGGGAGAGTCGCTGCTCAACGATGCTTCAGGTATCGTTTCATTCCAGTTCGCAGTGAGCATTTACCTCGTCGGCACCTTTTCGTTTTTTGACGCCAGCGTCAGCTTCTTCATCAGCTTCTTCGGCGGCGTGCTCGTTGGTGCTGTATTGGGTGTTTTGACCAACCTGATCTCCAACGGTATGAGAGAAGTCGGCCTTGAATCTATCACGTTTCACGTGCTTTTCGATGTATTCACTCCCTTCATCGTCTTTCTTGCGGCTAACCCCTTTGGCGCAAGCGGCGTTATCGCCGTAGTCACCGCTGGCCTTGTCAGCACGGTGGGAAAACATCGGTTCGACCCTTCTGCTTCCCGCATGAACATCGTTTCCTCCAGCGTCTGGCGCGTGTTCTCCTTCGGCCTCAACGGTATCGTGTTCGTGCTGCTGGGCACCCAGCTCCCTAAGGCTATGGAGTCAACCTGGGAAAGCGCCACCTTCGACAACGGCTTCTTGATTGCCATGATTATCGTCATCACCCTCGCCATCAACCTCATCCGCTTCCTATGGCTCATGGGCAGCGAGGCCCTCCACGCTCGCCGCCACCAGCTTCCTTTTTCAAAAGAAACCCTGCGCTCGGCCCTCATCATGACCCTCGCAGGCACAAAGGGCACCATAACCTTGTCCATCGTGCTCACGCTGCCCCTTTTTACCGCCTCGGGCGCCATCTTCCCGCAGCGCCAGCTGATCATCTTCCTTGCCAGCAGCGTCATTCTGGTATCCCTCCTCTTGGCTAACATTGCCGTGCCCCTGTTGGCGGGCAGCAAAAAAGTCAGCGTCAGCGACGCTCAAAACAGCGAAAGCGAGCGGGAAGCAAAGGTAGAGATTCTTCGGAATGTCATTGCTGGCCTGGCCTATCATCACAAACCGGGAAAATACCGTGCAACACAGGCGGTCATTCGCTCCTACAACGATCGCATCAATCGCATCAAGGCAAACGAGACCGAAGAAGACCCCATGAAGACAGAGCTGCGCCTGCGTGCCCTTCAGTGGGAACGCGAGTACATTGAACAGGCACTCGACGAAGATAGCGTTGATAAATCTGATGCTTTTTACGTGCTCCACCGTATCTTGCGTCAGGAAAGCCTCTTGAAGCACAGCACGATATCCCCTCTCACCTCGGCTAAAATACGGCAGGCACACTCCTTTGCCAAGGCTTTGGTTCATCGCGTTATCAAAGGTTTGCCCCTCGCTTCGATAAGCGAGCATGCCGCAAGCCGCCACGAGCTTATGATAAAAAGCGCTCGTTATGCTAATGAAAAGCTCCGTGAACTGCTTAAAGACAGCGGCGACATACCTACCGAATACGTGAGCACGCTGTTCATCGAAAATACCCGCACGATGGCATCCATGACCCCGCGACGTCCCAGCATCACCAGCATGACCGCGATCGCCATGGACGATGCCACCGAGGAAATCCTGCGCCGAGGCTTCACCTTGGAGATGGAAGGTATTCAAGAAATGCTGGAAGCAGGCCGCATCAGCCGGAGCACCGCCCGGCGTCTGCGCGAAAACGTTGTACTCATGCAGATTGACTTGGAGGAAAACATCTAGTAACCCCTGACAAGCGAGCAGCCGCGATGGGTAAGCGACCCACGGCGGACAAAGCAGCCTGCCGGAAACAAACGACCCGCAGACCCGTAGCAAAGCGCTCTGCCCTAAAAAAGTGCTCGCAGCGAGAAACAGGCACAAGCTGCTCCGCTGATGCCCCCCCAAAGCATCCTCCATCGAGAAGTGCGTTGAAGCTGCCGAAGAGAAGCCGCCATCGCCGCGATTGTCTTTCCCAAGGACTATTAGACGTGTAACAATGCCCCTATGACTTTTTCACCCAATAGAGCTCTTTCACCGTGCACGAGGCGTATCATCCTCGGAGCTCATCGGGCGCTGCTAAGCCTGGCGCTGGCCTCGCTTTGGATCAGCGCCTTCCCTGCTCCCGCGCTCGCCTACGTCGACCCTTCGGTCATGACCTACACCATACAGGCGCTGGCGGGCGTCGCGGTGGCGCTTTCGGCTGTGCTCGGCGTCGTTTGGCGCCGCATGCGCAGACATCTTCTGCATATTCTGCGCATCGACGAGAACGAGGGAAAACAGGTTGAAGGCGCGGTACAC
>CAYFWL010000051.1:0-1889 GCA_964346845.1 uncultured Eggerthellaceae bacterium | reverse complement strand
CTTCGGTCATGACCTACACCATCCAGGCTCTCGCCGGCGTCGCCGTAGCCCTCTCCGCCGTTTTGGGCGTAGCGGCCCGCAGAACGCGCAAACTCCTCATCCAGCTTTTAGACGGAGACGACTCCCGTAAACGCATAGTAGACCCCCCAGTCTACCGCCTGGATGAAGCAGGAAATCCTCTCCTCCCCCCTACTCTTATGACAAAGGGACAGGTAATTTGTCACAATTTTGACGAAAAGAGCAAACCCCTGCCCCCTCCTGCCAATGAGGAGCCTTCCTGCGATGAACCGCCTGCTCCCGAAGTCGCAAAAAAGCCTTTCAGGGCGCGCCTCCCTCGACCACTGCGAGCTTTCTACGCGTGGCTGCCCATCGACAGACGCAGCTACGATCCTCCGTGGCGCGTACGTTTGGCCTTTGCCCTGGCTGCAAGCAGCTTAACCATCGGCACCATCTTCATCCTTTCTCCTTTAGAAATCGTAGGCAGCAGTACCGGATCGCTGGTGTTCGGTTTGGGGGATGTTTGGTGGATTCCCTTGCTCGCAGGCTTAGGGCTTATCGTAGTCCTTACCCTCCTGCTCTCCCTTTTTCGGAAACGCTTATTTTCCCTGTTCATCACGGCTGTTGCATCCGTGGGACTCTGCGCGTACCTTCAGTGTCTCTGCCTGAACATCGATGTGCCCATCGCCAATGGCGACACCATCGTTTGGGGCGATCATGCCGTGATGATGACCGTCTGCGCTGTGGTGTGGACGCTTATCATCCTTGTTTGCATCCTGCTCAGTCAGGTGAATCTGCGCCGTACTCAAGGTTTGATCGCCTTGGCTTCCCTCTGCCTTCTTACTATACAAACCGTCGGCGTTGTGAGCTTGGTCATTGCACCGCCCGAACAAGAAGGAACAACAGAAGCCGATGGCCTTACCGCCAGAGTGCTCGCACAGACAGAGGCCATCGCCACCGAAGAAGGCCTTTACACCGTGTCATCTAAGGAAAACGTTATCGTCTTCGTCCTGGACACCTATGATACCGACACCATCAAGAGCCTTTTGCGAAGCAAGCCCCGCCTGTTAGACGACTACACGGGCTTCACCTGCTTCACCAATGTCACTGGCTCCATGATTCCGACCCATTACGCCATCCCTGCCCTTCTCACGGGATCGTTGCCCCAGCAAGGAGAAGATTTTAGCACCTACGTGTCTCAGCGCTATGCACGCGGCACTTTCCTCGATAATCTGGCTGATGCGGGCTATTCGATTGGCCTGTACTCCGATTCCTTAGGTATTGGCGAGATTGGCACACCCGCTCAGCAACACCGTCAAGTAGTGGATAAGACCATCAACATCCACGGCGTATCTACCAGCACCATCGATGTGCGCGGAACCCTTGAAGCGCTGTGGCAGATCGCTCTGTATCGCGAAATGCCCTGGGGCATAAAACCACTGTTTTGGTATTACACTGACCAGATCAACAAGGCCATGGTGAAATACGACAAAGACGATGCCCCCGAAGACACGGTGTATATCATGGATGACATCCGCTTCTATGACCAGCTGCAAAACCTGTCACTTACCGTGGCACCTGATGACGAGCAGTATAAAGGGGCCTTCCGCTTCATCCATATGCTGGGCGCCCACTACCCCTACTCCTACGATGAAACAGGCAGCTTTATCGGCGTGGACGAATCAACGTTGATGCGTCAGGCGGAAGGGTCCTTGCACATTGTTGCCACCTATTTGAACATGCTGAAAGAACGCGGGCTCTACGATAACGCTACTATCGTGATCACCGCCGACCACGGAACCTGGCGCTCAACGAATGAACCTCTTACGGATACCAGCTGCCCTCTTTTGCTGGTAAAGCCTGCTCAAAGCCATGAAGAAGCCGCCGCACCC
>CAYFWL010000050.1:0-13153 GCA_964346845.1 uncultured Eggerthellaceae bacterium | reverse complement strand
TATGTTCGAAGGCTGTGTTTCCCTTGTGGGAGGAAACGGCACAGTGTATGACGGATTTCACGATAATGTGTTATACGCGCGCATTGATAGAGAAGGCACTCCGGGGTACTTCACCTTGAAGGAAGGAGATGCCAGCTGCAATGAATATGGTCCTGCAAACCTCTATCTCATAAAATACCGCCCGTATACCCCTATTGAAACAGGCTGTGCCACCTACTGTGGATACGATATGTTTTGGTCAGGAGCTCAAGACTGCTGGTTGTATCTTGTGGCAGGAGAAGCAGAAAGCCTCGATGGAGCTTTCGGTACCAATACAGGCGCTGCACTGCAAACCATATCGTTACCAAACTATGAAACTGAAGATAAGCTTGCTGGCGACATTAACGGTAGCGGCATACTCAACATCGTAGATGCCCAAGTTGCCTATGATATGGCATGTAATGTGTATTCGGACTTCAGCACGCTTTCTAGGGAACGCTGGCTTATGGCGGATGTCAACATCGATGACATCCTTGATGCAACCGATGCTTATGCCATTCAACATGCGGTATTTCATGGATGGGCCTAAAGAAACGCAGGCATAAAAAGCTTTGAGCCCGCGCAATGCGGGCTTTTTTGTGGGTAGAGCACATGGGCGAGCTATAGAGCACAAAGGGCCAGGACGTTTTCTTGGAGGCTCTCGCTCACCTCCTTTACGGAAGGGGGTAGTTTCGCGGACTTATGACAAGGGGACAGGTCATTTGTCACAAAAATCCACAAAATCGCTTCTAACAAGCTTGAGTATTTCTTTAGAAACGCCCCCAAACTGAATCTGCAACAAAAGAGAAGCGATTGAAAGGAATGCTCTGTGACGGAATACATTTTGGAGACACGCGAACTTGTCAAACAATTCGACGGGGGCGCAACGCACAAACAGCGGTGAACGGTGCGTCCTTGCACGTTGAGGAAGGGAAAGTCTACGGCCTGCTCGGTCCCAACGGTACAGGAAAATCGACTACGCTTAAGATAATAACGGCACCCTTCGCCTGACAGAAGGGCGGCTGCTCTTCGAAGGGCACCCTTGGGAGCGCGACGACCTGTACCACATCGGATCACTGATTGAGCAAGCACCGTTCTACCCCAACCTCACCGCACGGGAAAATCTACGTGTACGCACCACTCTTGGGGCTACCGGAAAAGCGTATCGATGAGGCACTTGCAACCGTGAGTCTCGCAGATACGGGTTCTCAACACGCCGGACGCTTCTCAATGGGTATGAAACAACGCTTGGGAATAGCACTCGCTCACAATCTCAAGACCCCGCTGACGCTCAGGCCCACGGAACCGATTCCCTTGGCACCCGACCAGGCCTTTCCGCAGACCAACCCCTTCTCGCACGCATCTCTTAGCGCTCAACAGGTGAATCAGAAAACTTCTCGATGAGTTCAATGAGCTCCTGGCGAGAATGCACATCGGTTTTCTGATAGATGCTGTACACGTGAGCTTTTACCGTATGGTTCGAAACGACCAGGGTTTCTTCAATCTTCGATGTTGAATAGCCTTTGGCCAAAAGCAGCAAAACCTCAGTCTGACGCGCCGTAAGCTCGTAGTGGCGAGCGAAATCGTTGATGTTCTGACTCCATGCACCAATATGGCGTTCCTCCTGATCATCCGTCCCTTCGGACAACTCCTCCTTCATCGAGGCATGCTCGGTGAAAGGTCGATAATTATCCTGGAAGAAGAAGGCCTGAACGCCCACGAACAAAACAACCACCACACCGCGAATCAGGCCCGATGCAAAATCATCATAGGGAGCGTTCATCATAAAGATGCCATAACAAAAGCCGAAGGCCAAACCCAGCACATCGCCGAAACGACCAAACCCCGCATTGGCAAAGGGGTGCACTTGATAGACATGCATATAGCAAGCAACGGCAGACCAGCAGATGATTTCGTTGATCATAGCAAGCAGCATGGCCAAACCAAAAATCACCAACGCCACCATCTCGCTTACGTAGGGAGCCAGCAAAAGCTCGATGGCAGCTACGGGCGCAATAACGGTGATGATGGTTCCTACCTGATATTTAACGCCACCTGCAGTATCGACAAACTTATAGAGCGCTGCAACGATAATCGCCACCACGATAACCAGCGTTGACCAGGTAGAATTCTGCGAAGCAACGACACAAAAACCAAAACCTAAAAGAAAGCTATTTGCCACCATCGCCGCAGCGGAATGCAAAAGGGAACCCGCATCGTAAGGACGAACGTTTTCAAAAACAGGAAATTCCTCCTCCTTGAAGGAGATCTTTGCCCATACGAAGAAAAGCGCCGCCGACGTCAACGGAAGCATGATATTGGCAAAAGGCCAGGCATCCACCTTGAACAGCATCGAGACAACCAACAGGCACACGCCCGCCAAAAGTACCGACCCCGTAGCATAATTGATTGACTTTGCCTGATTGAGCTGGGCTAAGAAATAGCCCCACAAAGCCAGCAGGCAGACAGCGCCCAGACCGGCAAAGAACCACGCAAGCAAGCAGACGAAAAACGGCGTGGGAAAAAAGCTCATAAGACCGGGAAGCGCAAAAGCGGCGCCTGCGACAAATACAGCGACCTTCGCCGCACGAGGATTGATAAGATAGCGCGCAATAGCCACGAGAAGGGCAGAGATAATCATCTCGCCAAAAAGGAAGGAGAAAACCAAGTAGCGCGTATCACCCTCAACCGAAAGAGGGTTGGGAACAACACGGCAGGACATAATGAGATAAAACTCGCCCAAATAGAGACCAAAGCCAATGATTCCCGCAAGATCGAGAGGGTTGACCATCCCAAAGAAATTCTTTCTTTGGTAACCTGCGGTGTTCTTGAGAGGGGCTTCCTGGCCACTATCGGCAACCCCTTGCTGATCGGAAGTTATGCTACCACCGTCCGTCATGCAACAGGCCCCCTTGACTGCCCGGATCCCTCATCGTTTCTTTGCGTATCGTGCTCTTCCCTCCTCTGCTTGGCCTCAAAATCGGCTGCAGCTTTCTCAACGCGCTCTATAAAAGCGTAGTAGTCAGGAGAGACGGGCTCTTTGCATTCTAGCAGACTTCCAATGACAATGATAAGCGTGCTAAACACAAGGCCCACCCAAAGCGGTTGAACGCCAAAGGGGTTGCCCAACATGTACCAAATGGTGCAAAGCGTGCCGCCAACCAGCAACCCCACAAAGCCAGCGCGACTGGTGGTGCGCTTCCAGTAAATGCCAAATAGCAGCAGCACAACCGCCATAGCCTTAATCTGTGCTGCGCTCATCAGGGAATTCAGCAGTGAAACGTTGGTGCCGCTGATGGCAACTGCGCCCACAAGCATGACCACGATCACTATGCGTGAATACATAAGTTGCCTCTTTTCAGAGGTCTGGATCTTACGTTTGCGAATATAGGGATAATACAGTTCGCGAATGACCAGCTGAGATGCAGAAAGCAAGAACCACGGACCCGTAGAAAAGATGGCAGCGAAAACCGCCATGACCGCAATGCCCGCCAAAGTGGGACTCACCGCGCTCGTCATTGCATACAGTGCGGTATCGGGGCGAATATCGGTAAACGTCACAGCAGCACAGAGCCCAATAGACATAGGGAAGAGGGCGAAAATCGCACTGCCTCCCGCCACAATGCAATGGCTCTGATGAGCAACCTTTTCGCTTTTGGAGCAAAACGCGATAGCGATAGATGTCGTAGAGATAGAGAAACCTAAAGCACCGCCAATGAACTGGGCCAATGCCGTAGGAACACCGTTGACAAACAAATCGAAGTGGCTCGCCGGCAGCTTCTCCAGCAGAACAGAGCCGCCGCCCACGTAGTTCACGCACATAAGAGCCGAAAAGGTCAGACCAAAGAAGATCAAGAAAGCATGTATTTTGTTCATTTCGGCCACGCCGGTAATACCCAACAAGGCCATGGACAAAAACAGCACGAAGACGATCCCCGTTGCTATGCGCTCATCCATGCCCAACATATTGGAAAGATACATGCTTGCTGCGGTAATCTGCGTGGAAAAAATGATAAATAGCGGAATAAGGGTAAAGATCAAAACCAGGTAGCGTACCCCTTCGCCAAAACGCAGCCCAAAGGCAACGGGACCCGTCATAGCACCCGTAGTACGAATCATGAAAAAGAACTTGCAGAAGCACACGCTGAAAATGATGCAACCCAGACTACTTCCCCAGATCCCCCACAGGGCAGCTACACCCGTGGAATAACCTGTGCCTGCTGTTCCCGTGGTGGTTGAGGCGGCAATCAAATCACCAAACAGCATCGTGGTAACAGCGAACAGCGGCAGAGCGCCGTCTGCTACGAAAAATTTCCTTACGCTGGTACTTTTGCCTGACTTGCGCTTCATAACGATACCTAAGACAAGCGTAAAAATCAGGTAAGCTAATACCATCACAAAGGTAGTCATCAGGACCCCCCTGGACCATCAGATTTTGGACTGTGTCAATAAGCTGCAATCATAAAGTTGTATTGATCTATGCAATTTTATAGAGTCGTATTGAGCATGCCATTTAACCCGTATAATCTTTCCACCGCTTTCTCTTAAAGGGCCTTTGTGCTATCTCAGAACGTGCTTTTTTAGATGCGGCGTTCTAATTTTCCGCCCATAGTAACATATCTTTACTCTTGCATGGGGAAGTTTTGAAACGGCTCATTTCCCTTATTTGAGCTGGTTAAACGCGTCTTTTTCATTAATGAAAAGGCAGCAAGGGGGCGGGCTTTATTTACTGGTGGTATGCAACTATATTGCGCATCTTAAAGTATGGCTGCCCCTGCGGAAGGACAGGGACAGCCATGATCCACAGAAACTAAGTGAGACTACTCTTCGTCGGTGGTCCAGTTCATCTTGCCTTCCTGGCTGGATACCGCAAAAGCAATGGCAATAATTACCGCAATGATAATCATGCCCGCAATCAGCGTGGGCTTATAGGAGCCAACATAGTCGTAGGTCCAACCCATAATGGAAGTAGCAAAACCGCCAAAGATGGACGAACCGGTGCAGGCATAACCCCAGATCTTTGCGTAGTCCTTGTTGCCAAAGACTTTGCGGACGCACATAGACCAGCCAACGCGGGACGGAGCATTGCAGAAGCCCAGGCAGAACGCGCCAGCGATAAGCATCTGAGAAGTAGTGCCCGCAAAGTACCAAATCACAAAAGCGATCAACCATACACCGCAGAAGATCAGGAAGGAAACGCCGATCTTCAACTTGTCGATAACAGCACCCATAGCCAGCTTGGAAATCAGATTGCCCAAAGCCGCAGCAGAAACCATTGCAGCGCCAACGGTGGCAGCGTTCGCAGCTTCGGGGCCACCCGCTAGCAGCTCCTTGGCAATACCAGATTGGCTATTGTTCCAGCCCATGCCCAAAGCGGTCAGCATGACGCCGATGATCATCAGCCAGAAATAGCCGTTCTTCAAAGCAGCCTTAGCGGAAACGCCCGCCTGCGCCTGGTTCCCTTCGTCAACCTTTGCCTCTTCGGGGTCATAACCGAAAGGCTCCAGACCCTTGTCTTCGGGCTTGCGCTTCATAACGAAAAGCGTCCAAGGAAGAATCAAAACGGCCATCAGAGCAGCGTTCACCCTGTAGGAGAACTGCCAGCCATTAGCGGCGATGATGGTCTTGAACAGGGGTGCCCAGAAGATGGTGGAAACGCCCGCGAAGGCAGAAGCGATGCCGATCATCTTGCCACGGTACTTCTTGGCAAACCAGTTACCGCACAGAACCGGTGTGGCCAAAGAGAAGGTAGCGGCCATGCCGATACCACCGATAAAACCAGCGATATAGAACATGATAAGACCGTTTGCAAAGCCGCACATCAACGGGCAGGCGATCATGCAGAGGGCGCCAATGGTCAGAGCCAAGTTCAGGTTAACCTTTTCATCGTTGAACAAGCGACCCCAGATGGGCATTGCGATGATGATGGAGATAGCCTGAGTCGTCAGCATAAAGGTGAAGTCGCCGCGCTTGACACCCAAACCTTCGGTAACAGGCAAAACATAAACTGAAATAATCGAATTGATAAGTGCCATAGAGCCGGCATACATGAAGCAGCATGCGACGAGAATCCACCACGCGTAGTGGAGGCCCTTCTTTGTCTCAGTCATTTTTTCCCCTTTCGATTTTTTTAATTAAACGGGATTGGGTTCCGTTCCTCCCAACGGAACCCAACGACCGTCAATTCACGTGCTTAGGCCTGTTGAGGAACGAAGAGAACCTGACGATCCTTCTTCTCCAACTCTTTGGAGAGCTCCTCAACCGTGCCAAACTGCATGCACCCGGTGTAGCAGCTGTGAACACAGGCAGGCTTCTTGCCCTTCGCGACTCGATCGGCGCACAGATCGCACATATCGGTTGGTACGGGAACATAGGTCAGCTGCCATTTGTCACCTTCGATGTTCCAGGGACCAATTTCGAAGACCTTGATACCCCATTTACCCTCGGGAATCTCGTGCTCCATCTTGCATTCGACCTCGCAGGTGTGGCAATTCGAGCAGAATTCGTAATCGATGAGTAGCGCTTGCTTTGACATAAGTATCCTCCTCTCACCCTTGCTTATTCGAAAGCCCCAGCACGACCACGCTGTTCAAGCGGGGTGCTCGCCTTGATATTGGCATCTTCGGGATCACACTTGTAAATCGTGCAGAGCAGCGCCTTTACGTCAGCGCCAAAGCCGGTCGGGCCCTGCTGACCGAGCTCGGACAAAACGTTGGGGTTGACATCCCAAACGCCGTACATCGGATCTTCGTGCGGATCGATCTCAGGGAACCACCAGCCGCTGTTAACGTTGGCCATGCCGTACTTAACGATAGGCGTCGGCTTAGCGCGATGCTTGATGCGCCCGATTTTATCCTCAATCCAAACCCAATCGCCCTGTTCAATACCATTTTCCTTGCACCACTCATCGTTGATTTCCACTAAGGGATCAGGCTGAATCTCACGCAGCTTAGCAACGTCACGATGCTCGGAGTGGAAGAACTGGATATTGCGCGTACCCGTCATGCAAATGATGGGACGCTCTTTATACAGCTCAGGGGTGGTATAGGGGCTGTAGTACGGCTCGTCGTAGTAGGGCAGCACGTTCTCGCCAATGCTCTCAGCGAACGGGGAATACAGCTCGATACGGCCAGTTGAGGTGTTGAAGCCAGGGCGACCATCCTTGCGCAGCAGACCCTTCTCGTAGCGGCGGTACTCCTGCTTCGGCCATGCCCAGTTCATATTGCGGATATCCTGCCACGTCCAACCGGAATCCTTCACCAAGAAGTCGAAGATCTCCTCGGTGGTATCCCAGGGGAACATCTCGGGATTGAAGCGCTTGCCAAGATCCAAGGCAATCTGCGCGTCGGAGCGCGGCTCGCCCTTGATTTCCAGACCCTTGATAGGAGAAATGGCGCAAGCACCCGTGCGTTTCGCAATCATGCCCACTTTCTCGACAGACATAGCAACAGGAAGAGCCACATCGGCAAGCATCTGAATCGTCGGCGTTATGTGATAGTCGCACACGCAGATGAACTTCAGCTTCTTGAGGACCGGGTAGACACGGTTCAAGTCGGCATTGGACATGCATGCCAAGGGGTTGGTGCCCATCATGATGGCGCCGGTAAAGGCGTAGGGCTGATCGGTTTCTGCCTGGACAACGGCCAGGTCGGGTTGATCCAAAACCATACCCATGCGGATGAACGGATACTTCTCAATGCCAACAACCATGTTCTGCACTTCTTCAGGAAGCTCTTTAAAGCCCCAGCTGAAATAGTGGAAGTCATAGGGCTCGGGCGTGAAGATCTGGCCGCCTGGCTGATCGATGTCTCCGCAGATAGCAAGCATGGAAATGATAGCGCGCACCGCGCCGATGCCGTTGCGCTGCATGTCGAGGGATAGGCCCAACTGAATAGCAGTGTGCTTGCCGGCAGCAATCATGCGGGCAGCTTGCTTGATTTTCTCGGAATCAACCCAGGCACGCTCGCACAGCATGTCAAAATCATATTCGCGGGTACGCTCAACCAGGGCATCGAAGCCATAGGTCCAGCAGTCCACGAACTCGTGGTCATAGAGATCCTCTTCGATGATGACCTTCAACATGGCCATGGCAACCGCAGAGTCAACAGCAGGACGCGGCTGAATCCACAGATCGGCACGAGCCGCCATCCACGTCAGGCGCGGGTCAACAACAATCATCTTAGAACCGCGCTTTTTGACCTCGACAACCCACTGGCCGAAGAAGCCGTCAGAATTGGAGGCGACGCAGTTATTGCCCCACACCACAATGACCTCGGGATCTTTATAGCTCGGATCATCGTAGCGATCTTCGTGACATTCAGAGCAGTCCGGCATCATGTAGCCGCCGGTAGACACGTTGTAGGACATCAGACGAGGCATCCAACAGGCCAAGCCGGAAGAATAGCTTTCAATATGGGGAGTTCCCATAGCATACGCAAGACGCTGAGACTGCCACAGGATGTCACGACCCGTGCCACAGAAGGACTGCAGAGTGTATTTGCCATACTTCTCACCCAGATCATGCATGGTGTTGTAGACCAAGTCCAAAGCCTCATCCCAGGTGATCTGCTCCCAAGCATCCGGATCGCCCCTCTTTTCGGGGTCACGCTTCATGGGATAAAGCAGACGGTCCTCCGCATTGACCTGATCGGGCATAGCCGCGCAACGCGGGCAGATATGGCCCTGATTGTAGGGATGCTCGGGGTCGCCTTCAACCTTAACCAGCTTGCCGTCCTTAACGTAGCAGATAATGCCGCAACCGCTATGGCAACCGGGGGCTGACCAGTGGGTGGTACGAGTGCAGATATAGCCATCCTCTTCCCAAGAAGTTGGCAGATCTTTTCCGCTACCCATCGATTCTCCTTCCTCTCTCTTCAGCTTTCAGGGAGAAGCGGATTACCGAAGGGGATGTCGGCACATGGCCGAATGCTCTCTTAGGAAAAAGCCCGCTTCTCTCTGATTCCACAGGCTCAATCATATGCGCAAATCGAATACCCTTACATTGCGCGAACATACTAAAGTGACCCTTTTAGGGAACTAAATCGTGTAAACCTTTGGCATTAGACGTATAGTATTAGACTTAGTGTTTTCCCTGTTCAAATGCGTTTATATTAGGATAATGGCCATTCGACAAAGGCAACATTTCCCTTATAGGCCCACTTTGCTCTGAGAAGTATCGAGCGAAGAAAACAACCTCATACCGCCCTAGATTTCATCTAATACCATGCCTTTTCGGCATATGCTGACAAACGGCTTCTGACAAGGGGACAGGTCATTTGTCATAATTTTTTCCCTTGCAAAAAAAAACAGCTGCCCACGTTTGTAGGCAGCTGTTTCGTAGCGCGTAGCGAGCTATTTCATAGTGATAAATTATGACAAATGACCTGTCCCCTTGTCAGAAACCCTACAGATTCTTTGCCGCCCATTCGCGACCGTATGTATCCAACTCGTCCTCGACGATAGCGACCATATCGTCACGCAAACCAGAGGGAGAAGGAATACCCGGGTAAAACTTACCGCGAGGGCAGAAGGTATCAATGCAGTCACGAACCTTTTGACGCAGAACTTCTTCGTCAAAAATGGTATTCAAAGCCGGACCATCAAGGCCTCCGTTCATAGCCAGCTTGCCTTCGGTCGCCTCTTGAATGGCAACGATATCGTTCTGGCAAATGACACCCTGCCAGAGGTCGATACCCATCTCTACCATATCCGGGGCAATGGGCTCACAAATGCAATCTGCATGATGGAAAAACAGCATGCCGTTGTCATGAGCCGCTTTCACAATCCTCGTATGAAGGGGCTTGATAATCTCGCGCCACAAATCAGGAGGTAAAAACAGATTCTGCTTTGAACCCCAATCGTCGTGCCAGAAGACAGCATCGGGATGTACTTCACGCGCAGCCGTTTCGATGTATTTAATCTTCCACTCGGCATACATGGTCAGAAGCTCAGTCATCAGCTCGGGCTCCTCCATGTAGTTGCAGAACGCGTCTTCCATGCCCATAAGAAAATGAGAACGCTCAAACAAACCAGCAGGCATAAAGAGGGTCATAAAATAACCAGAGCGATCAATCTTGTCAGCCGCCTCTTTGCATGCAGTCCAATCGTACGCATCGATATCGGGAATCTTGACCTGCTCACGCCACTTTTCAATATCGGTGATAACGCACTTTTCCCGAGGAGACGTGACCGGATGCGCTCCTGGTGCGCTCGGGTGCCACACCTTGACGGTGCCCCAGGTGTCAGTATGCTCCTCGCCGTCCCGTGGGATGCGCGATTTCACAAAGTCGGGATCTGGCAAATACCTTAGACAACGGGGAAAGTCAAACACATAGTCAGGCTTTTCACCCTGAAGGACTGCGAAGAAATTCTCCTTCAGGGTCAGGCGATCGCTCTCTCTTCGCTTGTTAGGCGTAGTGGTCACGGGCGCTTTGTTAAACGATGCTTCAACTACCACGTTTTCTCCTCTCCTTTTTACGCTTAGGCATTACGATTCAAAGCATTTTTCGCTTTTCGTAACGAATAGTACCGATTTACACGCATTATTCCATTGGTTTGAGGTCCTAATTAATCAAAATCAGCACTAGCCTAATCGTCTAATACCAGGCTAATTTTCGATGGTTAACCCCGCTCTTTTCGCCTTATCAGGCATCGAATACGCGAAGAATTGCTATGCTATGGGAAAAGGAGGAAGTTCCCATGACCGATTTTGAACTCATCAAGAAAAAAAGCGGTGCCGATGTTGTGGTGGACGATAATACGGCTGCCACCTTCACCAAAGACCACCAGGCCAAGCCAGGGCAGCCTTTCCTGGCTCCTCCAGGCGCAAAGGCATCTGTCGCTGAAGCCGAAGCGATTGCCAACAACGAATGGCGCGTGTAGCTGCTCATTCAACGGAAAGAGGTGAAGCGTTCACGATGGAGTCAAGCTTATCGAACTTGTTAAAAGTGGGTGACTCTTTTGATGCCTTTGATACCGAGGTGTCGGTTTCTTTATGTCTTGACGACAGGAGCGCCACCGCCCAACAAGAGGCTTACCAGGCTTTTTTGGAAATTCGAAGCCTTTGCCAACGCTATGAGGAACTCTTTTCGCGAACCATCCCCAGCTCTGATGTCTCACGCATCAATCAAGCAAAGGGAGCTGCAACGCCCGTCGCGCAGCAAACAGCTCTTTTGATCAAGGCCGCCTTGCCATACTGCGAAAGAAGCCGCAGCCTTTTTGACATCACGGTAGGGAGCGCCACGCAGCTATGGGACTTCAAACAGGGTGTTTCTCCCGATGCACACACGCTCTCAGAAGCCGTTACCTCTATAGACTGGCGCGCCGTACAGGTCTTTTGTCAAGAAAATCAATGGTTCGTTCAACTGAATAACCCCCAAGCAGCTCTTGACTTGGGAGGTATCGCAAAGGGATGGATTGCTGATGAACTGGGAAAACATCTTGCAAAGAGGGGCTTTTCGAACTACTTGCTCAACCTGGGCGGCAATATAGTGGTGCAGGGAAAAAACGCGCAGGGCAAGCCGTGGAGCATCGGGATAAAAAACCTTTTTTCCACCACCGAAGAAGAGGTCATAATCCGCAGTACGAGAGCCTCGATCGTCACCAGCGGAACATACCAGCGCTGCTTTACCAAAGAGGGGCTGTTGCTCCATCACATCTTGAACCCCAAAACGGGCTTTCCGGTCACCAGCGATGCCGTAAGCGCCACCATCGTATGCGAGAAATCCCTCGATGCCGAAGGCTTTTCCACAAGCGCTCTGTCCCTTGGCGTACAAGAAGGTCTGGCCTTTTGCACGGAGCAACCCGAGATCATTGCAGCGTTTTTCATCGATAGCAGCGGCACGGTTTTTTCAACGTCCCTGCCCCCAGACTTCGAGCTTCCCCAGCATCCGGCATTCAGCGCCGCAAAGCAGCCCGCTCGCCCGTCAGCCACTGCTTCTTAGGGCAAACTGGCAAGAAAAGGCGAATTGTCCGGGGGTTTTCCGCCCCTAGCCGGGCATTTTCGGCCTTTCGGGGCTGAAAACCGCAGTTTTTCGCTTAAAAGCGGTGATTTTCCCCTGACAAGTCGCCTTTTCTTGCCAGTTTGCAGGGGGACGATACCTCCGGCGGCTCGACTTCACCGCTGTCGAACATTCAGTTTCCGATCCTAAGGGGGTTCCGCTTCTCTTCGCACCTCAATGGAAAGCAGGTTCTTGCTGCCGGATTCCCTTCTTGCCTGATTCTTGCTAATATTCCAATACGTTATAGCAGGCTCGTCTAAGTTTCATAAAGCGTCTTAAGCCTGCTCTCTTATAATATTAGTATGCTCGCCTCATTGGCGAACGTCCAAAAAGCAACTATCGTGGGGAAAGTTGTTTTGGAAGAGATTGTCTTCAAGTAAAACGGATACGAAAGAAGGATCGAACATGTGCTTTAGACCACCTACCGCTGGCGCTGACTTGCAGTGCCCCGAATGCGGCTCCAACTACGCAGTTTTTGATACGGTCTGCCCTGAATGCGGAGCAGAGCTGCCCGCAACCCCCGGCGCTCCTGGCGCACCCGGTGCACCCGGCGCACCCGGTGCCCCTGGCGTTCCCGGCGTACCCGGAGTTCCCGGCGTTCCTGGTGCCCCGAGTGTGCCCAGCGTGCCCGGCGTTCCTGGTGCCCCCGGCAGCAAATAAAAGTCACTGTACGGATGCCTCGAGAAATCGGGGCAGCCGTTTTTCACCTCCCATTCAAAAAGCCGCCTGATTCAAAGGCATCCGGCATGAGATTCAAAATCGATAATCGATAGAGGCTCTTACCTGGAGAATTCCCGAATACCGTTAACCGGATCATGATCCAAACGATAAAGTGAAAGCTGCATGCGGACGCGCGTGCTGAAATCATCCAGGTCAACGTTGATAATCTCATCAATCCGCGAAAGCCGGTTGCTCAACGTATTCCTGTGCAGATAAAGTTCTTCAGCAGTTCGGACGATGCTTCGATCGTTTACCAACCAGACAAGCAAGGTTCGGCAGTACTCCGTATGGTGCTTCTCGTCATGTTCTTTCAGCAGGACTGCAGGAACATAAACGGGAAACGCTTCTTCGACCACACTATCAAGATGGTCCAAGAACACGTCCTGATATGCAAGCAAACTTCCCCTTGCCTTCTG
>CAYFWL010000049.1:0-13183 GCA_964346845.1 uncultured Eggerthellaceae bacterium | reverse complement strand
GGACACCGCACGCTTAGGTGCCGCGTGGTCGAGGGAAAAGAGAAGGGGAAGCGCCCCGACGCTTCCCCTTTTTGTGCGCGATACGGTTTTCGGCAAACCGTCGCGGCTGTGCGCTATTCCTTTATGGATGCATAGAACTTTGCCGCACTGAAGAGCCCTTTGATGGTGCCGCCTTTCCAGATAGGCAGATCCATGAACTCCGAAACGGTGGGAACGAGCTCGGAGCAGTCAGTGTAGTGCCCTTTTCCGTTGAAAACGGTAGTGTCCTGCGCGCGCCAGTAGATGTCGTTGGCATCGGTGAGGTACAGAAGAGAATCCCCGATCTCCATATAGGCGGAGTGATTGGCGCGCAAGTAGTTGGGGAACTCCTCCAAACTTATATCGAGGGCTTCATCTGCTTTCTTTCCCATAGTGGTTCCTTTCCTTCGGAGGGATTACGCCTTTGCGGCTTTGTACTCTTCGATCAGTTTAACCTGAATTTCCATCGGTGCTTGTTCGTAGTCCTTCATTTCGAGCGTATAGGAGCCCGAACCGCGTGTCAGAGAGCGAAGGTCTTTGGTGTAGTTGATGACGCTGGCGTAGGGAACACGGGCGATGATGACGGTGTCGCCGTCATCGTTGGAATCGGTGCCGATGATGCGACCGCGGCGTACGGAAATGTCGCTCATGATGGCACCGGCGTACTCCTCGGAAACGGCTACAGAGATCTCGGCAATGGGTTCGAGGATCACCGGATCGGCCTTCTCGCAAGCGGCCTGGAAGCCGATGCGGGCGGCGGTGCGGAATGCCATCTCGTTGGAGTCGACGGAGTGGTAGCTTCCGTCATAGCAGGTGCACTTGATATCGACCAGGGGGTATCCTGCCAGGTAGCCCTGCGCCATGGTTTCCTGCACGCCCTTGTCAACAGCGGGGATAAGACCATTGGGAATAGCGCCGCCGTGGATATCGTCCACGAATTCGTAGCCCATGCCCGGGTTGGGCTCTAAACGCAGCCAGCAGTCGCCGAACTGACCTGAGCCGCCGGTCTGCTTTTTGTGGCGACCTTGCGCTTCGGCGGTCTTGCGGATGGTTTCCCGATAGGGAATACGTACGGTGGATGTGTGCACGCCGATGCCCACTTGGGTCTTCAAGCGGGAAATAAGCAGGTCAACCATGGTTTCGCCTATGGTGCGGATGACGGTTTGGTGGGTTTCTTCGTTGCGATCGATAATAATTGTGGGATCATTTTCGGCGGCGCGGGCCAGGAAGGTACCCAACTTATCCTCATTCTTCTTGTCATCCACCTCGATGACCACGGGATACTGCGGCGCAGGCATCGGTGCCATAGCCACGGCAATCTCGCCTGTTTGGGAGAGCGTGTCACCGGTGACAACCTCGTTTAGCTTGGGAACGACGATGATATCGCCTGCCTTGGCAAGTTTCACATCCTTGGTTTCCTTGCCCATCATCAGGTACAGATGTCCGAGGCGCTCTTTTTTGCCGTTGCGGTGATTGATGAGTTCCATGCTGGGTTCCAGGGTGCCCGCCAACACTTTCAGGAAGCTCAGGCGACCAGCGTAGGGGTCAAGCAGGGTCTTGAACACGTAAGCGGCGGGGCGCTTGTCCTTGTCCACGTGGATGGTTTCTCCGCTTTCCAGGCGGAAGCGGCCATGCGCGGTGGGACTGGGGAAGTAGGTGCAGATATCTTCGATAAGGCCTTTGATGCCCTGCTTAACCAGGGTGGATCCTACGAATACAGGAATGAACAGCTCTTGCAGGATGGCTTTATCAAACAGGCTTTCCAGCTCTTCCTGGGTCAGGTGCTCATCACCTTCCAAGTATTTCATCATCAAGTCTTCATCGGCTTCGGCAACCAGGTCGCAGAGTTTCTCACGTGCGGCCTCGGCGGCATCGAGATAGTCAGCGGGAATATCTTCTATAACTTCTTCGTCGTTGTCGTTGAAGTAGCGAGCCTTCATGCGCAGAACGTCAATGACGCCTTTGAAGTCGGGTCCTTCGCCGATGGGGATGGACACGGCACCCAGACGTGAGCCGAAACGCGCGTGCAGCGTGGCCATAGCGGCGTGGAAGTTAGCATTTTCGCAGTCAATGTGATTTATGAATACGGCGCGCGAGAGACGCATAGCGTCGGCGGCTTTCCAGAGGCGGGTGCTCATGGGTTGGGGGCCGGTGACGGCGTCGAATACGAAGAGAGCGGTTTCGGCGACTTGCATGGAAAGGAGGGCTTCGCCGATGAAATCGGGCTGGCCTGAGGTGTCCAGCACGTTGATTTTGTAGTCGCGGTAATTGATGGGGGCGAGCGATGTGGTGATCGTAAAGCGATGACGAATCTCTTCGGGGTCTACGTCGAGGTTTGATTTGCCATCATGGGTTGTGCCCATACGCGACGTTCGTCCAGACACAAAGAGCATGGCTTCTGCCAGCGAAGTCTTCCCCGCGCCGTCCTGCCCAACCAGGGCGACGTTGCGGACATGTTCGGTTTCGGGAGCTGCCACTGTGACCACCTGCCTTTCTTGGGCGGCCACGCCTCCGACCTGTGGGAGGCGATCGACCGTCCGATCAATTAACCAACCATCAAGTGAAGTGTTTCCACTGAATTGAGTGTAAGGCCAAGAATGATTGAGAAACAGAGTTGACTTTTAATTTTTTAGGGGGAGAAAAAAGATACGCCCGGATGCGTAATGAGTAGCATTCTTCGGGCGCGAGGAGTGGTCAGGAAATCATGTCCGCGTTTGCTTGCACAGCCGAAGGCAGCGGATGCGGGCGTACGAGCTAGAGGCGCTCAAAAACCATGGTCGCCTGAATCCTATCAGCACCTGCAAGCCCTTTGCTGTCTCCGTTAGCAGTGGTTATTGTGTGTAGGCGATATCCTTTTGCAGCTTGAGTGTTGATGACGTCTTCCAGCTCGGTGAGGTTGCCCGATCCGGTTCCGATAAATTTTTCCTTCAACGTGACCTGTAAAACAACATATTGCTGGTCACGCTCCGAGGCTACCGAGAAAGATGACTCCTCTTCTACCGTCTCTACTGCCTCGCGCATCGCGCTTTTCATTGAATCCATAAGACCCATTCTTTTTCCTTTCTCGTGGGCATTTCGTGGTGTGGGGGCGTCACGTGCTGTGCCGTGCGCCGCGCGCGATTAGGTAGGAGGATTTTATATCGGGTTCTGCACCCTTTCCATCAGGAACGGCTGTTGGCTGTCCGATCGTGCAAATTTTATCGCTCACCAGTCTATGCGAGAGCTTTTCGTGAGCCGCACGCATATTTTTACGAAAAAAGTCGAGTTTGCCGAAGGAGGCGGCAATGAAAGATGCCCTTTTTCTGCCCAGAGTGCTTAAGGAGCATCGATTCTGATTGAGATAGAGGCTTTTTACGTCTGAAGTTTCGGCAAACTCGACTTTTTTCGTAAATTTTGCCGATCGGATTACGCAGTCGCTAAAAAGGCGGATACATGCCATGCTGCGTATGTGCGTATGTGTTGTGATCCATATGGGGCATCGTGCCGTGCGTGCAGATCCACTGTCCCGCAGGGCATCGTGCATCAGGTGTCGCGTGCACGTAGGCATGCCGCGTCGGGTGGAGAAGACAATAAAGCGCTTCTCGGCGGTTACTGTATGCAGAGATGATATGCGAGGCTATAAGATGGAGAAGACGACAAAGCGCTTCTCGACGGTTACGCTCTCTTACTGGTGCTCTATCTGCTACAATATCACACTGCCCAGCTGCAGCGGGCGTAACAGAAAGGTACTTCATGACTGTCTATTATGTTGATTACGAGAACGTGCACGCCGGCATTGATGGCGTTGACAAGCTGTCCGCCGAGGATGTCGTGCGCGTGTTTTACAGCCCCAAGGCCGATACGATGCGCATCGCCTTTGTGGAGCAGGCTTTGAACGCCCAGGCAAAAATCGAGCTGGTCAGCGTTGACGTGGGAACTCCCAACGCGTTGGATTTCCAGTTGGTGGCGTGGCTGTACAGCGAGTTGTCTTCTGCCGCCGAAGAGCACGTCATCGTTAGCAACGACCATGGCTATGATGCCGCTGTGCGTATGGGCGTGCGCTTGGGTCTTCCCCAGGTTCGCCGCGTGTCTTGCATCGCCGAGGCGCTGGGTTTGCAGCCCACGCAGCTGGAGGATGCACCAGGGAAGCGTCGATCGTCGTCTCGTCGCTGGGGCCAGCGCCGCCGAGGGACCGCTGCTGCCACGGAAGTTGCGGAGGCGGCGGATATTGAAGAAGCCGCAAAGGCTGTGGTTGAGGATGTGTCCACGGCGGGGGAAGATTCTTTGAAAGCGGCCGCCAAGATTCAAAAGGAAGAGGAAGCTTCGGCCAAGCCTGAGGAAACGTCGGCTGAGGCCGGAGAGCTTCAGGTTGAGCGCGCTGCGACGGGCGAGGAATCTTTTCGCGGGGAAACGTCAGAACTTTCGCTAGAAGCAGCAGAGACATCGGAGGAAAGTTCTGGGTTCACCTCGGAGGAGGCGCAGACGCCTAAAACCCGCCGTACACGCCGGCACCGTCGCACGCCGGCCAAATCTGTCGCCGTTGATACGTCCGACTCCGCACAGGATGCCGCTACTATCCCTGCTGCTTCTGAGCCTGAGGCTGAACCCGATGCTCAGTTCGAGTTCGAATCTCCTGCTGAACCGAAACCGGGTCACGCCTCCGCCGCAATGGAAGTGGAACCTGCCGCCCAATCCGCGCTCGCTTCGGAGTCTATCGACAATCCTGAAGCAGCTGAGCCTGTTTCCGAGGCTGTGCCCAAACCCCGCCGCTCGCGCCGCCGCCGGTCTGTCAAGGCTGAAGCTGCAAAGGCTGATGCTACGCACAAAGTTGTGGAGCTGCTGGCTGCCCAGGAAATCGCCCTGCTTGAAGATCAGCTGAACGTGGTGGTTAAGTCTGCGCAATCGGCCGCCTCAAAGCAGGAGTTTTACCGCACCATTATTCAGAAGCTGGGACAAAAGCAGGGTCTTTCCGTCTATGGCCAGGTGAAATCCCTGTTCAAAGATCTTTCTAACGCAGTTGCGCTTCAGGAGGATGTCGACTAGCGTCGACTAGCACGAGGGCAGATGCCGGCCGCTCATCGTGAGTTGTGGAGCATGCTTATCATAGGATAGCGTATAGTAGATCCTGTTCGGGTTTTATAGGCGCGCCGGGTGGTAGACGATGGTAGACGTGGCAGCGTTTCCCCAGGGCGCTTGGAGGTGTGTCTGCCAGACATGAGGGGGAGGTGCATTTTGCAACAGCTACGCAATCGGGTGCTGGAGCTTGCTCAGAGCGAGTATGCTGCTGAATTATGCCGCAGCTGGCCTGAAGCATATCCCAATTACATCACGATGAAGCACCCTGTAAATCACAAATGGTTCGGTGTCGTCATGGATGTTCCTGGCCACTCCTTGGATATGCCCGAGCTGTCTCGGCTGGACATACTGAACGTGAAAGCCGACCCGCTGCTTATCGTCAACCTGGTGCACCAAGAGGGATTTCATCCCGCATGGCACATGAACAAGGAGCATTGGATTACCCTTCGACTCGACGGAAGCGTGCCCTTCGACCAGATAGCGGCCTTGCTCGATATGAGTTATGGCCTGATTGCTCCCCGGCGAAAAAGCGAAAAATCTCAGTGACCTTTATGCCTGCAGGGAGAAGCAAGCTTTCCCCCGCGCAAAGCCTGCTTCGTGCTTTCGGGGCCTTTTGATTCATTGCGGCGAAGGCAAGGATAAAGCGCCGTTGCAGGGCTTTTCCACGATTCTAAAATGTGCAGTTCAAAAAAATCATTGTGCTATACTTGTGCCTATTATGGACACGGGCATTGACATATTGGCGGTGGTTGTTGCCGACTCTTTTGGTATCATGCTCCTCTTCATGGTTGTCTTTAGCAATCGCTGGCGGTTGAGCGAAAAAAGCCTCGAGAGCGGTATCGTCTTAGCAATGGTGACGCTTTCGTTTGTCTCGTGTGTCTTGAATATGCTTTCCTGCGTTCTTATGGGCCAACCAGGTTTCATCAATCTTTTCTGTATCTATTTTGGCACCTGGTGGCTGTTTTTTGCCCATACGTTTTTGGGTCCGCTTTGGATCTTCTTCGTTTGCGTTCACTTGAACACGCAGCTGCCCCGATGGATTGTAGGAGTTATTATTGCGGCTATTGCAGTCTGCCTCGTTCCGCTGGTTATAAACTTCTTCTATCCGCTGGTCTTCTCGATCGACGATGACAATATCTACCATCGAGGTCCTCTATATTTGCTGTATGTGCTGATCCAAGGCGGTTTCTTGCTCGGCAGCATCGTTATATATTATCGAGCCAAGGGCAAGGGCAGCATGCTGAAAGTATTCCCTATATGGCTGTTTGTCGTGCCCATTGCGGTGGGCATGACGGCGCAAAGCATGAAATACGGCATTTCCACTATTTGGCCTTGCGTCGCTATTGCGGTAGCGGGGGTGGCTTCGGCGTTGCAGAACAGTTTTATCTATCAGGATCAGCTCACAAAGCTCTATTCTCGTGCATATTTGGATTACTTGAAGCGCCAAATCGACTCATCGAAGAGCTCGCGGTTTACCGCCATCATGCTGGATTTGAATGGGTTTAAGAGCATCAACGATACGTACGGTCATTCTGAAGGCGATGCGGCGCTGGTTAAGACAGGCGAGCTTTTGAATGGCGTGGTGCGCTTTCTTGGTGTTGTGGTGCGCTATGCTGGCGATGAGTTTGTCGTCTTGTTGAACACCCAAGACGATGCTGTGGTGGAAGAGGTTCGTCAAAAGGTGAAGCAGGCATTTGACGAGTACAATCTCACGAGCGGTAAGGGGTACAAACTTCTTCCGGCCATGGGTATAAGCAAGTTCGACTTGAGTGTTCGTAGCGTTGACGAGCTGATGAACGAAATCGATAGGCGCATGTTTGAGGATAAGCGTCTCTTCTATGAGATAAACCCCCAGTACAATCGTCGTGGGGCATCCCGCTGATCTCGGGGTGCAGTATCGCAGTATTGCTGTGAAGGTGGCGTTGAACTGACGGACGCCGCTTGACTGACGGATGGCCGCCGGTGGATGCCGCCGGTGGATGTTGCTGCGTGAAACGGCCCTTACGGGCACGGAGATGGTGCCTGCTGGGGAGGGGTGCCGAGTTCTGCTGGGGGGACGTCCATCCACGGTTGCTTTCGCGCTCTATTCCAGGTAAAGCTTGCGAAGCCCTTCTAAGCGCTTTTTTCCGAGTCCGAACTCTTTTTCCAAATACACCTCAGTGGCTCCGTATTCCTGGTGAATTTCATCGATAACGCGTGCACCGAAGGATTCTTGCACTCCTTCAACAGCGCTGATGGCATAGTGGAAGGGTTTGAGTTTGCTCAGAAGTGGGTGTCGGGCAAGCTGAGCGTCGATAATGCTTTTTCGGTACTCGTTGGTCAAGGTAAAATCGTTCACGATGGTTTCTTCGTCAACGCCTAGAGCCAATAAGATGATGATAGCGCCAATGCCAGTGCGATCTTTGCCGGCGCTACAGTGGAAGAGCAGGGGTGCGCAGCCAGTCTCCATTTTCTCCATGAGCTTTCGATAGGCAAAGCTATCAAAGGCGAGCGAGGTGTAAATCTCCGCCACGGCAGAGATAATGCTGTCTTCAGGATCGGGGTCTTTGCGGCGGGGGTTGACCAGAAGCCGATAGATGCGCTGGGGAGACATATTGATCTCATTGTCGCTGGCATCATACGCGCCGCTAATGCGCTCTTGAAAGGCACCCGGGATGGAGGGGTCGGGTAACTCAAGGGCCTCTTCCTCGCTGCGAAGGTCAAGGATATAGCGAAGATTCAGCTGATGAATCATCTGGAGCTCGTTGGGACGTGCTTCCCCCAGCGCTCCGCTTCGGTAGATAAGCCCCCGCTTCACATGGCGACCATCGCGTGAGGGATATCCTCCCAAATCGCGCAAGTTGAGCTCCTTGCGAAAGAGCGAGAGGTTCGGTGCTTCGTTGCTGGGAGAAGGTGGTGGGGGTGGTGTCATGGGCGATCCTTTTTGTGGAGCTTGCGCTGTACGCTAAACGCAAGCGCTCCGTTTTGTCTGCGGCGAGAGGGGCTTTGCTTTTCGCCGCGCTCCGCCCAGGGTCTTTTTCATTGTTAAGAGAAGTGTAGCGCCTTTCGAGCTAATTTCGGTCTCTTTGTTAAAAATGGAACTATTTGCCCTTGTTTTGGGAAAAGGCTTTTCTGGCGTTCTTTTGATACGTGACAATCTGTTGCTGCTGTCTGGTCTTTTGAGGGGGTTCGTCGCCCTCGGCCGCTTTCCTGCACTGGTAGTCGGAGGTGGGGAGTTTGTTCGATAGGGCGATGATTCCTTACGGGCATGGAGGCGTGGTGGCTCGCTGATTTGCTGTCGTCGATGGGCTGACCCCAAATTCCGACCTGTTCCGCTTGGTTTTTACGCGCAAAACTGACAGAAAAAGCCCGTAGTTTTGGGTTCGGACGCCCGATTTTGCTTCTTGCCGCTTTTTAAAATAATCTGACCTGGGGAAATGCAAAGCTTTCCAACGGAAAATGGCTGCAAGCATCCTCAATGCCCAAAACTACGGGCTTTTTCTGTCAGTTTTTGACTAAATTCCTGCACACTTTGAAAATTTCTACACGCCCTGAAAAAAAAAGAGGGCCTTTCCCAAAACATGTCGCCTGCTTTTGAATCTTCGAAAAGAATGTGTCAACCCGCTTTAGGCAAAACAGTCGTATTGGCGTATCTGATACAATGCCAAGGGAAAAAATCAAACAGCACGAAATGAAAGCAAAATCATGGCACAAAACAAAGCAAGTTACGGCAATGACAGCATTCGCCAGTTGAAAGACGAGCAGCGTGTGCGTCTGCGACCTGCCGTTATTTTTGGATCCGATGGTCTGGATGGCTGCGAACATGCCGTTTTTGAGATCCTTTCCAATGCCGTTGACGAGGCCCGTCAAGGCTACGGCAACACTATCACGCTTACCGTCTTTCAGGATGGTTCCATCCAGGTGGAGGATAACGGACGCGGCTGTCCCCTGGATTGGAACCCAGTGGAGAAGCGATTTAACTGGGAGTTGGTGTTTTGCGAGCTCTATGCTGGCGGCAAGTACGACAACAATCAGGGTGGCGATTACGACTACTCCCTGGGAACCAACGGCTTGGGTTCCTGTGCTACCCAATACGCTTCTGAGTATATGGATGTTGCCGTGTGGCGCGAGGGCAACAAATACCAGCTGCATTTCAAAAAGGGCAGGGTTGTCGGCACGAAAAAGAAGGCGTTGCAGGTAGAGCCTACGACCGATGTGCGTACCGGGACTACCATCAAATGGCGTCCTGACCTGGAAGTATTTACTGCTATCGATATTCCCACGGAATGGTTTCAGGAAACGCTGCGTCGCCAGGCGGTGATTAACGCCAACGTGCGCTTCCGTTTGTTGGTAGAAGGTGAGGATGGATTCACCGAGGAAGAGTTCTGCTATCCCAAGGGCATCGAGGACTATATTTTAGAAAAGGTCGGCACCGATTACCTGACCGAACCTTACTTCATTCAGGCGGACCGCCACGGTCGCGATCGTGATGACCTGCCCGATTACAGCGTGAAGATCACCGCGTGCTTCTGTTTTTCGCGCAGCTTTCAGATGCAGGAGTATTACCACAATTCATCGTGGCTGGAAAACGGAGGGTCGCCGGAAAAGGCATCACGCAGCGCTTTGACCAGCGCAATTGATGCGTATATCAAAGCTCAGGGCAAGTACAACAAAAACGAAACTCCCATTAAGTGGCAAGATGTGCAGGACTGTCTGGTGCTGGTGACCAACTGCTTTTCCACCCAGACTTCTTATGAGAATCAGACTAAAAAAGCCATCAACAACCGTTTCATTCAGCAGGCTATGACTGCCTTCATGAAAGAATCCCTCGAGACCTACCTGATTGAAAACAAGACGGCAGCCGATAAGATTTTGGAGCAGGTGCTCATCAATAAACGTTCTCGCGAGAATGCGGAGAAAACGCGTCAAAGCATCAAGACCAATCTGCAGCATAAAACCGACATGGCCAAGCGCGTGCAAAAATTTATCGATTGCCGTTCTAAAGACCGTGATCGTCGTGAGGTCTACATCGTAGAGGGTGATTCGGCGGCGGGTGCGTGCCGTCAATCTCGTGACGCGGAATTCCAAGGTGTTATGCCTGTTCGCGGTAAGATTCTGAACTGCCTCAAGGAAGACTACCCGCGCATCTTCAAATCCGAGATCATCATGGATTTGCTGCGCGTTTTGGGGTGCGGCGTTGAGGTCAAGGACAAGCGCATGAAAAATCTCGGCACCTTTGATCTGGCGAACCTGAACTGGAGCAAGGTCATCATCTGCACCGATGCCGATGTTGACGGCTATCATATCCGCACGCTGATTCTCACCATGCTCTATCGCCTTGTGCCTACGCTCATCCATGAGGGCTACGTCTACATCGCCGAGTCGCCGCTGTACGAAATCAACTGCAAGGACAAGACGTATTTTGCCTACACTGAGCAGGAAAAAACGAAGATCTTGGAAGAGATCGACGGTCAAAAATGCTCTATCAGCCGCTCAAAGGGCTTGGGCGAAAATGACCCGGACATGATGTGGATGACCACGATGAATCCCGAAACGCGCCGTCTTATCAAGGTGCTGCCGGAAGACGTCGTTCAGATGGAGACCATGTTCAACCTGCTGCTAGGCACCGATGACGAAGGTCGCAAGCGCCACATTGCCGAGCATGGCAAAGAGTATCTTGATCAGTTGGATTTGCAGTAGGTTGGGGGATTCATGGCTAAGAAAACGAAGAAAACAACTCAGAGGAAGCGTGTGGATAACCCCAACGTGATGGGTCTGCGTTCCGAGGTGCTTGAACAGCCTATCACGCAGACGCTCGAAGTGAACTACATGCCCTACGCTATGAGCACCAATGTGTCCCGCGCCTTTCCCGAAATCGATGGCTTCAAGCCGTCGCACCGCAAGCTCTTGTACACGATGTATAAGATGGGGCTTCTTACGGGCGCTCGCCAGAAAAGCGCCAATATCGTGGGGCAAACCATGAAGCTGAATCCCCATGGAGACGCAGCAATTTACGAGACCATGGTGCGCTTGGCCACCGGCAACGAGGCCTTGTTGACGCCCTATGTGGATTCTAAAGGCAACTTCGGCAAGTATTACTCGGGGGATATGAGCTACGCGGCATCGCGTTATACCGAGGCCAAGTTAGCGCCCATCTGTGCCGAGATTTTCAAGGACATCGATAAGAATCCCGTGGATTTCGTGGACAGTTACGACGGTGCTATGCAGGAGCCTCGTCTGCTGCCTACGACGTTTCCCAATGTGTTGGTTTCGGCTAACAAGGGTATCGGCGTAGCCATGGCAAGCGATATCTGCGGCTTTAACCTGAACGAGGTTTGCGATGCCGCTATGCATTATCTGAAAGATCCGGAATACGACCTGTTCCAGAGCATGCCGGCGCCCGATTTTTCTACCGGTGGCGAAATCGTGTACCGAAAAAGCGAGATGGAACGTGTGTATGAAACAGGCACAGGAGGATTCCAGATTCGCTCGCGTTGGCGCTATCTGCCCGATGAGCGCATCATTGAAATTTATGAGATTCCCTATACTACCAAGACGGATGTGATTATCGATCGCATCGTGAAACTGTCCAAAGAAGGCAAGCTGCGTGAGATCGTCGATATCCGCGATGAGACCGACCTGTCGGGCCTGCGTATTGCTATCGATGTGAAGCGCGGAGCCGACCCTGATGCTCTCATGGCTAAGCTGTTCCAGATGACCACCCTTCAGGATACCTTTTCTTGCAATTTCAATGTGCTGGTAGATGGGTATCCGCGGGTTATGGGCGTGCGCCAGATTTTGAAGGAATGGGTGGCATGGCGAGTGGAGAGCACGCGCCGTCGTGTGACCTTCGATTTGGATAAGAAGACCGAGCGCCTTCATTTGCTACATGGTTTGGAGGCCATCCTGCTCGATATCGATAAGGCGGTGGCTATTATCCGCCACACCAAACTTGAAGCCGAAGTTGTGCCTAATTTGATGGCAGGCTTTGGTATCGATCGCGTTCAGGCAGAATTTGTGGCTGATATTCGCCTGCGCAACATCAACGAGGAATACATCATGAATCGCTTGAAGGATATCTCCAAGCTGGATGAGGAAATTGCCGCGTTAAACAAGACGCTTGGCAGCGAGAAGAATATCAAGAAGGTCATCTATGACGAGCTGGCTGCGGTGAACAAAAAATATGTGACACCGCGCAAGACGGGCATCGTGGAGGCTACGGAGATCGTTGAGGTTTCCCTTGAGCCTGAAGTGGAAGAATATCCCGTGACCATGATGCTTTCTCGCGAAGGCTACCTGAAGAAGATGACCGATCGCGTGCTGCGCAAGGCTGCCACGTTAAAGTACAAGGACGGCGATACGCCGTTTTTGGAGTTCGATTCCTTGAATACCCATGAGCTTCTGGTATTTACCGACCAGGGCCAGTGCTATAAGTGCAAGGTGGCTGCGTTTGCAGACACCAAGTCGGCTCAGTTGGGCTCCTTCTTGCCTACCGAGCTGGAGATGGACCCCGGTGAAAATGTGGTGTGGGTATTGGATCCGGGCGACTACCAGGCAAGCGTGCTGTTCTGCTTCGAAAATGGGCGTGTGGCCCGCGTGGCTCTTTCGGGGTATGTTACCAAGCAGAATCGCAAGAAGCTGAAAAACGCCCTGTATACGGGAAGCCCCCTGGTTCAGGCTTTGATCCTTAGCGAAGAGCGAGAAGTTGCCCTGTGTTCAAGCGATAATCGTGTACTGGCTTTTGACACCAGCCTCGTGCGCACCAAGACGACCAATAACACGCAAGGTGTGCAGGCGCTGACCGTCAAAGGAGCTCGCCATGTGATTGCAGTGGGACGTACCGACGAGTTTGTGGGTGCTAAGGCGAAGACCGATCGTTTCCGGGTTGATCGTCTGCCCTCATCGGGCACGCCCATCCGCGAACAGGATCAAAAATCTCTGTTCGACGAGGCGTAGGAGCAGGAGCGGGAAGCGGTGCGGATTATGACAAATGACCTGTCCCTTTGTCATAAATGGGGAAGGGAGACGAGACCGTGGTGAAAAAAAACGCTACCGCACCAAGTGAAGCTTTGACCGAGGCGCTGCGCCAGGTGGAGCATTGCCAAGCAATCGTCTCTTCACAAGGAACTCA
>CAYFWL010000048.1:13103-13491 GCA_964346845.1 uncultured Eggerthellaceae bacterium | reverse complement strand
TTTTCTTTTCCTAGAATCGAGATGGCGCGCAAAGCGCCTGGCCATCGAGAGAAAGGATAAGAATATGGTCAAGTATCGTGAGATCCTGCGCCTGGCATCCATGGGTGTCAGCCAGGAAAGCATCGCGTTCTCGTGCGGGTGCTGCCAATCCACCGTCTCGGACGTCCTCGGAGCCGCCGGGGCGGCAACGCCGTGGGGTGGCCGTTGCCCGAGGAGATGGACGATGCCGCAATCAGGTCCGTCATTTACCCGAGGAAAAGGTGCAAGGCGGCGGACAAGGCGCCGATCGACCACGAGCATCTGGCATCCGAGCTCAAAAGGAGGGGCATGACGATGTCGCTGCTGTGGAACGAGTACTGCGACGCCTCGGTCGCGAGGGGGATGGAGC
>CAYFWL010000048.1:0-13093 GCA_964346845.1 uncultured Eggerthellaceae bacterium | reverse complement strand
TGCGAGTCTGCGGTCAGCCAAGGCAGATCCCCCTACATGTACTCGGCGTTCTGCAAGGAGCACCGCAAATGTTGCGTCCACGTACTCCAAGGCCATCAGGAAGGCGGCCTCTAGGCGCTCCCTGTGCTGACGCACGGCTTCGCTGAGATCGTTCTCGGCAAGGCAGCCGCTGTTTGCCTCGTCCTGAACGGCAGCACTCACGAACACCAGGGTATCCTCGTGCTTGCAGACGACGTCAATGGCGCCCGCATCTTGCTCTACCCGGAACCGATTGACTGAGCTATTATCGTCTCCTACTGCCGCCCTCTCCTCTTCCGCCGCCTTTGACGGCCGTGCGTTTGTCGAGACTCTTGAGGGTGTGGGGCCCGCTGCCCCCCTGTGCCGCTTGCCTTTTGTGCCGCATATGCCGTGGATCCCCTGGCACCATGATGGAACCCAAGCACCAGTTGGCCTCCAGGCTCTTCTATCGCGAGGTTGGATCCGGTGGATTAGCGAATCTCGTTAGTCCGCAGGTTTATAAGAGCAGAGTGGATGGATTCTTCTCCTTTCGCTCATAAAGCAGAGACATCAGAATAGCTTGGAGCCTTGACCCAGTTGGAGGTGCCGAAACAAGGGCTTGAGCGATTCCGGATTTGTAGCAGCTGCAAAAAAGGGCGCCGAAGCGCCCGTCGAACAGTCTCTATGCAGCGAAACGATTAAAAGACGACCGTTTCTTTTTCCTTCTCGTCGTCCACCTCAAGGTCAAGCTCATCGTCTTCTTCCTCGTCATCCAGAACAAAGCGGCCAAAGATGGGCTCGCCATCTCGAGAGAGCTTCACCATACCGGTCAAAATATCCGCATATTGGAACGATTTACGGGCAGTTCGACCGCGCTTACGATCAATTTCCATAATGAAGAGACGAGGATGAACCTGCGTCAAGATTCCCTCATCTTCCACAATTTTGGAACGCCCCATGTTTTCACGAACGCCCAAACGTTGACCGAGTAAATCACTCAAGGTATCGTGAATAGAATCAATAATCAATGCCTGCTTTTGCAAATCCATGCTCCAAAACCTCACGCAAATAAGTGTAATAATGCCAACGCGACAGTATATCACGTGCGTCAAGCGATGAAAAGGCACGCGTTTTTGTAATTACGCCCATAGCTCCGTAAAACAAACGTACTATTTAAGCCTTCTATCAGGCTTTTTATTGCCTAATCAAAGCAAGATACTCCCGCCCTAAGATAATAAATTCTCCACGAGTAAGTGTTTCACCACGCCGCCGAGAGTCGATTCCCGCCGCTTCAAAGAGCATCGGTAAACGAGAAACGAGATTTTTGGCTTGAGGCCCCCGATTCGAAAAATAGGTTTTGCAGGAATTAGCGAGCGTCTTGCGGCGCGTGGCGAAAGCGGCTTCAGCCATAAGACATGCGGCCGCCACCTCCTCGGGGCCCAGTGCAACACCCTCATCATCAGAAGGAGCACAACGATTCAAACGGATGACCGCCGACTCCACGCGAGGAGGCGGAAAGAAATTGGAAGGGCCCACGGGAAAGCGCCCCTCCGGCTGCGCAAAGAGGGAAAGCTTCACCGTAAAGGCACCGTAATCTTTCGTGCCAGGCACGGCTATCATGCGATCAGCGACTTCTTTTTGCACCATAACGGTCATGCTCTCCAGCTGCCCAAAACGTTGAAAGTAATCGAGCACCACCGTCGCCGCCGCCGCATAGGGCAGATTTGCCACCAGCTTGTTAGGAAAAGCCCTACCGTCCTCCGCGTGAACGCCCCCGCCCTTTGCACGAACGCTCACAAGGGCTTGACGGACGTCAACCTCCTGCACGTCCAACGCATCCTTCTCAATGAGCGCGAAGCGATTCGCCCAAGGTGCCGTGGTTTCAGCCAGCACTAGGGGCAAATCGGAATCAAACTCAATGGAGACCACCGAGCGTGCATTTTGGAGCAGAGCCACCGTTAAAGTGCCAATCCCCGGACCGATTTCAAGAACATCATCGCCTCCTTCAAGATTAGCAAGATGTATGATTTTTTGCAAAATACCATCATTGACCAGGAAGTTTTGACCTAATGAGTGCTTGGTTGCCAGACCATATCGCTCTAAAACCGCCCGTGTTTCACGGGCGCTGGCATACGGAGAAAGCTTTGCCATAGCTTGCCTAAACGTCTTTCGCTTCTTGCCCCGGCCACGCGACATCGATAAATTCAGCGTCTTCGAGGATCTCACCTTCAGCGCTCACTTTTCCCACCCAGTTAATCACCTGATCAAGCTTGAATCCAGCCGTCAGGGCAGCCGATTGCACCGTGGTCACCAGAGGGTCAAAACCAAAAGGATCATGGCCCTCGCCTACCACATGGAGTGCAGCAGGACGTAGCTCCCCGTGACGTGCACGAGTCCAAAAATAGGGCTGGAGGCGATCGAGAAAAGCCTTCAGCGTAGCAGGGGCGCCGGCAAAATACACCGGCGACACAAGGGTAAGCTCATCAGATTCATCCAGAACCTGGCGAATATCAGCCATATCATCTTGGATAAGGCATGTATGCTCTTCGCTGGTTTTGCAAAAATCGCAGCCTGTACAGGGTTTTACCGTCACGCTGGACAACGGAACAAGTGAAATCTGATCATCGGGGCATTCCTCGATGCATGCTTCAAAAAGCTCTTCGGCTAAAGCGGCACTGCGACCGTTGGTCCGTGGCGAGCCCACCACAATCATTCGATTCATTGTTTTTCCTTCCCTCTTGCAGGCAAACCCTGCCTAGGCACGGCGCAGACATGATAGAAACACAACGCCCGCACGCCAGGGTTGCTTTGCGCGACGCATCTTGATTATACCCTGCTGCCGCAGCACACCTATGCGCGCGCTTCTGCGCATCCAAAAAAACTCAGTGCATTGCTATGCAGTGCCGCCAAAAACGAACGACAATCTTCTTCGGCATCACAACCGCGCACACGAGCCAGCACAGCAGCCGTAAACACCACATAATCAGCCCAGCACGTCGAGCCCCGCAGGGGCTCGGGCGCCATATAGGGCGCATCCGTTTCGGTTAAAAGCCTGTTTATCGGGACTTTCTTCGCTGCTTCACGGGTAAAATCGCTCTTCTTGAACGTCACGGGACCCCCCAGTGAAACAAAGCAATCGTGCTGCAGCCAGGGATCAAGATCCTCGGGACCCAGATTGAAGCAATGCAGCAAGGTGCCCGCCGCAGGAAAGCCTTCCTCTTCCAAAACCTTCAGCGCCACATCATGCGCCTCGCGAATATGAAGAACCACGGGAAGCGCCAACTCATGAGCAAGACGTAGCTGCTGGCGAAACGCCTGAACCTGCACGGCACGCGGTGAGAAATCGTAGTGAAAATCGAGGCCGATCTCGCCAAGAGCCCTAACTTGGGAATCTCCCAGCACCTGTCGCAAGCGTTGCTCAGCAGCAGCGTCGTAACCCTTAGCGTTATGGGGATGGCAGCCTGCTGCAAAGCACAGCTGCGGAAGCGGATTGACGCAAGCAGGTGCAATATCTGCCAGCATGTCCCCCGCAGAGGCCCAAAAGCCCCGAAGCTTTTCCCTGGTATCAGCGGCATCTTCCACAACATCTATAATGCTGCACACGAAATCGACCCCGTTGACGGCACAGCGCGCAAACGCCAGCGCGGGATCGGGAAGCATATGGAGGTGGCAGTGGGTATCTGCCATTGGTCCTTCGAGCTGCGGAGCATCAACCAGACGGTAGGCACCTCGCTTGCGCCGCTGCCGAAACAGGGCATCACGGAACAGCTCTTCTTCGGAGTCAAACGACATGTAAAACCTATCGGACCGTATCGGGCATTACAGGTTAAGCTCGATGGCAGCTTCGTCCAGACGAGGGAACAGCGCATCGCCCTTCTCCACCGTATTGCCTGCCGGTAGCTGACCCCACGAGCAAGCGACTTCGATGTCGACAATGGCTGTGATATCGCCGAGACCCAAACGCCTATAGACCTCCGCAGAGGTAGTAGGCATAAAGGGAGCCAGGAACAGCGCGATGATGCGGATAGCCTCCATCAGGTTGTACATAACGGCAGCGAGCTCATCGCGCCTTGCCGGGTCTTTGGCCATACGGAACGGCTCCGTCTCGTCGATGTAGAGGTTGGCACGGTGGGCAAGCTCCTGAACAGCAGCAACCGCACCCGTGAAGTCAACGCGCCCCATGCAGGCATCATAGCGGGCGTACAGCTGTGCGGCGAGTTCCTGCAGGGGGTTGTCTGCCACGAGCTGCGCGGTGCTTTCGGGCACTTCGGGCACCACGCCGTCAAAGTACTTGGAATTCATGCCCGGCACACGGCTGCACAGGTTGCCCCAGGTATTGGCCAAATCGGCATTGTATACCTGAGTCATACGCTCAATGGAAATACCTCCGTCAGCGCCAAAGCGCACATCAGACAGAAAGTAATAGCGATAGGCATCGACGCCGTAGATGGCCACCAAATCGGCGGGTCTGATGCCATTGCCCTTGGACTTGGACATTTTTTCGCCGCCCACCATCAAAAAGCCATGGCCGAACACGGTGCGTGCCACCGGCATACCGGCAGCCATGAGCATAGCAGGCCAGATGACGCAGTGAAAACGGGTGATGTCCTTGCCCACAAAATGGTACTGCATCGGCCAGCGCGCCTCAAACTCACCGGGACGCGTATCGTCCTGAGCGTAACCAATACCCGTCAGATAAGCCAGCAGAGCATCGGCCCACACATAGGCCACATGCCCCTCATCAAAGGGAAGCGGCACCCCCCAATCAAAGGTGGAACGAGAGATAGACAGATCCTTCAATCCGCCCTTCACAAAGCTCACGATTTCATTTTTGCGCGTCTCCGGTCGAATGAAGTCAGGGTTTTCTTCGTAGAATCTCAAGAGCGGTTCGGCAAAATCGCTCAACTTGAAAAACCAGTTTTCCTCGCCGCTTGCCTGCTGAACAGGGCGCTTGCAGTCGGGACACACCAAAACACCCGTATCGTTTTTCTCTAAGTCGCTTTCGGCATAATAGGTCTCTTCGTGCACACAGTACCAACCCTCGTAGGAACCCTTGTACAGATATCCTTTCTCGTACAGTTCGCCCCAGAACTTCTTCACCGATTCTGCATGGCGCGGCTCGGTGGTACGCACAAAATCGGTGTAGGTGATATCCAGCATGCGCCACGCATCGCGAAAGGCGGGCTCCATGGAATCGCACCATTCCTGAGGGGTCATGCCCTTGCTGGCAGCGGTATCGGCCACCTTCTGACCATGCTCATCCATGCCAGTGACAAACGCAACGTCATAGCCGTTCATGCGCTGATAGCGCGCCACGGCATCGGCAGCAATCGTCGTGTAAGCGGTGCCCAGGTGGGGCGCTGCATTAACGTAGTAGATAGGTGTTGTGAATGAATACGTTCCCTTGGACATATGAGCCCTCCTTTGGGAGAAATGAAGCGTGTCTCGTATCAAGTTAAGCAAATACACAGTATAGGACAAATAGACGAGCTCCTTTGGGACAATTGGCCAAGAAGCACGCTGGTATAATGGAACAAACAAAGCGTTCGGATCGAAAGTGGCTTGTCATATGGCGGCATCGCACAACACCCCCCACTCGGGAGATAGGCAGGTCCGAGGACCTGCCCAGCGCGGCATGCCTCGACGCAGAACCTTCGATGACGAACACGTAGCTTCTGGCGACCTTCTTGGCGACGGAAGCACCCAACAACATCGCGTGCCCCAGCCTAGCGCCGAGACCTCAGTGACACGGCGAAAAGCATCGCCCCCGACCAGCACCTCGCCCTCGTCGGCACGGCGAGAAGCCTCATCACAACGCGATACCACACGCCCGATGATGCGACACGAGAGGATGCCTTTACGGGGACAAGCATCTTCGGGCAGGAGGCTTCAGGAGCCTCAGGAGCCCCAAGGGTTCCAAGAACCCCAAGAGTTCCAGGAGTCCCAAGGGTTCCAGGAGCCCCAGAGGCCCCGGCGAAACCGGCCACCCTCACGCAGCGGTGTGCCCCAAAGTAGGACAACCCAAAGCGGGACACCCCAAGACAGGTCGACCCGAGGAAGGGCATCCCAAAGCGGGACACCTCAAGACAGGCCGACCCGAGGAAGGGCACCCCAAAGTAGGTCAACCCAAACGCAACGACGAGGCCAGCTGCCCCCACGCGTTCCGTCTTCGCGTGCTGCGGTACGCTCCCCGAAGAAGAGCATGCCCTCTTCAGGCGGCATCATCGTCGCCGCAGCCCTTCTTTTCGCCCTCGTGTTGGGGGGCGCGGGAATCGCCTCCCTCTTCGGCTCATCAGAGACAAGCTCCCGCAGCGCTTCTTTGGCATCGGATACCTTCGACGCGATATCCGACGGAAGTGCCCCGGCTTCCCCACCCCCCGAACCTGATGCCGCCGAGACCAAAACGACCGCCGCCGGAAATCGAGCCATAGGTATCGTGCGCAGTGCAGAAGAGCGGAAAGCCACCAGTGCGAGCGCCAACAACATAACACCTGGCCCCAAGACGGTGTACCTGACTTTCGATGACGGTCCCTCTACCAATACGTACCGTATCTTGGATATCCTAAACGCCTATGGCGTGAAGGCGACCTGGTTTGTGAAAGCCGATCAGCCCCAGGTGGAATATGTGAAAGACATCTGGGAAGCCGATCATCAGGTAGCGATTCACACCTACTCACACGACTACCGCAGCGTGTACGCCAGCGCCAGCGCCTACTGGAGCGACCTGCATCAGGCGGGCTCGATTATCGAGAATTATCTGGGATTTGAGCCCACCTTGGTGCGCTTTCCCGGAGGAAGCCGCAACAGCTACAACGGTGCCATAATCGATGGCATATTACGCGATATGGAAAGCAGCGGTTACCATTATTTTGACTGGAACGTCTCGAGTGGGGATGGCGGCACCCACGACGCCGAATTCATCGTCGATTACACCTTGGGCCGCGCTGAGGGCTGCCATTCCTGCTGCGTGCTCATGCACGACAGCACTGCAAAGGACAGCACCGTTGAGGCTCTGCCCGCCATCATCGAGTGGTTCATCGACAACGATTTCGAGTTCGATGTGCTCCTCGCGGATTCCTTCGGGTATCACTTCTAAGGCGCAGCGAGACATGGCTTCCAGCCACGATATCGAAAAGTGGTGCTGGTGTGCGCGCTGCCACGCCCAGGCGCACCGCCACGCCCAGATGCGGCGCCCTGCGGGGTCGCGGCGAACTTCGGCGCGCCGGATAAGCGCGAAGCAGCCAAACCGCGAAAAGCATTATCCACGCGCCGCCGTGAGCCGAAACCCCGCAGGGCGCCGTAGGCGCTAGTACCGCAAACCACTGTGACGCCGCAGAGCGCCGCAGGATACCGCAAGGGCTCACAAGCTAGATCTTCGCCATTTCCGCGCAGACGCGACTGTACCAGAACTCCCAGTTAGGCGGGCAATACTTCCGCGCACCTTCCACGGTCACCGTATACCCGTAGCCTCGGGCGAGCCCTCGTACGTGGGAGGCAATCGCCTCTTCCCAGCTGTCCCAATCAACACTTCCCCACCCCCAAGCATTGTGACTGCGGAAGCAGTACAATCCCTTGGAGCTCTCCACGCAGGAAATCGCTGGGGAAAAACGCGGATCAACGCCGTAATCCCACGCGGCTGCGGCAAAGGTGGCACCCTGTCCCGCAAGAGGAGATCCCGCAAGGTAGGCATCGATACGACCAGACCAGCTGGATACAAACTCATCCTTGTCAGAAGTCCAGTCAGCACCGTCGGATCCTGGGTCAGCAACTACTTCACCAGGTGTTAGATCTCCCTCTTCTCGGGGACCTTCATCGCCTGCAGCTTCTCGGGCCGCCTCCTCTTCGGCTGCCGCCGCAGCCGCTGCCGCAGCAGCCTCCGCCTCGGCCTGACGAGCCGCTTCAGCAGCGGCTTGAGCCGCCTCACGAAGAGCTTGGGCTTCGACCAGTGCCTCTTGAGCAGCTTCTGCCCCCGCCGCCGCCTGCGCGCGTTTTTCAGAAAGCCCCGCTGCAATCTCGTCGAGCTCTGATTTCATGCTTTTGAGCTGGTTGATAGCCTTCATTTTGTCTTCATACAGCGCGGTCATGTAATCAATCCTGACCAGGAATTCATTGAGGCTACCCGATGAAAGAAGCAGCTCAAACAGGCTTCCGCCCTCACGCTGCATCCTGTATAAGGACTTAAATGCCTGGTTGCTCTTGACTTGCTGCTCGGGAATTTGCGCCGCAAGCTCGGCAATACGCTCCTCGTTAGCGGCAATCTCCGCTTCAACCTGCTCTAAAACCTGCTGAGCCTGCTCGTAGAGAGCGGCTGACTCTTCCACCCGTTGTTGCGCAGAACTGGCCTGGGCGTACACATCCGCTTCCTCGGCAAAAGCGGGACCGACAAGGAACAACGCCCCTACAGCCAAGCCAACAATGCCTGCCAGCATTGCCGCCCTCATGCGCGATGTCGCTCTCTTCAAAGCCTGATGCACAGGCATCTCCCTTTCTGTAAGAAGTTTTTATTATAAAGGAAGCCTCTCTTCTCACCAAATCCTCACGGGTGGCTCCCTTTTCTCGCGTGTTTTGAAAGACTCTGTGATACACTGCAACGGCACTTATATAAGGGCAGTTCGTAACCATCCTGCCCGGAAAAGCAAACAGATAGGTTTTCCGAAACAAAACTAAGGGAGATGAATTGGGGCCTCTGCACCCGCCATTAACCTTGGCTGCGCACATCGCCTCGTGATGACGCAGACAAGGAACAGGGCTGCGTGCATGCTCAAGCGCCTCTTGGCGCTTTTCGTATGAACAGATATAGCAAAATTACCGAAAAGCGGCGGCGTGAAATCGTGCTTCTCCGTGGTCACGGGGGCGCTTTTCCCTCGTGCGCCTTCTGTGATTATCACAACGATGCCTGCAGCGATGATGCGGCAAATTTCGCCTTAAATAAATCAGTTTTAGACCAGGTCACCGGTGAGTTTGGTGAAATCGAGGTCATCAATAGCGGATCGGTGTTCGAGCTTGACGACCAAAGCTTGGACTACCTGGCAGAAATCAGCAAAAAACGGGGGATTTCCATCATTCACTTTGAAGCGCACGACAAGTTCCGCAGCCGCATTCCCGCGCTTCGTCAACGCTTTGACGCGTTTGAGCTGAAAATGAAGATCGGCATCGAAAGCTTCGATGCGCCCTTCCGCGAAAAGGTGCTCACCAAGGGTATAGCGTCAACCGACCCCGCCGAAATATGCGCAGGGTTTCAAGAAGGCAACCTCCTTTTCGGCATTGCAGGCCAGACGAAGGAGTCCATGGAGCACGATATACAGATAGGTCTTAAGTATCTCGAACGTATCTGCATCAACATCATGACCGAAAACACCACGGCAATTAAGCCAGACCCCCTGGTCATCAACATTTTCATTGAAGAGATTATGCCTCGCTACCTCGATGACGAGCGCGTAGACATCCTTTTGAACAACAGCGATTTTGGCGTAGGAGCTTAGGAGATAGGTAATGAACGAATTCCTTTTATTGTTTTCTGTCGTATTCATCTTTGGCGCAGCGCTGCTTGCCTACTATCTGTTTGGGAAAATGGGCTTGCTGGTGGTAAGCGCCGCAGCCAGCATCTTGGCCAATATCGAAGCCAACGTCCTCATTGTAGGCTTTGGCTTGGAACAAACCCTGGGCAATGTCTTGTTTGCCGTCACCTTCCTGGTAACCGATGTTCTTTCCGAGTGCGAAACGAAACGCGATGCTCAAATTGCTGTGTGGTTGGGCGTTTTCGCCAGCGCCTTTTTTCTGGTGCTCAATCAAAGCTGGCTTTCGTATATCCCCAGCGCAAGCGATACGGCCATGCCTCATGTGCGGGCCTTTTTTGGCAGCACGCCGCGTATTCTGATCTCATCGCTCACCGTATATGCCATCAGCCAAATCTTTGATGTATGGCTGTATCATAAGTGGTGGGCTTTTACCGAAAAGCGTTTCGGCAACAAACGCAGTCACCTCTGGTTGCGCAACACCGGATCAACCCTGGTAAGCCAGATCATCAACACCTTGCTGTTCACCGTACTTGCCTTCTGGGGTGTCTACGATGCGTCGACCCTTGCTTCTATCTTCCTCTCCAGTTACGTGATCTTCATCTTTACCTCACTGCTGGATACACCCGCCGTTTATCTGGCACGACTCCTGAAGGAACGCGGCAAAGTGGGCAAGCTCGTTTAAGACGCCTTCGAAAAACGCAAGAAAGCGCCCTTGCAAGAACGTTCCAAGCAGGGGCGCTTACGTGATGAGAGTCACGAAAAACGGCCGATAGCGCCCTAGAAGCTGCGTCCACCACCGCTGAAGCTGGCGCCGCCACTCGATGAGTAGCTGCCCGAGTAGCTGGACCCGCCGCCACCGGAACCGCCGCTGCTTTGAGCCTCCACGCGCCTGGTGCGAGTAACCACCGTGTCGTAAAGATCGTCGCGATTGGTCGTGAAAACCATGCCATGAGGGCTGTAGCAGCGCGCATCACTCGCTACGGCAACCGTTTTCATAGCTGCACGTTTTTTCCTGAGATTAGCTGAAGCGCTCACCAAACCCACCACAACAGCGATGAAACCGCCGATATAAAAGACCGTGTAGTCAATAGGCAGATGACCATCGGTGTAAAGGGCATCCAGGTTCTCGAATTGGGTCAGAATAGCCTCGCCATACGAACCCGATTTGAATAAATCAATCGTTCTGTCATCCATGTCGTTCACGTTGGATTCGGTGAGGAGCTCACGAGCCCCACCCCGAGCGGCTGTCCAAAATCCGCGATTGCCTGGCTCCATGCACACGAAATAAATAACACCGGAGTAATCATCGCCCACACCGTAACCGTTAAACTGATAGAAATCGGCAGCAAAAAGGCCCCGGCTCTCGCCATAGGAAGAAGTATCGGTATAGAGGACGAAATCCATGTTTAAACGCTGGCGCATATCAGCAAGGTGGTCCGCCAGCTGAGCCTCCTCTTCGGGCGTCAGCAAATCGGCATTATCCACCACGCGAGAAGCGTTCTCGTTATGAAAATCTTTAAAGGATCGGGGGTCTTCAGGGTACCAATCCAGTTCAGCGGTGGTTTTAGGGGCAGTCATCCCCATGCTTGCCCCCGAAGCGCTTGACCCACTGGCAATCAAGGCGGGCCAGCGGCTGCTTACGTCAACACCGCGATACGCAGCCACCTTGGTGATGCTTTTCTGCAGGAAGTTATAGGATGCCTCGTAGGCGCCTGCTGCCTCCACATCAGCGGCAGCCTCTTGCGCCAAGCGAGCGGTGTCTAAATCGCTGAAAACCACCGACCCCAGGCCATCGACGAACACTGCAGTGCTCCCGTCAGACTTGATGCACAGAATGATGCCGTCATCGTCCTGGCCATAGCCGCAATTGTTCCCTCGATAAAAACTCACCGCCAAATCTTCTGCCGCTCCCTCAATGTCAGTAAGGTAGACATTGAAGTCGAACATGAGCTCAGGCACCTCAGCGCGCGCAGCACGGGAAAGGGACCGCTCATCATCTTCGCTGAGCGATCCGGTAAAGTCGTTCACGCGATAATTACCGTCACTTCCATCGTTATTGGCCCAGGCAGCGCTCGGAATGCCGGCCACAAGAAAGAACGTCAGAGCGATAGCCCACACTTTACGTAAAGCCTTTTTTGTGCGTTTCACCTTGTTAACACCTTCTTCCTACATTGCCCAAAGGATAAAAAACCCTGCGGCAGTCGCAACAACGGCAGAAAGAGCCGTGACCGTGACGAATCTCTTTAAAAAGCACAGGAGGCTTTCCCTCTTTCCCGTAGGAACCTCACCCACAATCTTGCCTGTTTGCCCATTGACGGCGTAACGGTAATGCTTGCCTCCATACCTGCAGTTGAACAGATACACCGGCAGCAAGACGTAGCTGGCGGCGGGATCTTCATACTCAAAATGGCTGCTCGTCTCAGAAACGGAATGGTGCGACACTGAAGCCCGCATGGCCCCTCGAGCGGAGCTGCCCATACGATTCTGCGCACGGTCGAGCACCTGACGGGGGTTCTGGTCGAAGCGCTCGGCCACAAAGCCCGTCAGATACCCCGCCTTGAACTCTTTCATCTCCGCATATCTGAAAGGTTCAATGGAATCCATCAGGTCATCATCGATGCGCTCAGAGGCATCGACCGGAATATTATCAAACGACATGGACCCTACGCGATCGGCATGGTAGTACTTAGTGGTGGTCACATCGTACTTGCCTTCGACGCTCGTGAACACGTCTTGACAGCTGTAACGCGCACTGCCCCTGACCGTGCCGTCATAGAGCCAGAAAGGAACGTAAATACCCTGGACCTCGCCTATCTGGTTGTTGTAGAAAAAGTTTTTCGGCAAAAGGGGCCGCTTGGCATAGAAGTCGGTGAGCATCTGGGGAAGATCCTCGGCTTTGAGTTTGAAGGGAATCACAAAGCCCGGCTTCAGACCGCCGCTTAAGCGCTGGTCAACCACGATGGAGCTACCGCAGTACTGGCAGCTGGTCGCCACCGTCAGCTTGTCAGCCACCACCTGGGCACCGCAGTTAGTGCAGGTATAACCCACCATGTCATCGAACTGCTCCTGCTGGCCAGCCGCCAAGATATCATCCCATTCCTCAAGGGAAGGAGACACCATCTTCTCGACAACCTCAACAGGAATCTGGCCGAGTATCTCCTTCTCGCGCCTCTGCTCTTGACGCCCCTTCTTGGTGTGCTTTTTGTACGCGGGTTCTTCGATTCCAACGCCTGCCGCTCCCGCAGCAGCATCTTCGCGAGTCTGGGCCTTTTTACGGGATGAGCTGACTTCATCGACACGTGCTTCAATCTCGTCGACGGTGAAGGAGCTACCACAGTATTCGCAGATCAAATTGCTGCTGTGCGGGTCAAGTTTCAGCGTTGCGCGACATTGAGGACATGAGTAGGCAGTTGATTCGGACATGATTTTGCCTCCTTGAACGTAGAACTCGCAAAGATTGTAGCAAAGGGGACAGCACGAAGATAACACCCCTCTGTCCCACTTTGGCCGGCGACGTTGGGCCCCCGCGCACAGCGCTGCGCGGAGCTTGCGCGGCTGACCGGCGGCGCGGCGGCGAC
>CAYFWL010000047.1:5735-13497 GCA_964346845.1 uncultured Eggerthellaceae bacterium | reverse complement strand
GTTCCTTGCAGGGGCGCCGTCTCCATGGAGACACGTTCCTCGCAGGGGCGCCACCCCCACGGAGGCACCGCCCCCATGGAGGCATGTTCCCCGCAGAGGCGCGTTTTCCCCGAAGAGGCAACGCCCTTCGCGTCCTTCGCAGGGGCAATGTTCCTCACGGGGTGCGTCCCCACAAGGGCTGCTCCTCCTCATGAGGGACGTCGCCTCCTTATGGGGGGAGGGCGCCTTCTGAATACGGCGATAGACGACAGAACAAGGATTGGGATGAACTACGTAACACCTGCGGGCTTTAGAGATTTCTCTGCTGAAGAAGCCGCCATGCGCGAACAGATAACCTATGAGGTGCAGCAGCTCTTCGCTCGGAGTGGCTATACGCCGATCGAAACGCCTACCTTAGAGATCATGGAGGTGCTTGAGGCGGGCGGGCGCGTGCCGGGGTCTCCCTTCAAGCTTTTCGATTCCCAAGGGGATCTTCTGGCTATGCGTCCTGATGTGACGATGCAGGTGGCGCGCATGTGTGCCATGCGCTACGCTGATGTTGTCGAACCTCTCAAGTTTCGTTACACTCAGCGCGTGTTTCGCGAGGCCGATACGCGCTTGCAGGCAGCAACGCGTGAAATGACCCAGATTGGCGTGGAGTGCATCGGGGTAAGCGGTGCCGCATCTGATGCCGAAGTGATCGGGCTGATGACGGAAGCTCTGATTACGGCGGGCGTTCCCGAGTTCAAATTGGCGGTTGCCACAGTGGGCGTGTTGCGCGCTCTGTTGGCGGCCAGTGAAGGGTCAGCCCTTTGGCAGCAACGCATACTGCAAGCTTATCACGCCTCAAACTTTGTGGACCTTGACGTACTCACCGATGAAACCTGCGGCTTCTTCGCGGCATCGGGTGCCCGTGTTGATGTGGCCACAGCCATTCGCCAGTTGGCCCGCATTCGCGGAAGTGCTGAAGCTATCGATGCGACACGCGCTTTGGTTGCCCCTCTCGATTGCACCGATGGCCTTGATGAGTTCCAGCAGGCCTATGAGCTGCTGTGTCAGCGTGGTTTGCGCGAGCGCATCATGATTGATTTTTCCATCATGAGCTCTTTTGACTACTATACCGGTATCGTATTTGAGGCCTATGCACCTCAGACGGGCACGCCTCTCGGAAGCGGCGGTCGCTATGACCATATGCTAGCTGCTTATGGGCAGGATCGCCCAGCTGCGGGTTTTGCTTTCTTTTTAGAGCAGGCTATGGAGGCTCGTGAGCTGCAGCGAAATGCGGAAGCCCAGGGGGAGCAAGGTGAACGCCCCCTGCGTATTGCCGTACCTAAGGGTTCGCTGAACGCCGACTCCATCGCGGCGCTTCAACGTGCGGGCTTGGACACTACGGGTCTGGAAAACCCCGGCCGTTTGCTGCGTATCAGCAATCCGGGGGTGGAATACATCATCGTGCGCCCTTCGGATGCTCCGGTGTTTGTGAGCCTAGGGGCTGCCGATTGCGGCATCTGCGGAAAGGATTCCCTGATCGAAGCCGATGTTGACGTGGTGGAGCTGGTGGATTTGACCTTCGGTGCCTGCCGTTTTGTGGTGGCAGAACCAATCGAGGCTGCCGGTGTGGCTGATGAGCGCTATCAGAAGTTGGGGTCGTTTCGTGTGGCGACCAAATACCCTCACATCTCGCGCGATTTTTATGCAAAGCGCGGCATGCAGGTAGAAATCGTGAAGCTTCAGGGGAATATCGAATTGGCGCCTTTGACGGGTATTGCAGAACGTATTATCGACATTACGGCTACGGGTACCACGTTGCGCGAAAACAACCTGGTCATTGTAGATGAAGTCTGTGCCTCTACAGCGCGTTTTTTCGGTAATGGATGCTCGTTTCGTACCGATTCACGTGTAGCGCAGCTGGCGAAGGCGATGGGGGATACACTCGGCGAAGCTACGGTTATCGCCGGTTCTTCCAACTGACGACGGCGCTGACGATGTGGGCGAATTATGACAAATGACCTGTCCCTTTGTCATAAGAGGAGGAAGGTATGCGCAGGATTATTCTGCAGCAGGGAGAGAAGCTGAAGGAATCGGATCTTTCTCGCAAGGGCGCCTTTAACGCCCAGGCTCTGGCCGCCGCCACGGCCATCATCGACGATGTGCGCGAGCGCGGCGATGAAGCGCTGCGCGACTACACCGCTCAATTTGACGGTGTGGAAATTAAAGATTTTCGTGTGAGCAAAGAGGCCATCGATGCCGCAGTGGCCCAATGCGACCCTCATGTGGCTGCCTGCCTTGAGCACGCCGCCGCCCAGATTCGTGATTTTCACCAGCGTCAGGTAAAGCAGAGCTGGTTCGACGAGCGCGAAAACGGTGCTTTCGTGGGCACTAAGTACACGCCTTTGGACTCCGTGGGCATTTACGTGCCGGGAGGACGCGCCCTGTATCCCTCATCTTTGCTGATGAACGCACTGCCCGCTTCGGTCGCCGGCGTAAAGCGCATTGTGTGTTGCACGCCGCCCACTAAAGACGGCTCTCTTGATCCTGCTATTCTCAAAGCGGCGCAGCTCTGCGGTATTTCCGAAATCTATACGGTGGGAGGCTCCCAGGCTATTGGCGCTCTGGCGTATGGTACCGAAACCATTTCCCCCGTGTGCAAGGTGACGGGCCCGGGTAATGCTTTCGTCGCCGCTGCGAAAAAAATCGTTTCCGGAGACTGCGGCATCGATATGATTGCTGGTCCTTCCGAGGTATGTGTTGTGGCTGATGAAACCGCCGATCCTCTGCTCGTTGCCATCGACTTGATGGCGCAGGCCGAACATGACCCCCTGGCTACCTGTTACTTGGTGACCACCAATGAAGCCTATGTTGATCAGGTGGAAGAGTGGATTGCCAAGCATATGCAAGAGAGCACCCGTGCGGAAATCACCACGGCTTCTCTGGATGACCACGGTACCGTTGTCGTGTGCCCCGATATGACCAGCGCACTGGAGGCGGTGAACGTTATCGCCCCTGAACACCTTGAGCTTCATTTCGAAGGAGCTATGAACAAGCTGGGTGCTATTCGCAATGCTGGCGCCATCTTTGTGGGCGAGTGGACTGCTGAAGCGGTGGGTGACTATGTTGCTGGTCCCAACCACACACTGCCTACGGGAGGCACCGCTCGTTTCAGCAGCCCCCTTTCGGTGGATGATTTCGTGAAGAAGTCAAGCGTTATCTGCTATTCCGCCGAGGCCCTGGCAAGCGACGCTGATGCCGTTATCACCATCGCGCATCATGAGGGTCTCTGGGCCCATGCGCGCAGCGTGGAATTGCGCAGGGATAAGCTCAGCTGAGTAGAAGGGGCCTCCGTTTTGCTTGCTTTTCCCTGTTTGCGAGAGGCTTGGGACCTGTCCGCAAGGGAACTCGCCCGCAGGAGGGCCGGAAGTCTTGCCTAGGGGACCCACCCGCAGGGAACCCACCCGCAGGAGGGTCTCGCCTGTAGGGGGGGCTGATAGCCTCACCTGTAGGAGAATCGCCCTCAGGTGGGTCCGTCCGCAAGGGGGCCCGCTCACAGGATGTCCGAACCCTGCCAGCAGGCTCGACCCCGAGTCGACCCCGAGGGACCTAAAAAGCTCCGATACGAATTCGACCGTGCCGATGAACGAGGAACAATCTTCATGAAAACCGTTATTCAATCAGTTCCGCAGCTGGAGGGCTTGGAGCCCTACGATCCTCAATATCTACCCGCCGAGGTACTCCTTTCGGCTAACGAGAGCCCCTACGATATTCCGGTGGACCTGCGCGCGGAAATTGCTAGCGCACTCGCTGAGCTTCCCTTCAATCGGTATCCCGATCCGCTAGCCAACGACCTTCGTGAGATGATCGCCCAGGCCAACGGCCTCACGCGTGATCAGGTGTTGCTGGGAAACGGCGGCGATGAACTGCTCTTCAACGTAGCGCTTGCCTATGGCTGTGCAGGCCGCAAGATGATCAATCTGGTGCCCACCTTCTCCGTCTATGCGCTCAATGCGCGCCTCAACAATACGGAAGTGGTGGAAATCCCGCGCAGGACCGATCTGTCTATCGATGAAGAGGCTGTGCTTGCTCGTGTGGCGGAAGGGGACATCTCCTACATCGTCATCACCAGCCCTAATAATCCTACCGGCGATCTGGCTTCCCACGACTTTGTCGAGCGTCTTCTCAAGTCCACCGATGCGCTGGTCCTGCTCGATGAAGCCTATGGTGAGTTTTCGGACCAAACCTGTCTTGATCTGCTCAAAGACCATAAGAACCTGCTTATTCTCCACACCTTCTCAAAGGCTTTTTCCCTGGCGGGCATCCGTTTGGGGTATCTGCTTGGCAGCGAAGAAGTTATTCGAGAGTTTATCAAATTCCGTCAGCCCTATTCGGTGGATGCGGTGTCGCAAGCTATCGCTCAGGTGGTGTACGCTCATCGCGCGGTGTTTCAGCAAAACGCGCGCGAACTCAGCGCGGCTGCGCGGGAGGTAGCACAAAGGGTTGCCGCCCTTCCTCAGGTACAGGCGGTGTATCCTACTGATGCCAATTTCTTCCTGTTCAAGGTACCCTTGGCAGGCCTGGTTTGGCAAAAGCTGTATGATCAGGGCGTGCTGGTGCGCGACTTCTCGCGTTGCCCGGGCCTTACCAACTGCTTGCGCGTGACGGTGGGCAGTCCTGAAGAAAATGAGAAATTCCTCAGTGCACTGGAACATGCCCTGAGTACGAAGAACAAGAGGGGTCACCGGTCTCCCTGTCTTTTGCGTTAAAGGAGGAAAGATGCGTACAGCGACGCTCTCGCGTACTACGAAGGAAACGGATATTCAGGTGGAAATCAACCTGGACGGAACGGGTAAGACTGATATCGAAACAGGCGTGCCCTTTTTCGACCACATGCTGGATGCCTTTGGCCGTCATGGTTTGTTTGATATGACCGTGCGCTGTAAAGGCGACCTTGAGGTTGACGCTCATCACACGGTAGAGGACTGCGGCATTGTGTTGGGGTGCGCCATCGCGCAGGCCTTAGGCGACAAGCGCGGCATTACCCGCTATGCCTCTATCGCTCTGCCGATGGACGAAACCCTCGTGCTGGCTGCCATCGACATCTCTGGTCGCGGAGCCTGCTACACCGATCTGTGCATTCCCGCTGAGCAGGTGGGCAACTTCGACACCGAGCTGGGTGAGGAATTCTTTTGCGCCCTCGCCGTCAATGCGGGCATTACCCTCCATATCAACCAGCTGGCAGGCGGTAACTCCCACCACATCTTGGAAGCCAGTTTTAAGGCAGTGACCAAGGCGCTTTCTGCTGCTGTGGCTATCGATTCCCGTATCGCCGATCAAGTTCCTACGACGAAGGGCACCTTGTAGATGATAGTTGTCGTTGATTACCAAAAGGGCAATTTGCTCAGTGTTCAGCGGGGGCTTCAGGCGGTTGGTGCTGCGGCGCGCATCACCAGTGACCCGAAAGAGATCGCTGCGGCAAGCGCCATCGTGTTGCCCGGCGTGGGTGCTTTCGCGGATGCCGCGGCTACCATGTGCCAGCTGGGGCAGATGGAAGTGATACGCGAACGAGTGCGGACGGGCGTGCCTTTTTTGGGCATCTGCTTAGGCATGCATCTGATGTTTGCGGAAGGGCTTGAAGGATCTCCTGCGGAAAAAGGGGAAGCTGCGCGCTACGCTGCGGGCCTCGGTCTTATCCCCGGCGTGGTGGATGCGCTCCCGCGTGAGGATGCTGAGGGCGTCAGCTACAAGATTCCGCATGTAGGCTGGAATTCCTTGGTGTATCCCGAGGCTGCAAAAAGCGCCTTGTTTCAGAATATTCCCGAAGGGGAGTATTTCTACTTTACCCACAGTTACGTTGTGCCTGCGGGACCAAGCAGTATCGCGTTGACCACGCACAGCATCACCTTTCCCAGTGCGGTTCAGCTGGGTGAGTGCGCTTATGGGGTGCAGTTCCATCCCGAGAAAAGCTCCGATGCTGGTTTGCTGCTGCTGAAGAATTTCGTTACGCTTGCCAAGGAGGCCTAAATGTATCTGCTTCCCGCTATCGACATCTTAGATGGGCATGCCGTGCGCCTGTCTAAGGGTGACTACAATGCCGTGACCGCCTATAACGATGATCCTGTCGCGCAGGCGCAAGATTTTGAGCAGCAAGGTGCCACCTGGTTGCATGTGGTGGACTTGAACGGAGCCAAGAGCGGTGTTCCTGAAAATGCTGCTCTTATCGAAAAGATTTTGGCAAAAACTCTGCTCAAAGTGGAAGTAGGGGGCGGTTTGCGCAGCTTGGAGGCCTGTGAGCGCCTGTATCAGGCGGGTGTGACCCGCATGGTGCTGGGCACGGCCCTGGTGCGCGACCCTGAGTTTGCCCAGGCTGCCATTGAAAGGTACGGCAACGCGTTAGCTGCGGGCATCGATGCCAAGGGCGGGGAAGTAGCTGTGGCGGGCTGGATTGAAGGCTCCGGCGTTGCTGCCACGGAGCTGGCTTCGCGTATGGCCAAGCAGGGGTATCGTCACCTGATTTACACCGACATCGCGCGCGACGGCATGCAGACGGGCATCGAGCCTGCGGCATACGTGCGCATGGCCGAAGCGTTCGGGCATCCCGTTATTGCGAGCGGTGGTGTTGCGTCTGTCGCCGATATTGAGAACCTGGCGGAGGTGGCAGGCTGCATTGAGGGTGTTATCGCCGGTCGTGCGCTGTACGAGGGCACCTTGGATGTGGCAGAAGGCGTTGCCGCATGCAACGAGGCCACCCTTGCATGGGAGGTAGCCCAGGCGGCTCAGGACCCCTGCGGGATGGGAGGTTCCTGTGCTTGCTAAGCGCGTGATTCCCTGCATGGATGTGAAAGACGGCCGTGTGGTGAAGGGTGTGAACTTCGTCAATCTCCGCGATGCGGGGGACCCTATCGAACTGGCTCAACGCTACGACGAGCAGAAAGCCGACGAGGTCATCTTTTTGGACATAACTGCCACGAGCGATGACCGTGCTACCACCATTGAGCTGGCATCGCAGGCGAGCCAGCAGCTGCGTTTGCCCTACTGCGTGGGTGGCGGCTTTCGCACGGTGGCCGATATCCGTTGCATGATTGCGGCGGGGGCCGACAAGGTGTCGGTGAACTCCGCTGCCGTGAAAAACCCTGCGCTCCTTACCGAAGCCGCTGCTGCCTTTGGGAGCCAGGCGATTCTGTGCGCTATCGATGCGAAGGCGGTGCCTGGAAATCCCAATAAGTGGGAGGTATACACGGCAGGCGGTCGCAATAACACCGGGCTGGATGCCCTTGCCTGGGCTGCTGAGGCGGCACGGCGTGGTGCAGGTGAAATCCTTTTGACCAGCATGGATCGTGATGGTAGCCGTGACGGTTTCGACTGCGCCCTTACGCGTGCCGTGGCTCGTGCGGTGAATATTCCCGTTATCGCGAGCGGTGGCGTGGGAAAGATTGAGCATTTTGCAGAAGGCATCCTTGAAGGCGAGGCTGATGCTGTTCTTGCCGCGAGCGTGTTTCATTTCGGCGAATATACCGTGCGCCAAGTCAAGGAGTATATGCGTTCTCAGGGCATTGTCGTTCGGCTGTAAAGCCGAAAGGGCGAAAGGGCGAAAGGTCGGGCATGGTCGGGCACATCTTCGCCTGCCACGTAGGCACAGGCGCGCTTGTCTCGGACCATGCTTGCCGGGAGCGTACTTGGCACAGGCGCGTTGTGGTAGAATTCAAAAATACCTTCGTATGAAAACCTCTCTTGAGGTGAGGACGCATTGTGGGTGAAAGGGACGCTGCTATGGAAAGCGAACGGAGCCGGG
>CAYFWL010000047.1:429-5725 GCA_964346845.1 uncultured Eggerthellaceae bacterium | reverse complement strand
CCTTTGGACCGAAGGACGGCGCTCGTCTTGTGATTATGCTGCCGAACGTTTCGAGCCTCCTTGACGATATGAGCCAGCTTATGGAAGACTGCATGATGGTTCAAGGCTCAGAGTGGCTTCAAAAAGTTCTTGAGCGAACCGTTGAGTTTTTCTTATTGGCCGATGCTGCCGTAATCACGCTCTATGACGAGAAAACGGGCTTTGATGAGGTTGTCGCCAATTACGTTCGCGACAAAAGGGTGTATATGGATATCCACTTGCGCTCCAGCGAGGGTTCCACCAACTGGTGCTACACTAATAAAAAGCCTTGTATCTGGGATTCGCCCGGCCCAATCTCTTTTGCCGACGACGAAAATATGTATTCATTGAGAGAGATGCTCATCGAGCAGCAGAAACCTGATTTTTTGAATTCGAGTCTTTTGTGCTGCCCCTTGATGGCCGATGATAAGGTTCTCGGGGTAATTCAGCTCGAGCATTATGACGATGGTCAGCACTTCACAGAAATGGAACTTCATCTCTTGGCGAGCTTTGTGGCCACCCCCTTGGCAAGGGCTCTCCAGCGAAACGGCCTTTACGATAGCATCTGGAAGCAGACGGAATACCGGAACGGCCTGTTTGAGCATGCGATTTTCCGTCGCGATGATGCGCGGGGGAAGGTGATCGGTCAATTGAACGATCGCATAACCCAGACACTTGCCGGCGTCCGTATCGCTTTGGGCAATTTAGAAAATGCCCGTGCGTTCGATCCTGCTCGTATACGCCAATATGTGAGCGAGGTTCGCTCTGATGTTGATCGGGCGCTTGATGAGGTGCGGAAATTGACGAGTCTGTACGGACCGGCGCGCTCTTCTGACGGCCTGGTGGGCTCTCTTGAGGCCGTTCTTGAGAGCCGTGTTGCCTTGGAGGGTATCGCTGTCCATTTGGACGCTGATGTGGATGAAGACGATTTCGATGACGATATCGTTGAGACGTTTTGTCGCATCGCCCAGCACGCGCTTCAGAACACCGTTCAACATTCGGGAGCAGAGAATGTTTATGTGTACCTTACTGAGTACGACGATATGCTTACTATGACTATTACGGATGACGGGTGTGGTTTTTCGAAAGAGGAGCTTTCCAAAAAGAAAAAGCCCTGTTATGGACTTCAGAGCATGTCTCAGCGTTTGTTCCGTGTTAACGGCTCGCTGGCTATTTCTTCTGAACTTGGCAGTGGCACGAAAATAACCGCGATTGCGCCTTTGTCCCCAACGGAGAGCAAAAAATGATTACGGTAATAATTGTCGATGAACATCAAATCATTCGGCGGGGGCTCAAGATGGCCCTGGAAGGCAAAGCTCATATCGAGGTGGTTGGGGAGTGCGCAACCATAGAGGAATCGGTGGGCCTGGTGAAAGAGACGAAACCAGATGTTATGGTGCTGGATTTGTCCAATGCTTCGATTGAGAGCACCCGGGGCGTTTCATACGTGGTGAACAGATGCACGGGGATAAAAGTGCTTGCTCTTACTGCGCGTCAAAATGCCCATTTTATAAAACGTTTAAAAGATGCGGGCGCTATGGGATGTTTAACCAACGATCCTTCGCCCGATGAATTATCCGAAGCGGTTGAGGCGGTCGCGCGTGGTGAGTTTTTCCTGCAAACTGAGGTAGCTGCCCGGGCTTTTTTCGAATTTCTTCGCGGGAATGACGCTAAGCCTATTCTGTCGGATCGCGAGGTTGACGTTGTGCGTCTTGTCGCTGAAGGCTACGATGCCAAAGGGATAGGCGCTCATCTTTCCATCACGCCACGAACAGCCCAAACGCACCTGTACCATGCCATGAAAAAGCTTGGGGTGCACTCTCGCCACGAGCTTCTTCAATATGCACAGCATGAAGGGATTCTTTCTTCTTCCACAGAAGGGTGAGTTCTGAGAGCCTTTCTGCCGCGTCTCAGGTCTAAATCTCTACTTCGTTTCCGGGGAAGTCTTTTTCGTATTGGCATGAGCGCCCCAGATTACGAGGGCGATGAATGCCGTGCCAAATACACCGGCGAGAATCAGAAGCTCGTACATAACGTTTCCCTCGGTGAGGGAAACAAGAAGGCCGACGGTGAAGCTCAGGAAGAAAAAGCCGAGCAACGAACCAAAGGCCAACAGAATGGTCATGGAGAAGGTGGCGTTTTCCTCATTGGTGATTTTGGCGACGCAATCGGTGAGGTAGGGAATCATAATGCCATAGCAGATGCCGACCAGAATGAATCCTCCATAAATGGGAAGCGCGCTTGTGGAAAAAGCCCATATAAGATACGCGAGGCTTATGCAGAATATCGCTAAAGCGGGGGTGAGCTTGCGCAAAGCTCCCGAAAGGCGACCAAAGGTGATGCCCACCACGATGCCGACGAATACATTGCAGGAGCTCGCGGTACCGATGAGTACGGAGTCCCCGATGCCGCTCGCTATAACGTGAGCGGGTAAGATTATTTGGTAGGCAGCCCCGAACGTATTCAGAAAAAAGAACGCAGCGGTGTAGAGAAACACACCCTTAGGGATAAAAACCTTTTCTCCGGATGCTTTTTTGAGGCGCAGGATATCGCGCTCGGGCCCTGTTTTCGGGATGTATTTGATCTGGAAGAACAGGGTGATAAGCAGGATGCCGTACAGCAGCAAGCAGGCGCGCCAACCTAACATGCGTCCCATGAAACCGGCAGCCAAATTCAAAACGAAGGTAACGGCGCATGAGCCGCTGTTGGTATAACCCAGAAGGGCGGTCCGCTCTTTTCCCTTGAAAATCTGCGATGCCGTAGCGGGGACCATAGCATAGACAAGTCCGGCACCTGCCCCTTCAACAGCGCGCGTTGCCACAAGAATCTCTGCAGAGGGGGCCAACGAGCCTAGAAGCCCGCCTAAGATAAAGATGCTCGTACCGCAGATCATGAGGGTGCGCTTGTCGAAGAACTGGGCGAGAAACCCGCTGATGAAAATGAAAACGACCATAGCGCCCGAGGTCACCGAAAAGGCGAAGTTGACAAGGGCTTCTTGTCCGGTGAAACTTTGGGCAATTAGGGCGAGAATCGGGATATAGAGAGCTACATGAACCTGAGCGTCAATACTGCTGATAACGATGGCGGTCTTGCAGAGATTGCGCTTTGCTTTGCTTGAACCGAAGAAGTCTTCGGCGATTTTCTGAGCCCGTGACATGGTATCCCCCCATTAATGTCAACTCAAAGTCTTCTGTGCTGCCCCTTTCAGCACAGAAGATCGTCTCGCCCTGCTCTTGTTCGCTTTTGAACCTTACGGGCATCTTTCTTTATGCGAGTACCGCTTCGTAGAGAGCATCGATGTTCTCTTTCGGGGCGTTTGCGGGTATCGTGCAAGATGGCGAAGCGATGAAGCTGTCTCCAAGGGTTTCAATCTGTTCCCTGATCGTCTTGTACACTTGATCGGGACTTCCAAAGGCCATGTCTGCAGGAGAAACAGTGCCCGTGAAGGCCATATGGGGTCCTAGGATATCGCGGCATAGTTCGAGGTCAGTGGTGCCGTCGGTGTCGAAGATGCAGCGTCCCTTCGGGAAGTCGGTGAAGTAGTCGAGGAAAGCATCCCACTTGCAATCCATATGGAAGCGCACAATGCAGCCCAAATCGAGCAGGAAGTCGGCCTGACGTTTGAACAGCGGCCACGCGAAGGTCTCGAAATGCTGGCGGCTGACCATGGCGCAGTTAGCATTGACGGCGGGAATGACGCAGTACATGACCTCCTCGCCTGCGGCTTTCGCTTCTGCCACTTCGGCGGCAACGCGATCTTTCATCATGGCGAGGTCTTCTTCCATCATGATGTTCATGCATTCCACGATCTCCTCTTCGTAATCGTAGAAGTCCATGTAGAAGTTTTCTTGGCCGCGTCCGAAAGCAAGGGTGTCGAAGGGACCCGCCATGGGGCCGCCGCCAATCTTGAAAGGCATGCCCGCATCGCGCATCATCGCAGCATAGCGCTTGGAATTTTCCATCTCCATCCCCAGGGAGACAGGGTCGTAGCCCAGGCGTCCAAAGGCTTGACCTGCGAAGAAAGGCCCCCAACCCCCATCGATGATCGTCTGGTACACCTCTTCGGTAAAGGAGTGGTCGAACTTCAGCGTCCACATACAGTCATCAGGTAGGTCGCGCCCGGGAAGCGCTGTCTGAACCAGGAAGGGCATGCCGATATTGCGCGGACTCATACCGCAGGCTTCCAACATGTCTACCTCAGGGAATAGGGGCAGAACTTCGTTGACGATGATATCCATGCATCCGGAGTAGTCGTCCAGAATCTCCTTAAAGGTGAGTTCGGGTTTGATATAGCGAGCAAGAGCAACGTCGCAGGCCAACATAAGGGGTGTGCGATCAGAATGCGCGCCCTTCATGGTCTTAAGGATGCGATCCTGGCGCTCAAGGCGTTTTTCGGTGTTATCCAAAACGGGAACACCTCCCATCTTTATGAGGCAATAGTTTAAAGGGAGAGGGTAGGGCGTGAGGGAGCAAAGAGGGCATTACTCCCTCACGCAGAGAGATGCGAAAGACTATGCGTCCTTTTCGTCGCTGGACTCTGCGGGCATGCCGGGCATACCTGCAGGAGCCTGTGCCAAGCCTTCGGCACGGGATTTGTTACCAGCAGTGTAGATGAAGAAGGCGACTGCGGAAAGCGCCAAGATGGCGGCTGCAACGTACAGAGGAGCGGCGATGTCGGCTTCCATGCCCAACAGGTTCTGAAGAATACCCTGGAAGAACGAGCTGAAGAAGTTGCCCAGGTTGGTGGCGAACATCAGCATAGAAGCTGCCCATGCCAAACCGGCAGCCTTGGTGACCAGGCCGATTTCGAAGTTGACATAGGCGTGCATAGACGAACCAAAGCCAACGATGAAGTAACCCAGAGCGAACATGGGGATGGACGAGCCGTTTGCAACGACGACAACGCCCAAAGCGGTAACGACGATGAACAAGGGGGTGCAGAACTTGCCTAGCACACGGATGAACAGACCGCCAAAGACAGAGGCCACTGCGGTGCCAACGGTGTACAGGGAAATCAAGGTGCCTATCAAGGCATAGCCGCCGCCCATAAGGTTCAAATTGGTATCCATAACGAAGGCGCCCATGTTGAGGGTCAGACAAACGCAGAGCTGGAATACGAAGTAGATGAGAACGATGAACCATGCAGGAGCGGTGAGCTTAGCGCGCTTTGCTGCTTCAAACTCTGCACCCGAAGCACCCTCTTCTTTGATGAGCTCTTCAACAGACTTGGGTTCCTTGAACAAAATCACCACGCAGATGAGAGAAATAAAGACAAACA
>CAYFWL010000047.1:0-419 GCA_964346845.1 uncultured Eggerthellaceae bacterium | reverse complement strand
AGGCCAAGAAGGTGTAGTTCCAGCTGATGTTGCATAGAACACCGCCAAGGATGGTCATGATAATGCAGCCGATGGAACCGATTGCGATATTCCATCCCAGGTAAAAGCCGCGTTGATCATTGTTGCGGATTGAGCGCAAAAACCAGGTGGCGCCCAGCGGCATGATGAAGCCGATGCCCAGACCGGTAAGACCGCGGCAAATCAGGATACCTACAATGTTGTCGTTCCAGAAAGCGGGGATAACGCCGAAGACACCGTAGACAGCCAGGGATATGATGGCGACGGTCTTCATCGGGATTTTCTTTCCCGCAATGCTGGCGAAAAGCAGGCAGCCGACTAAGGTGGTCAGCGAGGGCATGGTGCTGATAAGAGAGGCAACCCAAGCAGGCTGATCGGCAAAAGCCATTGACATAGCTAGG
>CAYFWL010000046.1:0-13770 GCA_964346845.1 uncultured Eggerthellaceae bacterium | reverse complement strand
CACCAACTGGGGTATGACCCCTCAGAAGTCCTTTGCGTGGATGCGCGAGAACATGCTGCCCTATTATCCGCTGGGCGTTTATCGCGATGTTGTGGCCGAGGGCTTCGCTAATGCTGCCGAGGCCGCTGCCGCTCGTGCCAAGGACTGCCCCATTGCCAATCAGGGAGAGGTGTCCTAATGCGTGAATTGAGAACCGTTCTTGCCGGCTTTGGAGGTCAGGGTATCCTGTTCGCTGGGAAGGTGATCGCTTCCGCCGGCTTGGTGGAAGACCGTGAGCTGTCATGGTTGCCTTCGTATGGCCCGGAGATGCGCGGTGGTACCGCGAGCTGCAGCGTGACCTTGTCCGATGAACCCATTGGGTCACCTTTGGTCATGCAGCCCAATGCTTTGATCGTCATGAACCAACCTTCGTATGACAAGTTTATCGACACAGTTGTTCCCGGCGGTGTCGCTGTCGTGAACTCCACCTTGGTTTTGAATATGAAACAGCGTGACGATATTACCGTGGTTTCGCTCCCTGCTACTGAGCTTGCGGAGAAGGAGGGCCTCAAAGGTCTCGCTAATATCGTTTTGGTGGGTAAGCTGTGGGCGTTGACTGAATTCTGCGCACGGGAAACCTTGGATGCCGCGATTGACCAGGTGGTTCCTGCCAAGAAACAGGCTATGATCGCCTTGAATAAACGCGCTTTAGAGCTGGGTATTCAGGCGTAGGCATCGTATTTACTGTTGATAAGAGCACAGCGCGGCGCTTCGGTGCCGCGAAGAAGAAGGAGATGATTATGTCCGACGTCACCGAACTGCGCGAGATTGGTCTTCGTATTGAGGGTCTTCGCGAGTCGTGCGACGTGTCCGTAGAGGACATGGCAGCTGAACTCGAGGTCCCCGTTGAAACCTATCTGAAATGGGAGGCAACGGGTGAAGATGTACCTATCTCGGCCATTTATCATCTTGCGCGTAAATTCAACGTCGAATTTACTGAGATTTTGACAGGCACTGCGGCAAAACTCGAAACCTATCAGGTGGTTCGTAAAGGACAAGGCAAAGAAGTCGATCGTTACCCCGGATACTATTACGAAGATTTAGCCTGGCGCTATACCGGAAAGATCATGCAGCCGCTCCTCGTTGTGCTGAACCCTTCCGATGAACCGGCGAAGCTGGTGTCCCATAGTGGCCAGGAATTCAACATGGTTATTCAGGGAACGGTTATTGTGAGTTGGCGCGATAAGGAATTCGTGCTCAACGAGGGCGATTGCATTTATTTTAACCCGACCTATCCCCATGGACAGCGTTGTGGCGGTGACGAGCAAGCACGCTTCGTAACCTTTATTGCCGAGTAGGAAAAAACAAAAAACCGAGCCCTTCTGTGTGAGGCTTGAAATATGAAAGGCTTTTTTTCATGGATCATATCCTTCGAAAGTATTGCCCTCGTATCGATTTCGATTCCTACGAGGATTTTTACGAAAATTTTAAAATCGATGTGCCCGAAGCTTTCAATTTTGGCTTTGATGTCGTTGATGAGTGGGCGGCCGTTGAGCCCGAGAAAAAGGCCTTGCTGTGGTGCAACGACGAGGGGGAAGAGCGCTGCTTTACCTTTACGGATATTTCTCGTCTGTCCAACAAGGCAGCCAATGCATTTAAAAGCAGGGGCATTGGCAAGGGCGATATCGTTTTATGCATCTTGCGTCGCCGGTGGGAGTATTGGGTAGTTGCTACTGCCTTGTGCAAGCTGGGCGCAATCATTATTCCCGCATCGTTGCAGCTGACTAAAAAGGATATCGTGTATCGTGCGAACAGTGCCGGTGTTAAGGCCATGGTGTGCGTGAACGATGCCTATGTCATCGAGCAAACCGAAGAAGCGCTGCCCGAAGCGCCGTCTGTCAAAGACATCATCTTGGTCGATGGTCAACGGGAGGGATGGATTTCCTTCGATTCTTTCCTCGAAAGCCACGATGACACTTTTGAACGTCCTCGGGGAGAAGCCGGTGTGACCAGCAAGGATATTATGCTGATCTATTTTACGAGTGGCACGACGGGCAATCCCAAGGCGGTTATGCATAATTTCGCCCATCCCTTGGGTCATATCTTGACTGCCAAGTATTGGCAGCAGGTTGAAGAGAACACGCTTCACCTGTCCGTCACTGATTCTGGCTGGGCAAAGTTTGGTTGGGGTAAGATTTACGGTCAGTGGATTGCGGGGGCTACGGTTTTCGCATACGACATGCTTAAGTTTGTGCCTACCAAGCTGCTTCAGTGCATGCAGGACTATAAGCTGACCACCTTTTGCGCCCCCCCCACCATGTACCGTTTTATGCTGCAAGAGGATGTGGCTTCTTACGATCTTTCGAGCATTCACAACTTCGCAACCGCTGGTGAACCTCTGAATGCCGAGGTCAGCTTGAGGTGGGAGAAGTTCACGGGCAAAAAGATCCGTGAAGGATTCGGGCAGACCGAAGGCCCCGTTTTATTGGCAACCTATCCTTGGCTTGAGCCTCGCCCCGGTTCGATGGGCAAACCTTCACCCCTGTTGAACGTCAAGCTTTTAGATGATGAAGGGTGCGAGGTTGAAGACGGCGATGAAGGCGCCATTTGCGTTACCGGTTTGAAGGAAGCCTATCCTCCGGGACTTTTTGTGGGCTACTACCACGATGAGGAGAAGACGGCGGAAGCCGTGGGTGGCGACTACTACAACCTTCACGATATGGTTTGGCGTGACTCCGATGGGTACTGCTCCTTTGTGGGCCGCAACGACGACGTGATCAAGTGCTCGGGCTATCGTATTGGGCCTTTTGAGGTCGAGAGCGCTCTTATCGCCCATCCCGCAGTTGTGGAATGTGCCGTTACGGCGGCTCCTGATCCTATTCGCGGCATGGTGGTTAAGGCGACGGTTGTTCTTGCCAGGGGCTATGAGCCTTCAGATGAGCTGGTGAAAGAGCTTCAAGCCCATGTGAAGAAAACCACGGCTCCCTATAAGTATCCGCGTATTGTGGAGTTTGTCGATGAGCTTCCCAAGACGATCGGTGGTAAAATCAAGCGCAAGCTGATTCGCACCCAAGATGGTGTAAAAGATGAATAAGAAGCAAGGTGCTCTTGGACCGTTTCATACAAGTTAAAAGGGTCTTGCCAAAAAAGAAGGACACTTATTCTTGCGTTGAGCCAGGTGACGCGGTATACTTACCAATCGTGTCTGTAATGAATAGCTAAAGGCTAAGAATAGGTATAGAGGGATAAGAAAAATGGATATCATCCGCGCAATTGAGCAGCAGCAGATCAAGCAGGACCTTCCTGATTTCGTCGTTGGCGACAACGTTAAAGTTCATTACCGCATTAAAGAAGGTACCCGTGAGCGTATTCAGGTGTTTCAGGGCGACGTTATCCGTCGTCAGGGCGCGGGCGCTCGTGAGACTTTCACGGTGCGTAAGATGAGCTTCAATGTGGGCGTTGAGCGTACCTTCCCGGTGCATTCTCCTAAGATCGAGCGCATTGAAATTGTCCGCCAGGGCAAGGTCCGTCGTGCTAAGCTTTACTACATCCGCAAAAAGGTTGGTAAAGCTGCGAAAATTAAGGAAAAGGCATTTAAGTAAGAGTCCTTTTGCTGCATGCTTCGATGCCCGCACGGTGTGCGGGCATCGTTTTTTATAGGGAAGGGGAGTCAAGAGATGGCGCGGGCAATTCGCGGTGTTGGTCAAGGCGCTACCAATCATGCTCAAACGGTCGAAGAGATACGTGAAACGCTCTCTCGTGCCAATGCGTCTACGCTGCCTTCCTTGGAGCGCTCTCTGAAAGCTGACACCCGCAAAGGTGTCATCTCCGCACTTGCTGCTGCTCGCAGGCGTGTTGAAAAAGAGGCTGCTGAGCAAAAACGCCTTGAGGAACTCTATAGCTGCCAGCAAAGTATTGCCCAGGCATGCAATGCGCATCTTGTGGTGGGCTTAGATGAGGTGGGCCGTGGTGCGGTAGCTGGTCCTTTGGCGGTCGGCGCTGTTATCTTACCTGATGAGCCCCGTATCCCTCTTCTCAATGATTCTAAACAGCTCAGCTCTGAACAGCGGCAGAACATGGCAGACGAAATCAAACGGGTGGCTCTCGCCTGGACGGTTCAGTATATCGAGGCGCACGAGATCGATGCCCAGGGCATGACGGCTTCGCTGATTGCGGCGTTTCGACGGGCTGTTTTATCCATCGAGGATGCGGGCTTCGCGGTGGATTTGATTCTCCTGGACGGCAACCCCCTCCATTTCGATAAGCGTGAGCGGAATGTGGTCAAGGGTGATGCTCGATGTGCGAGTATCGCTGCAGCGAGCGTTATCGCCAAGGTTGAACGTGATGCCCTGATGGTGCGCCTTTCTGAAGCATACCCCCTCTACGCATGGGATCAGTGCAAAGGGTATGCGAGCGCTGCGCATATTGACGCCATCCGCGCATACGGTCTCTCGCCCTTGCATCGGGTAAGCTTTTGCCGATCATTTTTGCAGGAGACGCTTTTTTAGACGTTCCCTTTGATGGTGTTTTGTCGACACCCTGACAGCGTTTTGCTGACGCACAAGTTGCTATTGATAGCTTTTTGATAGGGCGATTTTCTATCTTCTTTGCAACGAAAGGAGAAGGTATGGAAATCGAAGAAAGCAAAGATACGCAGGAAAACTCTTGTGCGTGTGAGCAGGATGATCCTCGGTGGATGCATCATGACCCAGCTAAGCAGAGTCTGGGTCAAAAAGGGGAAGATGCTGCCGCCAAGTTCCTTGAACGCCATGGTTATGAAATCATCGAGCGGAATTGGCGCTGTCCTGCTGGCGAGGTCGACATCATCGCTCTCGATGAGGCTGTACTTGTATTTGTCGAGGTTAAGACCAGGTCAGACATTGAAAAAGGCTTTCCCGAAGAGGCGATAAGCAAGGAAAAACGCGGTCGCTACGAACGCATTGCCGCCTATTACCTGCGTGATAGCGAATATGTGGATGTGCGTTTTCGTTTCGATGTGATTGGCATTTTGGTGCTTGGCAACAACCGGGCCACCTTGCGCCATCATATCAATGCCTTCGGAGCTGAATAAGCATGATTTCCCAATGCAGCGTCCAGTCCGCGACCATTATGGGCGTTGAGGCTGTTCCCGTGAGCGTGGAGGTGGTTATCTCTCAGGGGCTTCCCGGATTCACGATTGTCGGTATGACCGATGCTGCGATTCAGGAGGCGCGTGAGCGAATTCGAGCAGCTCTTCGGAGCAGTGGCTTTAGCATGCCGGGGGATAAAATCGTAGTGAACCTGGCACCAGGAACCCTCAAAAAACGGGGGTCGGGATTTGATTTGCCGATTGCAGTGGGCATCCTTGTTGCTTCAGGTCAGATAAGAAAATCGCTGATAGAAGGCTCTCTTTTTGTAGGGGAGCTGTCGCTGGATGGACGGGTAAGGCAAATTCCCGGTCTTTTGGCCTTTGCTCAGTGCGCAGCGCTTGAAAAACTCTCTTTGACTTGCCCGCTTCCCGGCGAATGGGGAATCGAGGAATGCAATACCTCTTTTCGCGTGCTGGAAAAACTTTCGCTTCTGCGTAATGGTGCTTTTCACTTGTGGGAAGGGGGAGATGTTCCCGATGTTGCGCCTGTTTGTGATTTTGCGGAGGTTGCAGGGCACGACCATGCCAAACGAGCGCTCCAGATTGCAGCAACAGGCAATCATGGCGTGATACTGGTTGGCCCCCCTGGTTCAGGAAAAACCATGCTTGCGTCACGACTCCCTAGTATTTTGCCGCCCTTGAGCCAGGAGGAAAAACTTGAAGTGGCCACTATCTACTCGGTAGCGGGACTTAATACCGATGCGATTCTGGCAGGGCGTCGTCCCTTTCGTGCTCCCCACCACTCAGCATCGTGTGCGGGGCTTGTGGGAGGAGGGAATCCGCCTCGGCCAGGTGAGATAACCTTAGCTCATCGTGGCGTGCTCTACTTAGATGAACTGCCAGAATTTAAACCATCGGTTTTGCAGAGTTTGAGACAACCTATGGAATCCGGTTCAGTGACGCTTGTCCGCGCTGAGTTGTCGGTCACCATGCCCGCTCGATTTTCTCTTGTAGCATCGGCGAACCCGTGTCCTTGTGGATATTTTGGCGACAAGGAAACGCCGTGCACCTGCAGTCCCGCGCAAATCAACGCCTATCAACTGCGCGTTGGTGGACCCGTTCTCGATCGAATCGATATGAGAATCAGAGTGGGACGTATGCGTTCTGCCGATGTCCTCCGTTCAGGGGAGGGTGTTTCATCCCGGAAGCTGAGAGACGGGGTGGAAGCAGGTCGTGTTTTTCGCCGGTGGCGGAAAGCGCGCTTTGAAACATCCGGATCGTCTTCGCAGGAGATTATTGAGTCATGCAGGCTTGACGCTGAAGGAGAGCGATATATCGAGAATTTGGCAGAGAAGAGAAGGTTCAGTGGAAGAGCCGTTATACGAAGCTTGAGCGTTGCACGCACTATTGCTGATTTGGCAGAAAGCGAAGAAGTGACAAAAGCCCATATTTGCGAAGCAGTGGGCTTGCGTATGGATCAAGCTTATCAAGGGGTGTGATTAGGTTGGGATTTGTTCAAGCAAAACGTTATGACGGTCCTCTCCTGGAGGGTCCGCGCTCTGAAATAGATAATAAATCGGCCGCTTATCCCGATATGCTGAGAGAGCTCCAATTTCCTCCTTCCGTTTTATACGTGATCGGCGACCTTCAAAGTCTTCGAGGTGGTCTTTCTATCGTCGGTGCGCGTAAGGCAACTCCTTACGGAAGGTCGTGTGCTGAACGCTTTGCCTTCCAGGCTGCCAAGCAGCACGTGACCATTGTTTCGGGGGGAGCAAGGGGGTGCGACAGCGCTGCTCATCGGGGTGCTTTAAAGGCTTCGGGGCTTACGGTTGCGGTGCTCGGAGGTGGGTGCGATCAGCTCTATCCTGCTGAAAACGCAGCGCTCTTTCAGCAGATAATCGACCAGGGAGGCGCCGTGGTTTCTGAACATCCTTGGGATTTTCCTGCGATGCCCTATACCTTTCGAGCACGTAATCGCATCATCGCCGCCTTGTCGAAAGCAACGCTTATCGTGGAAGCAGGGCTTCCTTCGGGGACGTTTTCCACCGCTGATGAGGCGCTGCAGTTAGGAAGGGAGGTGCTGGTGGTTCCCGGCTCTATCACGACGCCCAATTCACGTGGTGTTAACAGACTGCTTTATCAAGGGGCTCTTCCTGTGGTTGATGACGAGTCCTTTCGAGAGATTCTTGCGTCCCTTTTCCCGCAGGTGCAAAAAGGGAAAGAGAACCATCTTTGCACAGATGAGGGCTCTGGTCATGACTTCTCGTCACCTCTTTTTGACAACCCTTTGATCCGGGCGGTTATTGCTGAGCCCCTCGATGCGGAAGCCATATATCGGCTGGCTGCCCAGTACTGCGGTGCAGAGAATCCCTCAGCATGGGCAGCCCTGCGTATCGAAGAGGCGCAAGATGCTGGGCTTATCGCTCGCTATCCCGACGATACCTATGGACCTCTCTTATAGTAAATCGGCGATGATTTGAGATTGCCGCTAAGGTGCGGGGGTCTTTTGCTATTCTTTGCACCATGGAAAAGAAGGTGAAAATAATCGGTGGAGGTCTTGCGGGAAGCGAATGCGCGTTGCAGTTAGCTTCTCGGGGCATTGCGATAACGCTTGTTGAGATGCGTCCGCTTACGATGACCCCGGTGCACGCAACAGGCCTTTTTGGTGAATTGGTTTGCTCCAATTCCCTGAAGAGCAAGAACCCGGAATCAGCAGCGGGAATGCTCAAAACGGAGCTGGGTGCTCTCGGTTCGTATCTCTACGATGCTGCCTTGAAATCCGAGGTTGCTGCAGGGGGTGCCTTAGCGGTCGATCGTGAGAAGTTTGCCCAGATGATCACCGATTCCATTGAAGGACATAAAGAAATCACCATCGAGCGTCGTGAGGCGCATGAGTTGGCAGCAGAAGCTGAGGGCTTCGATGCGCTGGTCGTGGCGACGGGTCCTCTGACGAGCGATGCTCTCGCTGCTTCGCTGCAGCAGCTTACAGGCCTCGAGCACCTCGCCTTCTTCGATGCTGCGGCTCCTATTGTGATGGCCGACTCTCTGAACAGGGAAATCCTGTTCAGTCAGAGCCGTTATGAAGAGGGTGCGGGTGATTATCTGAACGCCCCGTTTAACAAGGAGGAATATGATTCCTTCATCGATGCCTTGCTCCAGGCTGACCGTGTAGTGAAGCGCGATTTTGAAAGCAAGGATTTATTCCAGGCCTGCCAGCCCGTCGAGGAAATCGCGCGCAGCGGTGTCGATGCACCGCGTTTCGGTGCGTTGAAGCCCGTTGGTTTGATCGACCCGCGCACGGGACGTCGTCCATGGGCTGCTGTTCAGCTGCGTGCTGAAGACGAACACCGCAGCTGTTACAATCTGGTGGGGTTTCAGACCAATTTGACCTTTTCTGAGCAGGAGCGCGTGTTTCGCATGGTTCCCGGCTTAGAGCAGGCAGAATTCGCTCGCTATGGCGTGATGCACCGTAATACCTTTGTCGATGCCCCCAAGGTGCTCAGCAGCACCCTCGAGCTCAAAGGTGGTTTGGATGCTCTGGGTGTTCCTGTGTACCTCGCTGGTCAGATTTCGGGCACCGAAGGCTATGGTGAGGCTATCCGTTCAGGGCTTCATGTGGCGCTGGCGCTTACGGCGCTTCTGAACGGCATTGACCTGCCTGAATTGCCCAGACACACGGTATTTGGCGCGCTTTTGGCGTATGCCACCAATCCTGAGACCGTGAACTATCAGCCTTCCCATGTGAACTTTGGCATGATGGAACCCTTCGACCAACGCATTCGCAACAAGAAGGCTCGTTATGCTGCCTATGCGGAACGCGGAAATCGCGCCCTTGAGGTCTACGGTGACTCCCTACGGATGCGGGGGCTTTTGGTATGACCATGGATGGGGGTAAAGAATCATCCGAACTTAGACGGGGCGAGATGTCTGATGATCAAACACTCCTCGTTGAGTGCTTTTTGGCATCCCTGACAGGCGAGAGAAACTATTCAGCCCATACGGTTCGTGCGTATAAAACTGACCTGAACACCTTCTTTCATTATGCAAACCGTCAGCTTTTCGATCCGCTTGCGCCAACAACACGGCAATTGCGTGGGTACTTGGCGGATCAGGATAAAGCGCGCTATTCGCGTAAAACAATCAATCGCCGACTGAGCGCCCTCCGCAGTTTTTTTCGTTGGCTGAACGTGTCCCAGAGAGCGGCATCTAATGCCGTATCGGCCGTTCAGGGTCCCAAGATTCCTAAGCACTTACCCCTCGTGTTCAGCGCTTCTGAGCTTGATGCTCTGTTCGATTCGCTCGATCGAGAGCTCAAGGAAGCTCAGCGTGTCACCGAGGAAGGAAAAAGGGAAGCTGGTCAGGCGCTTGTCTTGCGTGACGAGGCGCTTTTTGAGCTTTTGTATGCATCGGGAGCGCGCGTTTCGGAACTCGCTGGCCTGACCTGTGCCCAGCTTGATCTTTCGGCGGGTCAATTGCGCCTCTTCGGCAAGGGTTCCAAAGAGCGCATCGTCCCTCTTCATGGACAGTGCATCAAGGTTTTACAAGCTTATCTTGAGACTGCCCGTCCGGTACTTCTTGCAAAAAGGGGCGATAAAAAGGGCGGGGATGCTGTTTTTCTTTCAAAAACAGGTCGCCCTCTGTCGGCCGATGCCATTCGGAAAGCATTCAAGGCGCAGATGATGAAAGCAGGTCTTGACGCCGCATTTTCCCCGCATGCCATGAGGCACACCTTTGCCACGGATCTTTTAGATGGGGGAGCCGATCTGCGAAGTGTCCAGGAATTACTGGGGCATGCGAGCCTGTCGACGACTCAGATATACACCCACCTTACGCCCGAGCGCTTGAAGGCGGCGCATTTGCAGGCTCATCCGAGGGCATAAAATAAGCAAACAAATGTTTGTAATTGGTGTATAATCGTTGAAATTTCAAGCTCGATAGTATCTCAATTAAAGAGGAGTCAGTGTGGGACAAGATTCAATTGTTATTAAGGGTGCCCGCGAGCACAATCTAAAGAATGTGGACGTGAGCATTCCGCGCGATAAGCTTGTTGTCATCACGGGTCTTTCGGGAAGCGGAAAATCAAGCCTGGCGTTCGACACCATCTACGCAGAAGGGCAACGCCGCTATGTAGAATCGCTTTCCAGCTACGCACGTATGTTCTTGGGACAGATGGATAAACCTGATTTGGATAGTATCGATGGGCTTTCTCCTGCGGTTTCCATCGACCAGAAAACAACCAGCAAAAATCCGCGTTCGACGGTTGGAACCACCACAGAAATCTACGATTACCTGCGCCTTTTGTTCGCGCGTACAGGTATTCCTCACTGCCCTGAATGCGGTCGGGAGATCAAATCCCAAACCACCGATCAGGTTGCGGACGATATCTTGTCCCTCGGCGATGGGAAAACGACCAAGGCTCTGATTATGGCCCCGGTGGTTGCGGGTCGAAAAGGCGAGTTCACCAAGCTTCTCAGCGATTTAGTCAAAGAGGGCTTTGTTCGCGTTCGAATCGACGGGGAAGTAAAGAAGCTTGATGGCGAGACCCTTGTCTTAAACAAGAAGATAAAGCACTTTATTGATGTGGTGGTCGATCGCGTGGTTTTGAAGCCTTCGGCTTTAAGCCGCATCGCCGAGGCGGTAGAGAAGGCGACCACATTGGCCGATGGCCGTGTTTTAGTGCAGATTTTGAGCGATGCTTCCGATGAGAGCAGTCGGGTATCCCATGTTTCATCGGGCGCTACGGGCGGTTTGGCTGAAAACGAACGCCTCTACTCCTTGGCTCTCGCATGTCCGGAGCATGGCCACTCCCTTGATGATTTGCAGCCGCGTGATTTCTCCTTTAATGCACCCTACGGTGCCTGTCCTGAATGCTTGGGAATCGGCACGTCCGAGGAAGTTAACGAGTCCCTGGTCATACCCGATCCCTCTCTTTCCATCTCTGAAGGATGTCTGGCTCCCTTTAGCACGGGTAACTACTATCCGCAGGTCATGGCGGCATTGTGCAAACATCTGGGGGTAAGCGACACCACGGCATGGGAAGATTTGCCCGCGCACGCAAAAAAGGCCATCATGGAGGGCACGGGCGATGAGAAGATCCGTGTCGACTACGTCACCGTCAATGGGCGCGATACGTTTTGGTATATCACCTGGGAAGGCGCAAAGGCAGCTATCACCCAGCGCCGCAATGAAGCGACAAGCGACAAGCAGCGCGAGAAGTTCAATGCGTATTTTTCTCAGCATCCCTGTCCTTCCTGCCAGGGCAAGCGTCTCAAACCTGAAATCCTTTCAGTCACGGTGGGGGGCAAATCCATTCATGATGTGACGGAAATGAGCGCTCGTGACTCGTTGACGTTTTTCCAGTCGCTCAGCTTTGCGGGACAACATCTTGCTATAGCGGGCCCTATCGTCAAAGAGATCGTTGCGCGTCTCAAATTTCTCGTTGACGTGGGTTTGGATTATCTGACGCTCGATCGGGCTACCGCATCTCTTTCAGGTGGCGAAGCTCAGCGCATTCGCCTGGCGACCCAAATCGGTGCAGGTCTTATGGGTGTTCTCTACATTCTGGACGAGCCCTCAATCGGTCTTCATCAGCGCGATAACGACCGCCTTATCGCAACCCTCGAACGCCTTCGGGACCTCGGCAACACCGTTATTGTGGTCGAGCACGATGAAGACACCATTCGGAGTGCCGATTTCGTCATCGATATGGGACCAGGTGCGGGGGAAAACGGCGGCTATCTGGTTGCGTGCGGAAGTCCTGAGGATATCCAGGCAACGGAGGGTTCCATTACCGCCGATTACCTGAGTGGCAGACGCAAGATCGAGGTGCCTGAACAGCGTCGAGCTCATACGGGTGGCTCGATTACCCTTTCGGGGGCTTCCGTCAACAATCTCAAGGATGTTTCTATTGATATTCCCCTGGGAACGCTTTGCGTTGTCACGGGAGTTTCCGGAAGCGGTAAAAGCTCCCTGGTCACCGACACGCTTGCACCAGCGCTCGCCAATCGCGTGAATCGTGCCCACCGTACGGCAGCGCCCTATAAAAAGCTCGTGGGCCTTGATGCTATCGACAAAGTTATCAATATCGATCAAAGCCCCATTGGCCGTACTCCGCGCTCGAATCCTGCTACCTATATTGGTCTTTGGGATGATTTGCGCGCCCTCTATGCTTCCACCAATGAAGCGAAAGCTCGTGGCTATGCGCCGGGGCGCTTCTCCTTTAACGTTCCCGGAGGTCGCTGCGAGGCGTGCAAGGGTGATGGGCAAATCAAGATAGAAATGCACTTTCTGCCTGATATTTACGTTCCCTGCGAGGTGTGCGGTGGATCGCGCTATAACCGCGAGACACTGCAGGTAAGCTATCGCGGCAAAAACATCGCTGAGCTTTTGGATATGACGGTTGAAGAAGCTCTGGCATTCTTTCAAAACATTCCCAGCATCAAGCGCAAGCTGCAGACGCTCTTCGATGTGGGTCTGGGCTATATCCGCTTAGGTCAGCCCGCAACCACGCTTTCGGGCGGGGAGGCACAGCGTGTGAAGCTTGCAAGCGAACTGCAGCGCAAGCAGACGGGCAAGACCTTCTATATCCTGGACGAACCGACGACAGGCTTGCATTTTGAGGACGTTCGACAGCTTTTGGTGGTGCTTCAGCGCCTGGTCGATAGCGGCAACACGGTGCTCGTCATCGAGCATAATCTTGATGTTATCAAATCCGCTGACTACATCATCGACATGGGGCCCGAGGGCGGCGACCGGGGCGGTCAGGTTATCGCGACGGGCACACCTGAAGAAGTCGCGGCAAAGAAAGTGGGCTATACGGGCCACTATATTGCCCGCGTGCTGGTCTAAGGTGTCTTTGGCGCTCTTGAGGTGCGTTTTTCGCCCTCTTCCAGAGCATGCTTGGAATTACGTTGAATCCATGAGAAAGGGAGGGGGTTTGTCAGCTCCCTCCCTTTTTGCAACACGAGTTTCTTGCCAGTGAGAAAACTAGCAAACACCCTGGGCGATCATAGCGTCGGCGACCTTTTCAAAACCGGCGATGTTGGCGCCCATGACGTAATCACCCTCATGTCCGTAGCGCTTTGCGGCTTCATCGATGGCATGGTAGATATTGCACATGATCTCGTTGAGCTTGCCATCGACCTCTTCAAAGGGCCAGGACAGATGCTCGGCGTTTTGGCTCATTTCCAGGCCCGAAACGGATACGCCACCCGCATTGGCTGCCTTGCCCGGCAAGAAGGCAACGCCGTTTTCCTGGAGGTACTGCGTTGCTTCGAGGGTGGTGGGCATGTTGGCGCCTTCGCCGACAATCGTGCAGCCGTTGGAAACGAGTGCCTGCGCATCTTCCAAAAGCAAGGTGTTTTCACGTGCGCAGGGCAAGGCGATGTCGCAGGGAACCTTCCACACGCCACGGCCGTCTTCGGCAACATAGGTGGCGTTGGGGCGATATTCCGTGTAGCGTGCGAGGGAGACACCCTTGTCGTGGCCCGAGCGCTTTGCGTTATAGATTTCCTCAAGCGCTTCGACGGAGATGCCTTCTTCATCGATGATGTAGCCCTTGGTATCGGAAACGGTGATGACGCGAGCACCCAGCTGCTCAGCCTTCTGGACGGCGTAGATGGCAACATTGCCCGAGCCGTGAACGACAACGGTCTTGCCCTCAAGGGAATCGTCGCGGCACTTCAGATGCTCAGCTACCAGGTATACCAGGCCATAGCCTGTCG
>CAYFWL010000045.1:9895-13945 GCA_964346845.1 uncultured Eggerthellaceae bacterium | reverse complement strand
AGGAGCTCCTATGTTTTTCCCGAACTTCCTCATAACCATTGCGCCAACCCTCGTTATCATCGTGGTGATTCTGCTGATTGTCGGCGGCGCCTTCTACGTGGTGCAGCAGCAAAACGCCTACATCATCGAGCGACTCGGTAAGTACAACCGCATCGTGGGGCCAGGCTTTCACTTTAAGATTCCGGTTATCGAACGCATCGCCGCCAAGGTGGGCATGCGCACCAACCAGATCGACTTCCGTATTGATGCCAAGACCAAGGACAACGTGACGGTGACCATGGATATCGCCGCCCAATACCATGTGAGCTACGACCAGGACAGCCAGACCGGCTCGGGCGTATACCGCAGCTATTACATGCTCAGCGAGCCTATCGGCCAGATGCGCGCATATCTCATCGATGCCCTGCGCTCCGCTGTACCGGGGTACACCTTGGATGAGGTATTTGACAAGAAAGACTCCATTGCAAGCGATGTGAACTCCACGGTCTCCACCATGATGCGCGAATACGGATACGACCTGGTCAGCACCTTGATTACCAGCATTGGATTGCCGCCCGATGTGGAACAGTCCATGAATAAGATCAACAGCGCCCAGCGTGAGCGTATCGCCGCTCAAAGCCTCGCGGAAGCCGAGCGTATCAAGATTGTCACCGAGGCGAAAGCCGGCGCCGAAGCTATGGAAGAAGCTGGTCGCGGCATTGCGGCTCAGCGCAAGGCCATCGCCGATGGCATCGCCGAAGCGCTGGATGTCATCAAACAGTCTGGCGTTTCTACCAACGAAGCCAATGAGCTGTTCCTTTTTACCCAGTGGACCGATATGATGGGCGAATTCGCCAAGCGAGGAAACAGCAGCACGGTAGTTCTGCCCAGCGACTTTCGTGAGACTGCCAGCATGTTTGAGCAACTCACCGTTGCAGGAGCACTGAAAAAGGACAACGAGTAATCCCGGACGAAACGCCGAAACGCCTGTCGGCACTCATCCGCTGTGGGGGCTTCCACAGCCCCCGTCTCTGATAGGACGCACCTATCTCACCTTCCTCAAAAAGTAAGCATCAGGTAACAAATCGGCAAAGCAATCGCTTTGCCGATTCTTTTCTCCCCTTCCCCTGCTAACATGAACGCATTATCTTATGCGTTGCGCGCCAACCCTACGTACGCGCACCCTTATTGAACAGGAGATATCGCCTATGAGCATCTACGACTACGGCCTGACCGATGGCAGCGGAAACGAAATCCCCTTGCGTGACTATCAGGGAAAAGTGCTTCTCATCGTAAACACCGCTACCGGTTGCGGCTTTACGCCTCACTACGAGCCCCTTGAGGCCATGTATGCGGACCTCCACGAAAAGGGCTTTGAGGTCATCGACATCCCCTGCAACCAGTTCAAGGAGCAAGCTCCTGGAACAGACGAAGAGATTCACGATTTTTGCGTCCTGCACTACGGCACAGAGTTTCCCCAAATGAAAAAGTCTGATGTCAATGGGCCCAACGAACTGCCGCTTTACACGTACTTGAAGTCTCAACAGGGATTCCAAGGTTTCGGCAAGGGAGCTAAGGCGCTGGGCATGAGCGCGATGCTCAAGGCCATTGACAAAGACTACAAATACAACCCGGATATTAAATGGAACTTTACCAAGTTCATAGTTGATCGCTCGGGCAAGGTGGTTAAACGCTTTGAACCCACCGCCGACATGAAGGACGTACGTGCCTTCGTAGAAGCATTGCTGTAAAGGACCCGCAAGCTTTTCGCCAGCTTGCCCGCCAGCTGATTTCCACCCCGCTGCCCCGTAGCTCTATCGCTTGGCAGAACCGGGGAAGAACCAGGGAAGCGGTCTTGGAAACAAAAAGCAGCGGGAATCCTATCAAAATGTCGGTATTATTCCGATGATGACTTTTCTAACGACGCCTGCGGCATCTACTCTCCGCAGGCGTCGAGAATCAATTGCCGCATACCTTCCAATACCGCAAGCTGTTCGTCGGTAATGGCCGTATGACTCTGACAGGCCTCATAATTGAGCCCACGCTTTACCTTCATCGTAAGATAGCGCTCATCTTCGCGACGCGGATATTCATTGGCGGAACCAAGTTCGGCCTGATCAAACACAGCGGCAAGCTGCTGCAACGATTCGGCCGAAAGCTCGCCTTCATCTTTGCTGCGCACCCACGTGCCGTCATACTTTTCTGAAATTCGGTATTTCGCTTGACCGCTTGGCAGCACCCAAAGGTGCGCGTAAAAGCTCAGCATATCCCGCTGATAGACACTGTAGTAGATGTTTTGCGCATCGGTGGTGTCGTAATAGGCTGGCGCACCGCTCGCGTTGTAGAACAGGTCGATAAGTTTGCCACAAGTAGCCAGGTCGATATAGTTCGAACTATTGCTGTGAAGAGAGATGTATTCGCCTGATGCATAGCGAGCAGCAACATCGCAACCATATCCAGGAGCAATGCCCGATGTTGCCTCGCTGAGGCCGTTGTGTGAAAGGATGTCGCTGCTTTTCACAACGGCATCAATTTTCTGCATAAAGAACGGATCAGCTAGAAAGTCAAAAGGAATCACGACGAAGTCGCTGTTGTGCTCTTGGAACTCATAGGATGCCGTCACCATACCATCTTCAGCCAGCTGGGCTTTAAAGAAATAGCGACCTGGCACATCAAAACCAAGGGATGACTCAGGAGAAAAATTGCATGAAAACATTTGCAGCTCGGTAGAGTGGATACTTTTGGGGGCAGCCTCGTCGGCATGAACAGTACGACCGCCACAAACTTCTGGCTCAGGATCAGGCTTCGTACAGGAGAACAGACCGAACAAAGCAGCCATCAGGATCACCATCGCCACAATCATCGTCTTCTTCATGACTGCAGTATACGAAAAAAATATCTTCTTCTGCAACGCGCTTTCAATGGCTGATCGCTGCTCCTTTCGTCTCTTACCTGCGACCTGCGCTTGGCGACTGCGGAGGCACCGCAAAAAACATGAACACCCCTATGAAACAAACTAGCAGCATGAATGCGGCCTTGACAACATGAAACTTGTTGGCCTACTTCCCCAACAGTTCGGCCCCTCCAGGGCGATGCCTGTTCCAGGATCTCACTCAAGTCGAACCCGATTACCCTCACCCGAAACCCGTTTGCCCCTAATAGCTCTATCTGCCCCTCCCCTAGCGGTTTTATCAGCTCTTCCGAAGGCAACGGTCTTGTCCTACAGCATTTTTCAGACTCTCCCCTCCCTCGGGCCAGGTTGATCTCCCAAAATGATCTCCCAAAAAGCAGGTATCTGACAAGATGCGCAGCGAATTATCGCAGTTTGCGGAAAATCTCTGCCAAAAAGCCGATTTGACAGAAAAGCGGGAACCTGATTCCATCGAAATCAAGACTGAAACGGCCTAAAAGAATACCCGAAGAGGTTATTTTTGCCAGTAGTGCATGAAATCGAGGCGATTTTTTCTGTCAAATCGGCTTTTTGGCAGAGATTTCTCTCCTTTCATGAAAAACCATAGATTTGCCTCCCTTCAGGAGAGCAAGCCTCGCTCAAACCATAGACACGCTCTCCTCTATCCAACAAAACATACCGCCCTGCGTCTACCGCAAGCCGCATATTATGACAAATGACCTGTCCCCTTGTCATAAGTCATATTTTACCCGCTCTTCACGGGTGCTTTCCGTCCATCGCACTACGCGCGCCGAGCGGGGTCACGACCCCTGAGCGCAAAAAAGGCTGCAAGCATCGCCTGCAGCCTTTTTAGACTCTGAAGAGCAAACCGCTCGTTTAACCGCTAAATGCCTTAACCATAACCTGATTGGAAGACTCCCAATCAAGCCACCCGCTGGGCAATTCGACGTCTTCATGCTGATGACACCCGGTGCACACCACCGTAGAGGCACGGTGCCCTTTATGACAGCTGGTGCATTCAAGCGTCAGGTTCTCATGATGCTGCTCATGGGGGTTAAATACCCGACCCGCCGTGGAAGCCTCCAGCTTGTCCAAACTTACCTTGCCATCGTCTCCCAGCAGATAAACATGGCAGTTCTCGTTTGCGCACAGCTGGCTAC
>CAYFWL010000045.1:606-9885 GCA_964346845.1 uncultured Eggerthellaceae bacterium | reverse complement strand
ACCTTCCTTTTTATCCCAACTCTCAAGAGCCGTTCCTGTGCGCTCATGACGAGGCAAGGAGTAGTTGCCCGTAACATAGTTGATGCCGTCATGCGCGAGCTCCATCATATTGGGGATATGGCAGTCTACGCAGACGATCTCGGGTTTTGCCGTCGCTTTAGTGTGGCTGTGCAGTACCGCCATCATGGCGTTACTGTTGCTTACAACATTGCCGTACTTATCGGTACCCACCGTATTTTGCGGCTGTGCGTGATTTTCGACATAGGTGGACTCGATATGACACATGGTTGAGCAGAAGCTTGGCTGCTCGTGCCACTGATACATGCCAGCACCACCAGCAACAACTACCACCACGACAACAACGGCAACAATTATTTTGCGCATCGACAAGGGCTTGCGAGCACGCTTTTTCTTCTCTTCAACTTTTGCATTCTCGTCAGTCATAGTCGCATCACCGCGCTAGCTCTTAGCCTGGGCGACCGAAGTCACACCGAGAATATCGTCGCCCTCGTCAAGCATCAGGTTGCCCTGATCAAGCGTGTGACGATAATACGTTGGATTGTGAGCACCCTCGCTGTTCTCGGCAGCTGCAAGATTCCAGTAGTAGCAAGCGGCACGCTGGATGTAGCGCAAGCGATCCAGTTGGGTATCGCTTAGGTTACCCGCAGCGATCGCGTTCTCGAAGTTCTGAATGAAACTCACACAGCGCTCACCCAACACCTTGGTGTTGCCGTCAATCTCGTCCTGCCACGCTTTTACCTCAGCCTTGATATCCTTGTGGCAGCTGCTGCAGTTACGTGCGATGAGCTCATCGTTTTGGGTAGGAACGGTCCAGTTGTGGTCGGAATACACCGTACCATCAGCGGCCTTCTTGGTGGCCATATGACAATCATTGCAGTTGTAGCCCAGATTCGCCATATGTGAACCCTGCGGGATGATTTCGTCGTCTCCACCATAGATGAACTCGTATTCAGCATGGCGAACGGCAATCATCTTAGCACCGGTGGATGCATAGGTCCAATCAGCAAAGTCGTGAGCGTCGTACCAGGCAAGAGCCTTTTCAGGCACCATGTCGCTACGCCCGTTCTCGTACGGATTGGTAGGGATGCTCGTACCAGGAGCCATAGAATAGTCGCAGTGACACTGACCGCAGACCTGGCCCTGAAGGGACGCAACGTCAGCGTCATCGCCCATAGCAAGAGTCCATCCGGAACGATCAACGGCAAGCGTCATGGGGTCATTTGCATGGCAAGAGGCGCAGCTGACATTTTCATCGAGGTCGGCGACAACTTCCCAGAAATTACGCAGATGGACCTCGTCACCCTCGCTATCGACCAGACCCGAATACTGCGGGCTCTTGCAGGCAATGCAAGCAGCCTTGCTGTTTTCGTTTATACGACCGTTGTGCGTCACGCTCCACAGGGCGAACACGTGGCTGGCGGGCTCGGTGTAGTACTTGGCGTACCCATAGCCCAAGCCAAGAATTTTAATCTCAGGATTGGTCTCCAAATAATTGGCCTTGCCGGCATCGGTATACACCCAGCCTTCAGGCAGCGCAGACGTGGTGTCTTTCACTCCTTCAGCTAGGTAGTCCTCCGCCGGTGGCGTGTTGCTCGAATTCTCCAGGTATGATGCGTACTGGTACGGGTAGGCCTCGGCCCACTGATCAGCCTTCACCACACCGTATTTATCAGGTGTAGGCGTTATGCTCGCCTTCACGACATTAGGTGTGGGGTCACCGTATCCCGATGCATTCACCTTAGGCGAGCAAGCGGCAACAGCTACAAGCGACACCACCGCAAGCACGCTTATCACCATCATTACTTTCTTATTGCCCATATCAAACCCCCTTCTAACGCTGGACCCACGCAGTTTAAGTGTACTATGCGCTGCCCCCGCTTCATAGGGACACTTTGCTCAATCTTAATAGGGGCAGTTGAAGAACGCGCTCCCGATTATCCAAGCCGGGGTGTCTTTCCCTTTTGACCGGTGCTGCTCCAAACGAGATCGGCGCACCCTGTAGTGGCAAAGGGATACGCCGATTGAACGATTTTATGACAAATTACCTGTCCCTTTGTCATAAGTTATGCGCGGCGTGCGCGGTGCGGGGAGGGAGGCTACACCTCGAGGTTCTTGAAGGCGTCGGGCACTTCCTTGTAGCCTTTGGATTTGATGGCACCCACAATCAGACCCAAAACCAGCCAGCTCACGCCAACGATGTAGGTCAGAGTGTCGAAGCCCGTAAACACGTAGGCCAGGATCAGAATACCAACCCACGGGCAAATCAGATACTTCACGTAGTCGCCAAAGCTGTTGCGATGTTTCTCGGTGATGAAGAAGTACTTGAACACCGCGAAGTTCAAAACGATGAAGGAACCCAGGGCACCAAAGTTGACCAGCGTCGTCAGCGAGCTCATGCCCAGCGTGGGAGCAAGAATCAAAACCAGAACACCGATGAAGATGGCGCCAACCCATGGGGTCTTCCATTTGGCGGACACTTTACCAAAGACGCTGGGGATGACCTTGTCGCGACCCATAGAGTACAGCAAACGCGACGCTGCCAACTGAGCGTTCATGATATTGGCGATACCGACAGCGATGATGTTAACGACCAACATAATCCTCATGAATACATCACCGCCCACCAGCTGCACACCGTAGAAGAAGGCATTTTCGGTATGCTGAGTATCCCAATTTGCCCAGTCAGGCTGCACCAGCGATGCCAGATAGGTCTGCAAGAAGAACACCACGATGATGATACCCAGAGCAATCAGAATACCGCGGCCGATGTTTTTCTCCGGCTCGTAGGTTTCTTCCGCCAGCGTGGAGATGCCGTCGAAACCCAAGAAGTTCAGCGCGGCGATAGAAATACCGGCCGCAACGAAATGAGCGTCAACTTTACCCGACTGCCAGATGGGGTCGACCACGAAGGCGCCCGTGCCACCGCCACCCAGGATGTATTTGCTTGCCAAGTACACAAAGACGATAACAGCCAGAATCTCAACGGCGAAGATGATAAAGTCAAGACCCTTGGTCATAGACACGCCACGAATCGTGACGAAGGTGTTGAAGATGACGAACACCGCAATCCACAAGAACCAGGGACTCTCAGGGATCAACATGGTGCCCCAGTTTGCCACCATAACGTAGAGCAGCGACGGCGTGATAACGTAGTCCAGCAGGATGAGCCAGCCGGAGATAAAGCCCACATGGGGGTTGATGCCACGCTGCACGTAGGAATACACTGAACCCGCAATAGGGAATCGGGCCGCCATACGCACATAGCTCAATGCGGTAAAGATAATGGCAACGAAGCCGATAAGGTACACCAGGGTCGACATTCCCATGGATTCCTTGCTGACCAGACCCCAAATAGATTGCGGAGCAATAATAACCATGAAGAGCACACCGTACAGTACAACGTCCTTCAGGCCGAGCTGACGACTCAGCTCCTGCTTGTAGCCGAACTTCTCAAGGCTCGAATGCTCATTCGAGGAAGCGGCCGCTTTCTTTTCTTCTGACACGAAAAACCCTCCTTCCCTATCCTCCTACCTAGCAGGGGCGCCAACGCGTTTGAGGGACACAAATGCGTTTGCGGGGCACCAACGTGTTTGCGGACACCCTTTTTATTCCCCAGACACGTCACACCCCTTTATGTGCGCATCCAAAAACAAACGCGACTGTCCTATCCGACCAAAGGTCCAAAGTCGGCGCGTTTTGGCGTGCCGATGCGCAAGCTCAACTGCACCTCACAGGGTTTGCAGGCCTGGTTGAGCTCCACGTCACTCTGCACCGACATATACATGTAGGTCTCTTCTAAATCCCAACCAGTAGCGCGGCTGAGCAGGCGCTGCATCTCTTTGCTGGCGTTCATCAAGGCCTCATCGAACTCCTGAGCACTCGCGTTCACGTACCACCTGTCCTCGGTCTCAAGAACCGGCCAGTGCAGTTCGAAGCCCTTGATGATTCGGGTTTGCACGGTAATCTCAGCGGGAATCTCAATACCGGTACCACAGAGCTCGGCATCACCCATAGCAGCATGCACATCGCCCATCTGCAGCAGAGCGCCTTCAACGCGTACGGGAAAATACAGACGCGCACCCTTGCCGATGAGCTTATTGTCCATATTGCCACCATGGCTTCCCACATAGCCGTCAATGATGTCATCGCCAGAAGGCGCGGTACCTATAACGCCAATCATAGGTTTAATGGGAAACTTCACATTTTTGAAGGTGGCGAAACCGTCTTTGATGGGCACTTTGATAGTGCGATATCCGGTGGTCTCGAACAGCGGGCCACAATGATCATCGGTAGCGATAGTGCCCTCATCGGCCACCTGCACCTCCAGAATATCCACAACCAGCACATCCCCTGGCTGAGCACCTTCGATGAAGACAGGACCAGCTGCTGGGTTGGCAACATCATAACCGTAATCCAGATCAGCCATAGTGGTTTGCTCGTCGCCTATTTTGTTAGAAAAGCAATCAAGCGTCTTAAACTGCAGTATTTCCCCTGGCTGCGCAGTATAGCAAGGTGCGTTGTTTCGGGAAAACCGATATACCTGCTTGTCGATGATTTGCACAGGAACCCCTTCCATCGCTTCGAATCAGCCCAACGTATTATTGCTCTTATCGCATGATTGAGCATCTATTGTTCAGTGGACGGTTGGCGTTTGGAACAGTCGAACGTATGCATCCCTACCAAGCAATCGCCTTAGATGCCAACACATCATGCACACCCGTCCGAAGAGCCAGCCACACACGGTTAAATGCTGATTTTTTTCTGATATTTGTCATATCAGAATCTGTGCTATGATAGATGACGTACCAGATAGGTCATTGAGAGAAAAGGAGTGTTTTATGATGGACGAGTATTGCAATGTTCATGGATATGTCGCTGATCATCATCACGACCACGAGCATACACACAGTCACGACGAATACGATGTTAATGACTATGCGGTAGCCGTTGCGGAATATCGTAAGACATTCCCAAGCAAACAACAGGTAATGGAGCAAACGCCCGACCCTGCCGTTCGAGAAATGCTGAAACACATGGAGGAAATCGGCTCGACACGCAGTGGGATCGCTTCGACCAGCAAAAGCCCCAATGCGCCTTTGGCCTCGCAGGCATTTGTTGCCGTATCTGCAATATGGGCCCCTGCAAGATTACCAAGAAGAGCCCGCGCGGCGTCTGCGGCGCCGATGCCGACCTGATTGTCGCACGCAATCTGCTGCGTTCGGTCGCAGGTGGCACCGCTCAGCACGGCATGCATGCACGCGAGGTCATCCTTTCCCTCAAGTGGGCGGGAGAAGGCAAGCTTGACAAGAAGATCCTCGGTGCCGAAAAGATGCGCAACCTTGCTAAATCGTTCGAAATCGAAGTCGAAGGCATGACGGACGAAGAAGTAGCAGTAGCCTTCGCTAACGAGCTGCTTGAGGACATGTCTCGTCCGGAATCAGCGGAGTACAAAACCATCAAGTACTGCGCTCCTCCCGAGCGCCAACAGGTCTGGAAAGACCTCGATATCCTGCCGATCAGCACCTACCAGGAAGTTTTCGAGGCGATGCATCGCACCGGCGAGGCAAGTGACGGCGATTGGCGCAGTATCATGCAGCAGTTTTTGCGCACCGGCTTAACCTATGTCTTCGGCACCGTCGTGAACACCAACCTTGCAACCGACTCCTTCTTTGGTCTCGGCAAACGTCGCAAGACGATGGTCAACCTGGGTGCTATCGAGCGTGGCTATGTCAACATCGCTCTTCATGGGCACCTTCCGACCCTCGTCACCGAGATCGTTGCCCTTGGCCAGACCGAGGAATTCCAGAAGAAGGCACGCGCTGCGGGCGCTCAGGGAATCCGCTTCTACGGCATTTGCTGCAGCGGTCTTTCTGCGCTCTACCGTCTCGGCGGCGTTGTGCCGCTGTGCAATCCTCCTGGAGCAGAGCTCGTTTTGGGCACCGGCGCTCTCGATCTTTGGGTTGCCGACGTTCAGGATATCTATCCTGGCATCATGGATGTTGCCAACTGCTTTAAGACGGTGGTCGTTACCACAAGTGATTCCACGCGTCTCCCAGGTGACGAACATATCGCTTTTGACTACCACCACAGCAACATTGGCGATACGAGAGAACTTGCTTGCAAGATTCTCGAGCGCGGTATCCGTGCATTCGATGAGCGCAAACGTATCCCCTCTTTCATCCCACCGTATGAGGTCGAGGCCGAGACCGGCTTCACGCTGGAAAATATCACCGAGTTTCTTGGTGGATCGCTTGAGCCTTTAGCCGAAGCCTTAGAGAAAAACGACATTCTCGGCATCGTCAACCTCGTTGGATGCACGAACCCCAAGGTTGTCTATGAGCGTGCAATTGTTGACGTTGCCACTGAGCTTATCAGGAACAATGTCCTCGTTCTCACAAACGGCTGCGCTTCCTTCCCGCTGCTGAAGCTCGGCTTCTGCAACTCCCAAGCGCGCGAGTTGTGCGGCGACAGTTTGCGAGCGTTTCTTGACAAATACAATCTTCCGCCGGCAATCCATGTTGGTGAGTGCATCGATAATACCCGTTCGACAGGCATCCTTGCTGGCACCGCCGGATTCTTCCAGAAGCCGCTTAAGGATATGCCGTATGCCATGTCGAGCCCTGAATGGGCAAATGAAAAGGGCGTTGGCGCGGCCCTCGCGTTCCGTCTCTTGGGTCTGAATTCCTATCATTGCGTTGAGGCTCCGATTTATGGCTCCGACAACGTCATGAAATTCATGAAGGAAGACACCAAGGAAATGCTCGGTTCCGTCATGGTCGTGGACACCGATCCGAAGGCGCTTGCCGCAAAAATCATCAGTGACATGAAGGAAAAACGCGCGGCGCTCGGCTGGAAGAGCTAGCACCTCCGTTGCACCCTTGTCCGTATGCCCGGAGAGTCGTACCGAGATTGCAGCGTGGGACGGGACAACCTGTTCCACGCTGCGCACTTTTAGAAGAGAGGGGACCGTGACCAGCGCACAGGGAGAGAAGGCGACCAGCTTGCATCAGCGTGTTCGAGCGTTTATCGACAATGCACCATACACATTCGCCGGCCTCGCTCTTGCTTGGGGCGGCCTGGGCAGTATATTTCAGGATCTGCCCACCGTGCATTATGCCTTCTTAGCAATACATACAACAATCCTCGTCCTGCTCATCACGAAAATCGCCCTCAATTTCAAATCGTTCACGGCAATGACCTCAAACCCAGTTCTTTGGTCGGCATTTTCCACCTTCCCCATGGCATTGATGGTTTTTTCTACCTATGTGTTTGGGCTGTTGCCGGCAGTGGCCCTTGCGATATGGTATGCGGCCATTCTGTTTCATCTCGGACTCATGGTCCACTTCACCGTAAAGCACCTTCCAAAGAAGGTCGATGACTGGTTCGGCACGTTCTTTATCGTTTACGTTGGCATCGGCATGGCTGCAATCACGAGTCCCGCTCTTCATCAGCAGACGGTTGGACTTGCTTTGCTCATCTTCGCATCGGTCGGCTATGTTTTCACGCTTCCGCCACTCGTGATGCATTTTTCTCATTTTGACGATATCCCGATTGCTTTCCAAGGAACCGTGGGCGTCTTTGTGGCACCGGCAAGCTTGATCCTTACCGGTTATTATCGCGTCGTTGCCGCCCCCTGCTTAACGGCTATGGTGTTGCTGTGCGTGCTTGCGCTCTTCTTCTTCTTTGTCGTGACGGCGCACATTCCTCGGGTGTTGCGGCGCGACACGTTCTTTCCCGCATATGCGTCCTTCGCTTTTCCTTATGTGGTATCTGCTCAGGCTATGCATTCCTTCAGTCTATATCTGAGCATGCGTGGTTTTATCGCAGCATCGGCAGCCTTCAACGTAGTTTTCTACGTGACAACCGCTCTCGCCCTTTGCCTCACGCTGTATGTGACCTATCGTTTCATCAAGCATTCGCTTGCGTAGCGCAAGACGGGCTGAAACATGAGAGGAATCGTCAGGCGAACCGCTGGAACGAGAAGATGCGCAGATCAAATGGTATATCCAATGCGATTAGCGGCACCTATCAGCTGTTAGCATGCTCGCCCGTGGGCCGTTTGCGCATATCTTTGCCGGAAAGCATCTTGCGGTAGAGCTCGTCGCCCACTTCCACACCGAGCACTTTTTCGTAGAAGCTTTCCACTTCAGAGCGCAAGTCGATAGAGGAAAAAGCATCAGGATACACCGTCGTACCCAGCCACATCATAGCAAACCAGGTCTCCACGCTCCCCCGCTGTCCCCAGCGTGTCGCACCGATGGGAATAGCATACACCTGCTTGTTAACAACTGCACGCAAACCCGTCCACTTGCTATCGGCGAGCAGATAATCCGCCGTGCTCGCTTCGTTGCAGATGACCACATCGGGGTCCCAGACAAACACCTGCTCCAAGGTTGCCCGGTAATCGCCCTGCTCCGCCGTCGCTGCCTCAGAAGCCGATACGTTAATCGCACCTGTTCGAGTGATCCAGTCGGCACCGATAGAGCTTGATCCATCGGTAAGAACTGCCTGGTTGATGGCGTGATACACGCGCACGCGCTGACCTTCGGGAATGTTTTTCGCGCAAGCCTCCACACGCGCCACGCCCGTTCGATAGGCATCGACAAGCTGCCCCATACGCGCCGCTTGTTCAGAAGGAAACAGGGAACCGATGCTCTCTAGCGCCGTAATCTGCTCATCGATGGTGGCATACTCCACCACCAGGTAAGGAATCTTCAGCTTATCGAGCTTGGCAAGCTCTTCCGCCGAGCGATACAGCGATGCTTTGATGAGCACCACATCGGGTTTAAGCGCACTCAGCGACTCAATGTTGATCGTCCCACCCGACATCGGTGCCGGCATATCGACCAGGGCGGGGTAAACCTCCCTGAGCACGACATCGCTTGCCACCCCTCCGGGTGCCGCCACCATAAGCGGTCCCGCCCCCACCATCACCAGCGCTTCGCCAGCAAAGGAATCCAACGCAGCGATGCGAGCACAGGGCACGGGAACTTCAACGCTTCGCCCTACCGAATCGACCACACGTGCCGTCAATCCCACTGGTTTGGTGCTCGAAGAGCTCCCGTCTGAAGAACAGCCCCCCAGCACAAGAACACCCATCAAACAGAAGGCGCACGCAAAGAGCACTGCAAAGGCTCCCCTCAAAAACAAAATGCGCGCCCTATTCATAAGATTCCTCCTCGGTGGCGACCAGTAAGATTTGACGCAGAACGCGACCTTCCGCAAGAGGCGTGACGCTCACCTGGGCATTCACTCCAT
>CAYFWL010000045.1:0-596 GCA_964346845.1 uncultured Eggerthellaceae bacterium | reverse complement strand
AAGCGAACGGAGATTTTCAGGATTGAGCACCTCCGTTGGCACCCCCATGCAGCATACGCGTCCCTTGTCCATCAGCGCGCATGCCGTAGCAACAGCATTTCCCTCAAAGAAAAAAGCCTGATTAGGAGAGTGGGTCGCCATAAGCACGCCAACCCCCTGGTCGCGCACGAGACGCACAACAGTCTCCATAAAAAAGAGCTCGTTTTTGAAATCGAGGTGGGCTGTCGGCTCGTCCATAAGGATGAACGATGCTTGCTGCGCCAAAGCACGTGCTAAAAGCACCATCTGCATCTCGCCGCCCGACAAGCGCGTGTAGGGGCGATTCGCCAAACGCTCGATTCCGCAAAGAGCGAGGGATTCATCGACAATTGCATGATCCTCTTCCCCTGGCGCACTTAAAATGCCCCGATATGCGGTACGCCCCATGAGCACCACATCGCGCACGCGGTACGGAAAGGCGCGATCGTGCACCTGGGGTACATAGGATACTCTGCGCGCGAGGTCTGCCGGACGCAGGTGAGCAGCATCTTCCCCGTTAATGTGAATGCTCCCTGAGGAGAAGCGATTAACACCCAGCAGGCAACCGATAAGAGTAG
>CAYFWL010000044.1:7753-14262 GCA_964346845.1 uncultured Eggerthellaceae bacterium | reverse complement strand
CCCTTCTAGGGCCGATGATCAAGCCACCGGCTAGGCCGGTGGTCATGACTTTCATTCCGTGGACGATAAAAGGGGAACAAAGAGTCCGAATTTTATCTATTTGACAAGTTCTCAATATGTTTCACGTGAAACATATTGATGCTATCCTTGATTATCCCTATACTCTTACAATAAGTTCTGCCAAGGGTGTTCTTATTACCTTAACGAAAGGGGGCCTTTGTGGGATTTTTCGATGGTCTAAGAAGAAGTATAAACGCAGCAGAGACTATCAAGACGCATGACACAAAAGAGTCTGAACAGGAAGAAACAGGACAAGAAGAGATACTTCCGGAAGAAGGAGAGTCTGATCGCTCCGGTATTGAACCGTATCAGAATCAACCTGAACCTGTTGAGCGTGCTCCCCGAGGTCAAGATACTACTGCGCCGAAAGTAGCGTATCGCCAGCTTAAGTCGTATGAGGAAAAAGCACCAGTTACTCATGTTGTTGGCCAAACTAAAGTTATTGCAATTATCAACCAAAAAGGTGGAGTCGGTAAGTCGACAACAGCTATCAATTTATCTGCTGGTATTGGCGAACTTGGCCGACAGGTTCTTTTGGTTGATTTGGATCCTCAAGGTAATGCTTCAAGCGGCTTGGGAATCGAAAAAAGTTTAGTGAAGAATTGTATATATGATGTTTTGATTAATGAGGTGCCTGTTGAACAGGCTATTCTTCCTGATGTGTGTCCTGGCTTGGATGTGCTTCCCGCTACAATTAACTTAGCGGGTGCAGAAGTTGAGCTTGTAACCGAAATGGCTCGTGAAAACAGGCTTAAAGATGCCCTCGGGCGGCTCCGCGGTCGTTATGATTATATCTTTATTGATTGTCCGCCTTCTCTCGGCTTGCTGACGGTCAACGCACTCGTTGCAGCAGACAAACTTCTTATTCCTATTCAATGTGAGTTCTACGCATTGGAAGGTGTGACAAAACTTCTTGATTCAATGAAACGTGTCAAAAATCGCCTTAACCCTTCATTGGATATATTTGGTGTTCTTCTAACAATGTACGATGGCCGTACCACCTTATCTAAACAGGTTGCAGAAGAAGTGCGTACGTATTTTGGGAGAATTGTTTTTAATGCTATGGTTCCCCGTACGGTTAAATTATCGGAAGCCCCAAGTTTCGGTCTCCCTATCAACCAATATGATCCGAGTGGCAAAGGTGCTCAGGCGTATGCTGCTCTTTCGAAAGAGGTGATTGCTCGTGGCTAAAAACGCTTTAGGTCGCGGTCTTGGTTCCCTTTTAGGCGGCGTGTACGAAGAACCGGCAGCACCATCTCAACGCTCGGGCGCTCAAAAGAAGCCCGTTTCTCCTCCCACCCCTGAAGCATCTCCCCGTGAAAGAATTTCAATGGGACATATAAATGCGGATACGGGGGAGGTTATTGATAATACGGTGAGGGTAGAGCAAACAGCCGTATTGGATGAATCGCCGTCAGTTTCTAATCCTGTTGAGCTTGAAGAATCCAGCTCTGAAACAGTCCAAGAAGAAAAAACACCAAATGAATTGACGTTGGAGCTTATCGAGCCTAATGAAAATCAACCCCGCATTAACTTTAAAAAAGACGAGCTCGATGAATTAGCCGAGTCAATCAAGAAGGATGGTTTACTGCAGCCTATCCTTGTTCGTCCTAAAGGCGATCGGTACGAGATTATTGCGGGTGAGCGCCGCTATCGCGCAGCAAAGATGGCTGGTTTAACTACAGTTCCTGTGCGTATCAAAGAAGCTGACGATGAAGAAACGCTGGAACTTGCTCTCATTGAGAATATTCAGCGCTCTGATTTGAATCCTATTGAAGAAGCATATGGCTATCGTCGCTTGATGGATAAAAAGAACTTTACCCAGTCTGAAGTGGCACAATTGGTTTCAAAGGGACGTTCAACAATTGCAAACGCCTTACGCCTTCTGGAACTTCCCGAAGATGCGCAAAAGCTTCTTTATGAAGAAAAAATAACTGCAGGACATGCACGTGCAATTTTGTCTATATCCACCGTAGAAGGGCGGAAGAAGCTGACGCAAAAGCTTATTGACTCAAAGCTTTCAGTGCGCGAAGCAGAGTCTTTAGCTCGTCTTATGTCCATGAACGCTTCCGATAAACCAGCATCTACGCGTGAGCCGATGCCAAAGATGTATAAGAAAGTTGTTCGTAGTCTACGTGATCGTTTGAGTACAGGGGTAAAGGTCAAGACATCACAAGGGCGTAATCGTATAGAGATCGAATTCAAGGACGAAGAAGATCTCCAGCGTCTCTTTACGCTTATGGTTGCGCAGCAGCAAAAAGAAGAAATTTCAAACGAGTAGATCATTGTTTCACGTGAAACAATGATAAGAAGAGGGTATCCATCGATACCCTCTTCTGCCTTCTAGTATCATAGAGCAAAAAGGGAAGCGCTTTCTCTTGAAAACATCTGCTTGCGCGTGATGAACCCCTGCGATGGGATTCTGCTTTTTGAGCCTCGCTCTATGATAAGTTCACGACGGTGTCGAGCTTTCGGGGGTTGGTGCTTTTTCAAGGGGAGTTCCCGAGAAAAAAGCGAAGAACGATGATGGAGCAGCCATGTAGCGTTTTATGGAAAGCTGCGTCTACCGCGCTTCGCATGCGCGTTAGACGCATGAGTTCGATCAGGTCAGCCTTGCAAGAACAGGTATATTAACGCAGACGCGTGTGAGATGCTTGTTCCTTGAACGAAAAGAGAGCATCTGAATTATTCGAGAGCCTCTGTCTTTAACAGGGAGAAGGAAGACTTCTACAAAAGGTGCTCGTATGTTAGCTTCAGTAAGATGACGGTAAGTTTGGTCTCTATTGGGTAAGTGAATTTTTTAATTGGCCGCAAGCTGCGTCAATGTCAGAGCCGCGTGATTGTCTTATGCTCGCTTCGATATCCTTGCTCATGAGGGTAGAAATCCAATGATTTGCCACCGCTTGCCCCGAAGGTTTCCACGGAGAATCAGAGATGTCATTCAGGGGCAATATGTTTACATGGCACAGGAGGCCGCGACAAAACTCCACCAAGGCAGTTAAATCTTCAGGGCCATCGTTGACTCCTTTAATAAGCAAGTACTCGAGGGTTATTCGACGGTTCGTTGCTTCTCTATACATCATGAGCGCTTTCTTCAAAGCATCCAAGGGCTGAGAAGAAACAGAGGGCATAAGCTTATCGCGCTTAGCCTGAATGGCGGAATGAAGGGAAATTGCGAGAGTGAATTGTTCAGGTTCTTGGGCAAAGCGTTGGATTCCCTGCAAAATACCACAGCTTGAAAGGGTAATATGACGCGCTCCGATAGCAATGCCTTTCGGATCGTTCAAAATACGAAGTGCTTCTAAAACGTTGTCGTAATTCAGAAATGGTTCGCCCTGACCCATTCCCACAACATTAGTAACGCGTTGCCCGAAATCTTTTTGGACAAGGAGCACCTGACACACTATTTCACCGATGGTCAGGTTGCGCGTGAAGCCTTCTTTCGCTGTAGCGCAAAACGCGCATTGCATAGCACAACCCACTTGGGTAGAGAAGCAGACTGTGAGACGCTCATTTTTTGTACCGGAAGGGATACCCACCGATTCAATAAGGGCACCATCTTCTAATTGGAAGATATATTTGCGGGTACCATCTTTTGAGCGGGCGCAATGAAAGACGCGCGGCTGATAAAGAGAGAAGTTCTTTTCTAAAGAGTGGCGGAAAGATTTAGGCAAGTTGGACATTTCCTCAAAATACTGTGCCTGATGAATATAGACCCATTCGTAAAGCTGTTTTCCACGAAACGCAGGCTGCCCGGCTTCTTGGGCAAGCGCAAGAAGCTGATTTCGTGAAAGGCTGTTAAGGCTTATGTTCATAGCCCTCATTATAAGGGAGTCTTTGTTATAATTTTAAAATTGTTTTTAGAGAGCGCCCCTCGTTGTCTGGGCGCGTGCATCATATAGAGGAGTTTTCATGGCTGCATATATCGATCCATCCCAGTGCAAGGTAGCATTGCTGTACGGTGGTACCAGCGCCGAGCGCGCGGTGTCTGTCAACTCAGGAAAAGGTGCTCAAGCTGCATTGCAGGAAGCTGGTTTTCAGGTAACGATGTTGGATCCTGCATCACGGGAAGATCTTGCCCTTTTGGTGAACGAGCCCTTCGATGTCGCGTTTCTCGCTCTTCATGGTAAAGGGGGAGAAGATGGCACCATCCAAGGCATGTTGGAGCTTTTGGGTATCCCCTATACTGGCTCCGGCGTTGCTGCAAGCGCTCTTGCTATTAATAAGGCTAAGGCGAAGTTGGTCTACACGGCTGCCGATATTCCAACGCCTGCCTTTCTTTCATATCTTGACTCCTTGGAAGTGGATCTGGAGGAAATATCTCGGCGTGTTGGAGATCACTGCGTGGTAAAAGCATGCTTTGAGGGAAGCAGTAACGGTATTTACATGGTTGAAAACCGCGCCCAGCTCAAAGAGGCTCTTTCCGATGCTTTTTCTTTGGGTCAGGATGTGCTGGTCGAGCAGTATGTTGCAGGAGATGAGTTTACCGTCGCTGTAGTGGGGAATAAGGACCTTGAGGCGCTGCCGGTGATTCAGATCGTTCCTTCTTCTGAGTATTATGATTATGAAGCGAAATACGCTCCCGGTGGCTCTCAGCATCTCTGCCCTGCTCCTATTTCCGACGAGCTTTCTGCCCAGTTGCAAGATCTAGCGGTGCATGCTCATAAAGCATTAGGCTGTGCAGGTCTTTCTCGTTCCGATTTTGTGGTGGACGCGCAGGGGAATGCATGGATTTTGGAAACCAATACCATTCCTGGTATGACGGCAACGTCGCTGCTGCCCGATGCCGCTCGTGCAAAAGGGTATTCTTTTGCAGAATTGGCACGGATTTTGATTGATTTGGCTTTTGAAAACCACCAAAAATAAGACGTTTTCAGAAAAACAAGGGGGAGGCAGAGAGCGCAGCAAGCCTGAGGGGAACCGATAGAACAAAGGCTCTAGAACATGCCAAGCAGCTTCATGCCTCCTGCAATTACAGCAAGAGCAAACACTAACCAAAAAAGCACGGTGATGACATAACAACCGGGGTTTCCCTTGCGTCCCGCCTCGATAAGCTTATCAGAAGTGGATTGATGGGCCTTTATGAGGGTAGACCCTTTATCAATCTCGGGGGCGCCCACGCGGCCTGTCGGCAACCAGGTCCCTTGAGTTTCGATGATTTTGAGCACGGCTTGTTCAGTAAAATTCACCGTGGGGCGCACTCCCTCTGCCATCAGTTCCCGCAGGTTGAGGGCAAAGGCATTAAACGCTTCATCATAATGGGGGTCGTTGCAGAGTAAAAGAACCTCTCCCCAATACGCTTGGGTTTTCTGATTCTGCGCGACAAAAGAAAGAAGAGCACGCATCGTCCATTGGCGCGCACGAAGAGTTTGAACACGTTGTTCCTGATCAGCTGCGAGAAAAGCCACCTTAGCGCCAAAACGATTGACCAGCCAAATACGATAAGAACGATCTTCTTGCAGGTCAAGCTCAAGAGAATAGATGTCGCCAACGAGGTGGTTGGCCCCCATAAGGGCGGCCCCCTCGTCACGCGAAAGGGTTTCGAAGCGTGCATATGTGCCGTAGCAGATGTCGTTGGGCATGAAAAACTCCTGATACCATGGTTTTTCGCGGTTCTGATTTGTGCGATACCATGATAGATGGTACGCTACTCTTCATGGAAAAATACAGTACGGGAATTAGCAAGTCCCTGCAACAATTTATTTGCGACGGTACTCCAGAGAGGGTTCGCGAGCGCTATGGGGCGCTGAAAGAGGCTGCGAAGACGGCTGATTTTGGTGTGTTCAGCAATAATGTGGTGGTCATTGATACGGAAACCACCGGTCTTTCCTACCACCATGACGATTTGATCCAGATTGCAGCTGCTCGCATGGAGGGGGGGAAGATCGTTGCTTGGTTTGATACCTTTGTTGATCCAGGCAAGGTCATTCCTGAGGAAATCGTCCATTTAACGCATATCTCCCAAGAGGACATCACGGGAGCTCCTTGCCCCTCTGAAGCATTGGAGGGCTTGGTGGAATTTGTGGGAGATGCGGTGTGTGTGGCCCATAATGCGGAATTTGACCGCACATTTATCACTAAACATCCCGCTGGCTATCCGCTGCTAGAAAACACCTGGGTTGATTCCTTGGATCTGGCGCGCATTGCGCTGCCGCGCTTGAAATCTCATCGTTTGCTGGATTTGGTACGGGCCTTTGATGAGCCGCTTCCGACCCATCGCGCCGATGCTGACGTAGAAGCTACTTGTGCTATGCTGCCCATTTTGTTGGCGGCGGTGGCGGCTTTGCCTGCGCCCCTTGTGAAGGCTATTGCGGGCTTTGCAACACCTCAAGAATGGTCCACGCAGGTGGTTTTTGACTATATCAATCAGCAGAATGAAGAGGCCGTCGCCCGTAAAGGAGAGAACATACCAGAGTTTTCCCTGCGCGGCCTGCGAAAACAGACCCTGC
>CAYFWL010000044.1:0-7706 GCA_964346845.1 uncultured Eggerthellaceae bacterium | reverse complement strand
GACGTGATGCAGAAGAGCTGGCGCAGGACCCCTTGCTCGGCCTTAAGACCCCTTCAACAGAAGAAATCGCTGCCGCTTTTGAGGAAAACGGTGTAGTTGGTGGGCTCTATGAACGGTTTGAGCGCCGCGAAGAACAGTGCCAGATGGCTTGTGCAGTAGGCGCAGCCTTTGAGCGTTCGGAAAACTTGGTCGTTGAAGCAGGCACGGGTGTTGGCAAGTCTATGGCCTATTTACTGCCTTCGGCTTTACTCGCTCAAAAGAACCAAATCACGGTGGGTGTTGCCACCAAAACCAACGCCTTGCTCGATCAGCTCATATACCACGAGCTTCCAGCCTTAGATAAGGCTTTGGGTGGTTTGACCTATGCGGCCCTCAAAGGCTTTACCCACTATCCCTGTTTGCGCAAAATCGAACGGCTACTCTCGGAGCACCGCTTCACGCGCATGGTTGGAGATCGAGAAACCACCTGCGCAGCTGCTTTAGCGGCCCTGCTTTCCTATATCGATCAGGTGGAATACGATGATATCGACACGCTGAAAATCGATTATCGCGTGCTTCCTCGCTGGTCTATCACCTGTACAAGTCAGGAATGCTTACGTCGTAAGTGCCCCTTTTTCGGTACAAGCTGTTTTGTCCACGGGTCGCGCCGTTTTGCGGAATCGGCTGATATCGTGGTTACCAACCACAGCCTGCTGTTCTGCGATTTGGCAGCTGAGGGGGGCCTGCTTCCTCCCATCCGTCATTGGGTGGTGGATGAGGCTCATGGTGCAGAGCAAGAGGCGCGCAAGGCCTTCTCTCAAAAGCTATCATCCGAAGACCTTCTTAGCATTTCGCTGAGAGTTTCTACCGATGAAAGCAAGAACATTTTTGCCCGGGTCCAACGTCGAGTGGCTACGGTACAGGATGATAGCCAAGAAAATCTCATGTACGCCCTCACCGGTAAGGCGCTGAGTGTCGGCAAAGAGTTCGCCGAAGCGGTAGAAGCATACGTTCCTGCGGTGAAGGATCTGCTGTTCTTTGACTCGTCTCGTAACAAAAACTACGAGTTCGTGGATGTGTGGCTCAACGATGAGGTGCGCAAGGGACCTCGCTTCGAGGGGCTTAGGGAAAAAGCCACAGCGGTGCAATCTTGTGCAGAAAAACTTATCACGGCATGTCAGGAGCTTGTTGTTTACCTGGAGGATGATGCCGGTGCTGCTGAACTCCAGCGCGAAGTAGCCGTTATCGCGCTATCGTTGCGAGAAGCGGTGGACGTGTGCGATCTTGTCTTTAACAAGGCATCGGATCTTTATGCCTATGCCGCCACGCTTTCGCACAAGAAAGATCGCTATGTCGATCGCTTGGAGGCGCTTCCTCTTGGCATGGGCACCATGCTCGATGATACGCTCTATCAGCGTACTCATTCGGTGGTGTTTGCGTCCGCAACCCTTGCGGTGGGGGAGAGCTTTGAGTCTTTTGAACATGCGCTCGGTTTGAACCAAAGTGAATTTTCCCAGGCCAGCGCAGTCAAGCTCAATTCGAGTTTTGACTTCGATAGCAACATGACCATCTACGTTCCCACCGATATTCCCGAGCCGAGCGATCGGAATTATTTGGGGCGCTTGCAGACGCTTCTTGTTCAAGCGCACCTCGCGCAAAACGGCTCTATGCTCACCCTGTTTACCAACCGCCGTGAGATGGAAGCATGCTATGACGCGGTCAACCCCTCGCTCAAGGCGGCCGATCTTCGCCTGGTCTGTCAAAAATGGGGTGTTTCTGTCAAAGGCCTTCGCGATGAATTTCTTACCAACAAGCACTTATCGCTTTTTGCGCTGAAGAGTTTTTGGGAAGGGTTTGATGCGCCGGGATCAACCCTGCGTGGCGTTATTGTGCCCAAATTGCCCTTCTCTAAGCCTACTGATCCGTTGTCCTGTGAGCGGAGTGCGCGCGATGCTGATGCATGGCGTCATTACGTGCTCCCTTCTGCGGTCATCGAGTTGAAGCAAGCCGCAGGGCGTCTGATTCGCTGCAGCACCGACCAGGGCATTCTCATTTTGGCTGATCGTCGCCTTCTGACAAAAGCCTATGGGAAGACCTTCTTAAAGTCGATGCCCAGCAGCACTATAAAAATCATGAGCTGCGCTGAAATCGTTGCCGACATTCAAAAAAACCAGGAGTAATCCCATGTCAGCGCGGAAATTCGGCATGCATAGCCTCTACGTGAAAAACAATACGAGGGGTACTTCCAACGAAATTTCGTTGAGCGTTCTGGATGCAAAAAAACAACGGCAAGACCCCGCTAATGCGTCCGCGCCTGAAAATCCTCTGGGTAAAGTGCGCTTATTTTCCCTGCCCGGCAGCAAAAAGATCAAGGGCGCACCGATGCGCGAGGAGGGCCTGCCTCTCACAAACGGTGATTTTGCTCGAGGTGCCGCTGAGCATGACCCTACGGGGACGGCAACCCTGGGCAGCAATGCTATCTCGGGGGGAACGCGTGCCAGCGGCTTTTTTGAAAGCCTGGTAGGCTCTGCTCCGAAAGGGGCAAAACGCAACGGTAGCTCTTCTCGCGATTTGGGCGGCGAAGAGAACGCAGTCCGCAAGCGCGTGTCAAAACGAGTGGGTATTGGTGTTTTATCCTGTCTTGTGATTGCCGCTGCCGCTTTCGGTGTTTACGCGCTTGCTCGTCACTATTACGAGGACTATCTGACCAATCAGTCCTACCAGCAGATTTTGGCGTCGTCGCTTTCGGCGGTGGTCGAAGCGGACGAAGTCCTTTCGGAAATGGACGCTTCATTCACCGATATGCTTGGCGATGAATCTTTAGAGGCTATGAAAAACGTGCAGGGTAAGCTGCCTACGGCCGTTCAGCATCTAGATAAGGCGGAGGCCCTGGCTTTGCGTGCGCAGGCGGCTATGTCGGATGCGAAAGACCTGAAAGCTGCCCAGAACGCCCTTGACACCATCGCTGCACGTCGTTCAATGCTGGCTACGGGGACGGCGCTCATCGAAGAGACGTTGAGTGTCAACCAGACTGCCGAGCAGTTAAAGGAGGCGTGGGACCTTATGCTTACGGCCGATGCCTCGGTTCGCGCTGCGGTGGCGTCCCTTTCCCCCCTTGATTCCAGTTCGGTTTCCGCTTCTTCTGCAGCAGCTCGTGAAGCGCAAGCTAGCTTCGAGAGCGTCCAGAAAAAACTGCAAACGCTGATGAAAGCTCACCCCGATATAGCGCTTTCTTCTTATTACGATTACGCGGGGCTGCGTGCAGAAGCGTTGAGTCACCTGGTTGCCGCATGTTCTGCGATCAGCGACGAAGATGTTGAAACGGCTGCAGAAGAAAACGCCCTTTACAACGACTACGATATGCAGGCTGCCCAAGTAGCGAGCTCCTTTGTTGCCGATATCTCCACGTTGGCAACGGATCCCTATTTCTCAAAGGTGGAGGAATATACGACGCGCTATGGTCAGGCGTCACAAGTGGCTGCTTCATCGGATACCGCCCTTCGCGAATACCTGCGCACAACTTCTTCAAAATAAGCAAATGCCCATGATATTAGCGTATAATAATTCAGAATATACCTAATGAAAGCGAATTTTGTACGCGCGAAAGGTATCCTATGGCTGAAATGATAGAAACAATCAACCGCTTAGCGACAGAAATTGGCCCGCGACCTGCAGCAACTGAAGAAGAGCAGCAAGCGGCTCTCTATATTGCGGAGCAACTGGAAGCTGCTGGTTTACCCACCGAAATTGAAGAATTTCAGGGTTCAGTATCTCATAAAAAAACACGCCTTGCCTGTTCTGCTTTGAGCGTTGTCTTCGCGCTTGTATCGCTGTTTGTGCCGGTTCTCGCTTTGCCGGCTGTCATTGTTGCGGTTGTGTGTGCGGCTCTATTTGCGGCAGAGGAGCTGGGTAGCCCCGTTTTGTCAAAAGTTTTAGATAAGGGGATCAGTCAAAACGTTGTGGCCCGCTATCGCCCCGAATCCGCTCAAAACGGGAGCGTTCGCCGCCGAAAGGTTGTCCTCGTTGCGCGTACCGACAGCGGTTCCGTGCAGCCTGAACTCAACGGCGTGCTGCTCTCCGCCCTTCCGTTTTTTGCTAAGGCATCTCGCATCGGCATGCTTGTTTTACCGATATTGATGCTGGTGAAGGCATTGTTCTTCCTGCACTCCACCGGCGTTGTTTTCGTGGTTATGACGGTGCTTCTGGTTCTTACCTGTCTCTGTGCGGCGCTGCCGGCGCTCTCATATGTTATGGCTAAGGCAGGCGGCTTGAACGATGGTGCCAACAGCAGCGCTTCAGGTGTTGCAGTTATGTTGGAAGTAGCCCGCCGCATTTCGAGCGATGCGACCGAGATTCCGCCCGTTATCCATGGTGCTGAAGCCGCAATCGAGGCGGGTGTCGTTCCCTTGGGCGCTGAGTTGGTTTACGATGAGGGAGCGTCTGTGTCTGCGGGTGTTGCAGCTGGTTCGGGCGTTTCTTCGGCGTTTGAAGAAAGCGCGGGTGAAGCTTCTATTCAGCCGCGCCTTCCGGCAGATTATCACGCTGAAGACCAGTCTGAATCGCAGCGCTTGTTAGCCGCCAAAGCCGCTATTGCCGCTATGACCGGACGGCCCGTCAGCGACACCGTTTCCGTCGATCTTGATCAGCGGGCTGCAGAAGAAGCCCCATCCGCATCTGAGGGATCCGCTTTGCCTGCTGCTGTTGCTGCAGGGGTGGTTGGTGCTGCTGCGATGGCTGTTCCCGCTGCTGTTGCCGCCGGTGCTGCCGCTGGTTTTTCGGTGGGTGCCGCCGAAGATGAAATCATAGACGCCGCTTCAGATTCGGGTAATCTTGCTGAAGTAGGGTCCGTCCCAGAAGAATCTGGGAGCGGAAGCTTCGCCTCTGCGCAAGCGGCTCCTGTCTATCTTCCTGTCAAAAACGAAGTACCCAGCTGGTTTTCAGCTGGGCGCGCAGCAGCCCGTCACAACGAATCAGATGCTCCGGTCATCAAACGAAATTCTCGTGCTGCTGCTCTTGAAGCCGCTGAACAGCGCCTTAACGCGCTTATGTACGAGGAATCCGTTATGGCCCCCGATATCGAAGAGCGTTTGCAGCAGCTCCAGGAAGCCGCCCAGGGCACGCAGGTCTCCTCGTCTGTGCGCGAGGGAGCATCGGAACAAGCGCTGCAGGAGCCTGGTGCCGAGTCGGCATTCCCCGATGAGCTGGTGCCTGCATTTACCGATGAACCCGCAGCGCAGCCGTCCGCGTTGACCGCCTCGGGGGAGGGGGAGTCGGCTTCTCCTCTCATTGCTCTGACTGATTTTGCTGCATCTCCCCTGGTGGCAGAGGTGCCCGTCGAAGAGGCCTCTTCTCGTGAGCCTTCTGCCGATGAAGTTGTTCCCGCTTCCTTGAAGGTTGATCTTCCGGCTATTGAAGCTGCGTCTGAGGTGACGCAGGTGGAGCGTGCGGAAGAAAGTGAACCTACGGCAGTGGTGGAGCCTGCCCCTATTCCTATGGACTACTTTATGGCGGCAGCGGTAGGCGTCAATGCAGGCGATACCCTGCTTGCTCAGCCCGCTTCAAGCGAGGATCGTCAGCCGTTGACCCTGCCCGATTTGAGTGCTACTGGTTCTATTCCCCTGGTTGATACCCAAAAGCAGCGTGCTCCACTCGCTGAGGCCGAAGAGTCGGGCCAGAATATGGCAAAGAGCTTGCTCACCATGCTTCCTTCTATCGAATCCACCCCGTCTTCTCCCGATTTACGCGCCACGCTCCCCTCTCTTTCGGGGGCCCTGGAGCGCGTGCCGTCATCTCAGTCTCCTTCCTTGTCTCAGCAGTTTGAGCCGATTGCTGGCGCTACGGGGTCTTTTGCTCCCGTGACCGAGGCGTTGGTTTTGGATGCAGAGGACGAAGGCGATCTGTTTGTGGAAGACGCCGATGATTCCAGCTTCGAGGAAAATTACACCGAAACCGGCGCTTTTGCAGGGCCTGAGTACATGGATATGCCTAAAAAGAGAGGCCTGGGCATTTTCGATAAGCTGTTCGGTCGTAAAAAGGAAGAAGAAACGGTGCCGACCAATGAGTGGTTGGATGTAGACGAGGATTTTGACGCACGAGAAGTAGGTGCGGCTCGTAGCAGCTGGGAAAGCTTCCGTCAAGACGAGGACGATTCCCGTGAATATGACGAAGACTACGAATACGATGCTGATGACTATGGGTACGAGGACGAAGCCGAGTTCGAAACTGAGGCCGAAGAGTACGAGGATGACTATTCCTTTGAGTTTGATGATGACGAAAAGGATGATTGGAAGGGCGGCGCTTTTTCAGGGGGACTTTCGGGCATTGCCGATGGTGCTGCTGGGGTAGCATCTCGTGTCCGAGGCGCCTTGCCAGGGAGCAAGAAGGACGCTGCGAAGGATGAAAGGGCTGCAGGTCGGGGACGCCGTCATCTTGCCATGGCTCCTCATCAAGACGCTCCGAACGACTATGAAGACCAGGCTGCCGTTGCGCAGGAGCGCGAAGATCGCCGTGCCGTGCGCCGCGCTGAAAATGACGAGTATGCACGCGTCTACCAGATGATTGCCAGCCGTTATGAGGCAGGTGCTGAAGGTGCCGCTGAAGCTGCCGCAATGGTGGCTTCCGAGACCACCGAAACTTGGAACGAGGAGGCCCAGCGCCAGATCACTAATTTCCGTGCCAACGGTATTGATACCGAAGTGTGGTTCGTTGCCCTGGGTGCCGAGACCGATTGTCATGCAGGTATGGCAGCCTTCATCGATGAGCACAAGCCCGATTTGCGGGGCGCTATCGTGATTGAACTGGATTCTTTGGGCGCTGGCGTACTGAGCGTGGTGAGCAAAGAGGGTGTGCTGCGTCCCGTGACCGCTTCTTCTCGTATGCGCCGATATGCAAACCGTGCCTCCCAGTCTTCGGGGGTGGCTGTGGAAACTGCTTCAATTTTGTGGAGCGAAAGTGCTGCCTCTTTGGCTATTCGCCGTGGTTTGCAGGCTATGCATCTTGTGGGTATGGACGGCGACAAACCCGCTCTGTATGCGCAGGCAGACGATGTCGCCGAAAATATTAATCCTGAGATCCTGGCGGAGAATGCCAACTTCGTGGTGGAAGTTATTAAAAATGTTTAGATTCCACCGACTATTCGTTTTCTTGACGTGCGATGAATGCTAAGCTGATAGAGAACGGCGGGGAAACCCGTGCTCAGACAAGGAGTGCGCTTTTGGGCGCCCGACAAGAGAGGTTGCTACGATGGCTGGAAAAGAAGGATATTGCGTTAAATGCAAGGCCAAGAAGGTCATGCTGGACCCTGTCGAGAGCGTCACGAAGAACGGCAAGCCCATCACCAAGGGTAAGTGCCCCGACTGTGGCACGACGGTCTGCGTGATTGGTTCTTCCAAGAAATAAGGCATGAATAAAAGGCGGCCTTTCGACCGCCTTTTTGTCCTGTGAATAGGCGAGCGGGCAAAGCTACGCGTGCTCAAATATTTTCAGCAATTGCTCTTGACGTGAAAACGCATCAGAGTATAATATCGTCTGCTGTTCAAAACGCGCCGTTACCTCAGCTGGATAGAGGGACTGACTACGAATCAGTACGTCGGGGGTTCGAATCCCTCACGGCGCACCACTTTTAAATCTACCGCCGCAAAGGCGGTTTTTTGTTTTTGGGCCTTTGTGGCTCATAGGCCAAAATGTGTACCCTAATCACAATCGCTCTGCTAAGGGCCGCTCGTGTG
>CAYFWL010000043.1:0-14559 GCA_964346845.1 uncultured Eggerthellaceae bacterium | reverse complement strand
GATGGATCCCTTGCCTGCTTCGGTGAGGTAGGGGATGACGTATTTCATGCTCCAATGACCTGTCCCCTTGTCACAATTATGACAAGGGGACAGGTCATTTGTCACAATCGTGCCCTTCGCGAAGGGCATTGCAAGATGCACGAAAGGGGGTCCAGGCGGACCCCCTTTCGCATTTCGCGATTTGACGTGCAATCACGCAATCGGTCTTACTGCAGCAAGCAGACGGTGCTTACTTTTTCTGTCCGAGCTTGGTGCCGCAGACGTAACCGGATGTGATGGTGTTCATCATGCCCACGCCATTGCCGACATAGGTGTCGTTGTACAGGCACGAACCTGCCTCGTTGCCAACGGCGTACAGACCGGGAACAGGAAGGCGGTCGTAGTCGAGCACTTCGTAATCGGTGTTGGTCAGCAGGCCGCCCCAAGAGCAGAGGCAGTTCTCTTCGGAGGTGATGATGTAGTAGGGGCCATCGCCATAAGGAACCAGATTCTCTGCAGCCTTGCCGAGCTGCTCGTCTACGCCGTTGGCGCAGTAGCTCTCGTACGCCTTGAACTGGTTCTCGAATAAGGTGACGTCCATGCCGGCGGCCTCGGCGAGCTCTTTGGGCGTGTTGCCCTTATAGCCCGCACCCTTTTCGACCATCTTGTCGAACACCTTGGTGATATCGGTCCAGGGGGTGTCGAGTTCAAATGCTGGCTTATATGCCGGAGGAAGGCCGGGGCTCTTAGTGACATTCAGCGCGGTGAGGCCGGAGCTTTCCAGCGCATCCATCTGCGTTTTGGAGACAACGACGTAGTGGAAAGATCCCTGGTAGGCACTGGAGTTTGCGGCGGGAACCGCGTTTGCGCACTGTTCCTCGTTGCGGAAACGAACGCCGCTTGAACCAACATTCATGAGGGTGGTGACGTAGCAGAGAATCATCGGCATCTTTGCCTGGAAATCTTCGAAATCGTCCTTGATGAGGTCGGTTGCACGAGCGAGCGTCTGGTGAAGCATCTGGCCACCGAAGTTCTGCGGCTTCTGCGCACCCGCTTTCCAGGCCATCTCGAGACCTTCACCGACATTTTGGGGAAGACCAGCCATAACACCGCTGAAACGGAATGCGGTTTTCACCATTTCCGGATTGCCCGCATATCCACCCGTGGCGATGACAACGGCACCTGCATTAATCTGGATACCTTTTTTGTCTTTGACGACGACGGCACCGGTGACTTTGCCGCCTTCGACGACCAGGGATTTTGCTGTTGTCTCGGTCAAGACCTCGCCGTTTGTTTCAACGTATTTCTTGAGGTTTTCACGCCAGAGCGGTTCGCGCTCGGGGTAGTCGGGCAGACGCATCATGGTCGGGCCCATCCAGGTGCGGAATTCCCAGCCCATGCCATGCATCCAGTCAATTGCTTCGCCGGATTTTGCGAGAAGCTGGTGAATCGATGCGGGATCAACGCGCCAGTGCGAATCGGTAACCCACGCGTTCAGAATCGGCAGCAGGTCAGTCTCTTCAACTCCCTGGTCACGCGACATATAGCTGTTGTAGGCAACAGGGCCCGATGATTTGTTGCTGGCGCCGCCAATCGAAGAGGATTTCTCGACAAGGATGACTTTTTTGCCGAGCTCAGCCGCGCGGATGGCAGTGTTGGTGCCCGAGCAGCCAGCGCCGATTACCAGCACATCGCAGTCTTTGGTTTCCTCGACTTTGACGCTTTCAGAGGTGCAGCCAGGCAGGGTTGACGCGATGTCAACATTGAGCACCTGGGCCCAGCTGGCATCGGCCGCTTTCGATTCACTTGCGCTTCCAGCACTTTTTGGGCTGCAGCCCGCGAGCGCAAACATCGCCGCAGCGCCTGCTGCTACGGCACCGCCGGTGACAAAGGAACGACGTGAGACATCTGTTTTCATAGGTAATCCTTTCCTTTTCCGATGTCGTTTTCCCGTGAGAAGAACCCCTTGTAAGGGGGATGCCCGCAGGCGGGTCGGGGGTTTTGCCGCCTGCGGGCGCGGAGATTGTTCTTTAAAGCTTACGTGCCGCTAAGTTGCCCGCTGCGATTGCCTGCGCGATATCGAAGGGCTTATCGCAGTCGCCCACTTTGTAAACTTCGCTGACGTTGCTGCTGATCGCATCGTAGAGATCGGTGTTCGGGAGCATGTCGTAGCATTCAACAACTGCGCTGCAAGGTAGAGTTTCTTCGCAGTTGAGGGTGTCTACAACGATCAAGCCATCCTTCGTAAGCTCTTTGACCTTGGTTTTGTTCCAGATTTTCACACCCTGGGCGTACAGGTACGGGGTGACAAAGGTGCGGACCCAGGTGGACTGCTCTTTGTCGATATCGGCACGTCCGCCCTCGTGAACCATCTGAACGTTTTTGCCCTGAGCAAGCAGGAAGAGAGCGAGGTCGGTTGCCTGTGCGTTGGCTCCCAAGATGATGACGTTTTCACCGAGATCGGTGGAAGCTGCATCATCGACGCTGACTACCTTAATCGCGTCAACGCTGCTCAGTTTGGTGTCACGCTTGCCGCCGACGGCGATGATGACCGCATCGGGTTTCTCGCTCGCGACAGTTTCAGCGGTGACCTCGGTGCCGGTAACGACCTTAACACCCTTGACCTCTTGCTGGTGGGCCAGGTAATCGACGAGATCACCCAAGCGCTCGTGGTCGCCCTTGAACATATGTGCCTCAAGCATGAGACCGCCCAACGACCCCTTCTTCTCGTACAGCGTCACTTCGTGGCCGCGCTGGGCAGCAATACGGGCGGCTTCCATGCCAGCGGGACCGGCACCGACTACCATGACTTTCTTTGCCTTGTCGGCCATGGTGGGCTCGTATCCTTCGGGCATCTCGGCAGTGTAGGCGCGCTGGGTTGCCGCATTCACACGACAGAATTCAAGCATGCCTTTACCGCTCGGGTCAAAGTTGACGGTGTAGTCGTAGTAAGAGTCGCCACCCTTGTTGTGGCAATGCATGCAGCGGCAGCACGGCGCAATTTCATCGCGCTTACCCTCTTTGAGCTTGTTCGGCATCTCAGGATCGACCGTCAAAGGACGGGTGATCATGAGGTAGTCGATCTTGCCATCGGCAATTGCGTTGTTCATCAGATCGGGAGCAGTACGCGGATCCATATAGCCAGCGGCAGTTACGGGAATCGTGAGCTCCTTTTTGAAAGCTTCTGTTGCCTTGAGCAGAGCGCCGCAGCCCGAATGGCTTCCATCAAGCGATCCACCGAAATGACGGGCGAAGTTGAACTGCCCACCGTAGCCGTTCAGGCCGTTGCAGGCATAACCGGTATGCATCAAGTCGGCAGCGAACTGCGCGATATGGCGACCGGGGACCGACTGACGCAGATAGATGGTGTCTGCGCCTGCCGCTTCGAACTGTTTGGCGTTGTCGATTGCCTCGCGCAGCGTGATGAAGCCATCGTTCAGGCCCAGTTCCTGATCGTTTTCCTCGCAGGCGTCCATGAGTACTTGGATGGTAAAGTCGTTACCGCAGGCTTCCTTGATCTTTTTGATGGTCTCGCAGGTGAAACGCGTGCGGTTTTCGAGCGACTGGCAACCGTATTCGTCGTCACGCGTGTTGAAGCGGGGAACGAGCATGTTCTTCATGAACTGCGTGGCGGAGGAGTGAAGCTCGATGATGTCGAATCCTGCTTCTTTCAGCTTGACAGAAAGCCGGACCATGTTGTCCTGGAGCCAGGCGAGGTCATCGAGCGTGCAAGTGGCAACGTCGGCGGTGCCGGCGGCAACCTGGAAACCGATATAGGCATCGTGCTTGTGTACGCGATCGACAACGGGCTTCATAAGTGTTGGAATCTTGTCGAAATCTTCAAGCAGCCAGCCGCTTATGCTGCGCTCACCGTTGGCAATTCTAATCGACATGAATTTGGAAATAGCGCTTTCTAGGAAGACGACCGATGCGCCGCCTTTGGCGAAGCCCTCGTAGTAGGTGAGGTAGTTTTCGTTAAGGTTGTCGCCTTCGGGTATCCAGGTGTCAGAGCCAGCGGGGCTCTTGACAATGCGGTTGCGCAGATTGAGCGAACCGACCTTCAATGGCTCAAACAGCGCTTTGAAATCTGTTGTGTAGGTTGAGTAGGTTTCATCCTGCGGGTTCAAGAGCGCTTTGAGCTGTGCGGCACCTTGCGAGCCGCTTCCGGAGCCAGAAGCGGCTGCGGAACTTGAAGATTTCGCTGAAGGAGCGCAGCCCGTTAAGCCTGCGCTGGTAATCAGTGCGGTGCCAGCTGCCAGTACACCTGCGGCCCCGAGAAAGCCTCGGCGCGACAGCCCCCTGCTTGTTTCCTCCATATTTCCCCCTTTTTTTCGTTGAAGATTCTTCGGGTAAAACCCCCATGGGGCAACGCTATCTCCAATGCGCTTTGATTTCTCCACATAAATGGGGTGAAATTGGCCGATCGAGGATAATAATAATGAATAATGCCGTCTTTCCTCACATAAAAGAGGGGAGAAGGTGTAAAAGGCCTGATGAAATACGATTCTTTGAGTTTTATGCGTGGCAGTTTTTCCAGCTGCTCATCAAATCGATAAGCTCGTCTTTTGAGTGGATTTCCAGCTTGCGATAGGCGCTTTTGACATGAGTCTGGGCGGTGCTTTTCGAGATGCACAGCGCATCGGCAACCTTGTTCAAGCTGTAACCCTGTGAGAACAGCCTGATGACTTCGACCTCGCGCGAGGTGAGCCCATAGTGCTCGATGAGCGCAGGGGGAACGATGTCAAGGGGCTCTTCGGGAACGGCGGGTTCTAGCGTCTCGTAGTTGTTTTCAAGCTGCTTGTTTCGAAGAAGGATGCAGAGGATGATGATGACCACTGCAGCAAGCAAGAATGCGAGTGCCTGAACGAGGCTGTCGACCTGCGCGCCGATGGCAATCGTTCCGTTTGCAAGAAGAGCATGGGTTATATAGCTCGTCGCCCATGAGATGATCTCGATCAGGATGCTGGTTGTGACAAAGAGTTTAATCGGGTTGACCTTGCGGTTTGATGCAACATTGCAGAGGAACATCCAAAGAACGAGGTCGAGCAGCGAGCGAGCGGCGACCACTACGTGCCCGCCGAGCGAATGTTGACCGAGTACCGAAAAGGCAAAGATTCCGGCGAAGAAAACGAGCGATAAAGCCATCCAGCACACGAGCATCACATACTGCACCGAACGAAAACGTTTAAGCATCCTCGACTCGGGGGAAAGGCGTTCAAGCTCGGGAAGTCTGCGCTTGCGGAATTTTGCATAGGAAACGAAGTACATCAGGATGATTGCGGTGATGGTAAGCGAGAGTGTCCAGCGAAGGTAGGGCGCATCTACGATGGGGTTTGAGAAATCGACGATTCCCCGCAAGACACTGCCGATAAGGAGGAACACCGCGAAAAGGGCGATATAGAGCTTTGAGGTGAGATCAGGTTTTTCCATGACGACGTCATCGAGGGGACGGATCTCGCCCGAGACATACCACATCGTACCGGTGAGCAGCGGGATAACAACAACGAGGACCTGCTTGATATGGGGAACATGCAAACCGATCAGGTTGAAGATGATAAGGCTTGCCAGATACGACCCGGCAAGCAGGATAAGCTCAGTCGCGCCAAAGCGTTCCGAGAAGCGATAGGCCCAGGCAAGTGAGATAAACACGAAGCCTACCGCGACAAAAAGCGATGACACCCACGCAGTTCCATTCGCCAGTTCGTTGATCTCGGTGATGCGCATCCACGAACCGACAACACCGCAGGCAATCAACGCCAAAACGGAGGTTCGGTGCTGAGTGAACAGGGTTTTCAGGCGGTGCGAGTAAACCATGGCGATGCAACCCAAAACGAAAACCATAGCGAGAAACACCAGGTAGAGTCTAATAGGGACATTGCCAAAGAAAACGTTTGCATTCACGGGGAAAAGAACGCCAAAGACGGTCGGTGTTCTAAAAAAGGTCCAGAAGAACGTCATGCCAACGAACGTGGTGATATAACGCACCACCGCATTGCCCTGCCCCGCTGTTTGCATGTTTTTATTTCCCTTCCCGTTTTCCCGAGCCTTCTCGGGTAACGAAAACTTCCCCGCGCAAATTGTACCTGTTTGTTCGCGCCATAGTGATGTCTTCGGGATGAATAATTCCGTAAAACGACAAGGTACCGGTGTGTTGCGGATCGGGTATGCTTTCCTCGGCTCCATTATTGGTAAGCCAAAAAGTGCTGTGAACGCCACAAAACACCTGTTCAAGGCATATCACCTCATTTATGGTCATAGTTCGGGAAGCCAAATTTCCGATAAATACTCCTTTTAGGGGAAGAAATAATATCTGCACGCGCGTAAAACGAGGGTGGTGGGTAAGGCGATGGGCTTCAGGGCAAGTCCGTTGCTTTCGGTATTTTTCGGTATTGGATGTAGAAAGGGGTAGAAATGGAACTTGATCGTAGAAATTTCCTCAAAGGCGGCGCTCTTTTGGGCAGTGCAATGGCTTTGGGTGGTGTTGTTGCCGGTTGTTCGCCGACGAGCTCTTCAGGGAAGTCTTTCGCAGCAGGCAGTGCATCTTCTCTGCCGAACGGCACGGTGCAGGCAGACTTTGATGCATCGCTTGTTGAGCTCTCTCCGATTACCAAGTTTTCGGAGGAAAAGGAATACGACATCGTTGTTGTCGGCGCGGGCACTGCCGGTGTTCCTGCCGTCTTGAGCGCAATCGAGGAAGGCGCGACGGTCGCCTGCCTGCAAAGGGCGAGTGAGCCGCTGGCGAATGGCAATGGTTCTGCTGGTATCATCTTGGAAAACAGCACCGAAGTAGGCGTTCTGGAATACATGCAGGCATGGCGCAAGGCCGGCGGATATCGTGTGAATTGGGATCTGCTCAAGTTCTTCTGCGATCATTCCGGCGAGACGAGCAACTGGATGTTCGCTCGCTCTGAAGAGGTTGGGTATCCGCCTTATTCGGCAAGCGTGACAACCAACACCTACGATGATGGAAGCTACTGCACCGCTGTTCTGAAGTCCTATGGTCCCAAGCCGAAAAATCATAAGGACATCATGGTTCTTCTGGCTGATTTTGCCGCAAAGAAGGGCGCTGACTTCTTCTATGAGACGCCTGCGGTACAGCTTGTGACCGACAAGGGAGCCGTTAAGGGCGTTGTCGGCAAGGCAGGCAAGGACTATATCAAATTCACTGCTAAGAAAGCCGTTATCATTGCGGCAGGCGACTACCAGAACAACGACAGCCTTGTCAGCCGGTATTCTCCGGATGTCGTTCGCTTTAAGCGCAAGCAGGTTGATCGTACGGGCGATGGCATCTTGATGGCGATGGCCGCAGGCGCTCAGATGACGCCGGTAAATCATGCAAAGACCATGCATGATATGGATGCTCAGCCGATGATGATGACGAGCCTTCCGTTCATGGCGCTTGACGAAAAGGGCGAGCGCTTCATGAACGAGGACATCCCGATGGCTTCGTGGGACCTTTCGCTGCGCATGCGCGGCACCGATGTTGAGGATCCGGGCCGTTTCTTCAGGATTTTCGACAACGAGTTTGTGGCCAAGTATAACGCGAAGTCCTCTATCGAATCTCTTGAAAACTACATCCCCAATTTCAAAGAGAATCCCTATAACGTGTACCCGTCGCTTATCGATACGCATCGTGCCGACACGCTTGATGAGCTGGCGAAAGAGCTCGACCTTCCCGCTGATGCACTCAAGAAGAGCGTCGACGAATGGAATAAGATGTGCGATGAGGGCGCTGACACCAAGTTTGGTCTCGAACCTGCCAAGATGAAGAAGATCGACACGCCTCCCTATTGGGGCACGCGTCAGTGGATTCGCTGCAGCGCTATCAATTCGGGCGTTCAGATCAATGCGAACTGCCAGGTGCTCGATGCTGAGGGCAAGGTTATCGAGGGTCTGTACTCGGTTGGCTCAGGTGCGGGTGATCTGTGCGGCGGCCTGGAGTGGAATCTCGCCCAAGGCGGTCTGTGCTGCGGTTCGTATATGACGCAGGGCCGCTATGCTGCTATTCATGCGGTGACCGGTGGTCTCAAGCCGTCTCATCCGGTAAGCACCGAAGAGGTTAAACATTTCTGGGAAAAGTAAACGTGGGATTATGCTTTGGCACTTGCGTTGATTAAGTGAATTGATTAGGCTTGTGCATCGATGCGGGAGCCGCTTCATTGATGCAAGGTACGTACGAAAGGCGAATGCATGGAAGAAAAACCTGAAAACAACGAGGAAGTGGCGAATGCCCGGCCGAAAGCTTCTCTCCCTAAAAAGAAGAAGCTGACCATCATCGGGGGTATCGTGGCCCTTGTCGTTGTTCTGGGAGTTGGCTTTACCGTGTGGCACGATCAGCCGAGCTTCTGTAACGCAATTTGCCACACACCGATGGATCCCTATCTGCCGACCTATGAGGCGACACCTGGAAGCGCCGCCGTTGACAAGTGGGGCAACGAGGTGAAGAACGCAAGCAGCATGCTCGCCGCGACGCATCGCGCAGAGAGCGATACGACGTGCGTTGGCTGCCATGTTCCGACTCTTGGCGAGCAGGTATCCGAAGGTTTGAGTTGGATCAGCGGAAACTACACGGTGGTCGATAATAAGACCTTTGGCGTGGTTCTCGAGGAAAAGGGCCTTGAACAGCTTGTCGCTGCGCGCGGCATTGCGAGTGACGAGTTCTGCTTGAATAAGGCCTGCCACAATATGACGCGTGAGGATCTTGTTGCGGCGACCAGCAGCCTTGCCTTCAATCCGCACGACAAGCATCACGGTGAGCGTGCGTGCTCGGATTGCCATAAGGCGCACCGTGCATCGGTGTATGTCTGCACCGAGTGTCACAGCAATACGAAGCTTTCCGAAGGCTGGTTGACTGCGGCTCAGGCATCGAAGCTGAGCTAGCGTTATCAGCGCATATTCTATCCGGCACTCGTCCTCGACGCTTGCTTAAAGCAATCGTTTCGATGGCGGGTGCCGGTGTTTTTTCGCTTGCCTGGTGTTGTGGCGGATGGGGTGTTGAAAGGCAGGGAAGGGGACCGCGTGAATTTCAATCAGCTCGAATGGTTCTGCAGGGCATATGAGCTCCGCTCCTTTGCGAAAGCGGCCGAGCGGACCTATGTTTCGCGTCAGGCGTTGGGAAAGGCTATTCGGAGCCTCGAAGCCGGATTGGGTGTTACGCTCTTTACCCGAACCGACATGGGGGTGACCCCAACACAGGCCGCCGAGGTCATCTACCCTCTGGCGTGTCGTTGCCTGAGTGACGCGCGTTCCATTGAACGTCGCGCGCGTGAAGCATCGGGTGACGCGCGTGAATCGCTGCGTTTTGTGGTGGCTAACGGGGTCGTGGAATGCCTGCCTGATGATTTCTTTGAGCGCTTTGAGCGCGAGAACCCTCGGGCAGACATCTCCGTTGACAAGCACTTCTATGCACGCTGCTTGGATCTTTTGCGGGAAGGAAGCGCGGATTTCGCTTTGTGCCCCGGATCGTTGGTCACGCCCGATTTCAGCCGGACGGTGCTGGTGCGCCAGCGCCTGTATGTAGCATGCCATGAGTCGCTCATTGACTTTCCTATCGAAGACTGCAGCTTGGAGGACCTGGCTGCACTTCCGTTTTTCTCGGTAGGTGAACGGGAAAGCGGCATGCTGGGTTTATCGCGCCTGTTCGACTCCTGCGGCCTGGCTACTCACATTATCGAGCAGTACACGGAATACGGCATCATTCTGGCAAAAATGCGCTCAGGGCAGGGGGCAGTACTGGTGCCTGAACATGAGATCGCCCGTGCGCGCGGCGATGGGGTAGCGATCTTTCCTTTCCCTAAAGGGCTTTTGGAATGGGAGATTGTCTTTTTGTATCGCGCGGATGAACTCTCTGATGCTAAGCAGGGAATCGTGCAGTTCATGCAGCGTAATGCCTGTTCAGACTAGGTGAAACTTCAGGTTGACGGAGTGGTTCCTTTTTGGTGCTTCTCGTATGTCTCGCTCGCGTGCTTCAATGCGGTTAGTGCTCCTAAAAAGGGGGAGGGCACGCAATCGTATCAAGGAGGGAATCAGCTATGAGTAAACTTGATGTCACCCGTCGTGGATTTCTTAAAGGCGGTGCTCTTGCCGCTGCAGCTGCAGGTATTTCTGCTGCAAGCCTGAGCGGATGTGCTCCCACGGTGGCTTCGAAGTCATCGGGTTCGGGGTCGTCCGCATCGACATCGGCTGCCTCGGATACCATCGAGGTGATCAATCCGCAGGATTATGACTACCGCACCAATTCAGGCGATACATCGGCTTTGTTCAGCGCCTGGAAATTGGGCCCTTTGAGCCTGAGCCATCGTATGGTGAAATCTGCTGCTGGCAGTGCGACGTATCTGGCGGGCTACACTGACGAGCTGTACCAGTATTATGTGAACTTTGCCAAAGGCGGCATCGAGATGATCTGGGTTGAGGGCGAGGCCTATCAGCTGCCCGCCGATGGGTCGGACGCACCTGCAGAGGTTGTCGACTTCTTTACACGACTCTCCGAAGAGTGTGCGACCTATGGGTCCCATCTTGGATTCCAGTGGGCACCGTTCGGATTGTCTGCCGCTTCTTTGACGGTGGAGCAGATTAAAGGCATTGAGGCCAAAGGGGCCTTGCTCGCGTCGCATCTTAAGCGTATGGGGTTCAAGGCTATCGAGATTAACTCTGCCGGTTTCAATCAGGGCCATCAGTTCCTGAGCCGTTTCTACAACACGCGTACCGATGAGTACGGCGCGGACACCATCGAGAATCGTGTACGTTTTGACGTCGAGTGCATCCAGGCGATTCATGAGGCATGCGGTGATGACTTCATCGTTCAGATTCTCATGGAATGCGTCGAAGAAAACGACAACCTGACCAACGATGCAACGCTGATGACGCTCGATTCCGATGTCACGAAACCGCATAATCTTGCTACCACGATCCCTGAGGCCATCGCTATGGCGCAGGCTATGGAGAAGGGCGGCGCCAACAGCTTCCACTTGCGCCTGGGCCCCTTGGGCAATCATCCCTGCCAGTTTGGCAGCGACCTCTACTTCATTCTGAAAGGCCTTGAGGGCGCTACCGGCTATGGTACTATGTGGAACTTCTCACGTCATTTCGGCGGAAAGCTTATCGGCAATCATTCCGGCGCGGGTATGCTTATCGATATAACGAGCATGTTCAAGGAGAAGCTGTCGGTGCCGGTAGGCTGCGTTACCTACATGGACCCCGCGCATGCACCGGACTTTTTCGAGGCTGCTATCAAGGACGGAAAGCTTGACTTCTATCTGATGAACCGCCCGTTCACGGTCGATTTCGACTACGTGAACAAGATGCGTGAGGGTCGTATCGACGAGATTGCCCCCTGCACGCGCTGCCTGCATTGCCATGCGGGCTCCAACCAAATGAACCGTATGATGAGCTACTGTCGTGTGAACGCGTTGACCCAGCGCGTCATGACGGAAAACGGCCCTGCTACCTATGAGCTGCCTCCTGCGGACTCGAAAAAGAAGGTTATGATTGTGGGTGCTGGTCCTGCTGGCATGGAGGCCGCGCACATTGCGGCGCAGCGTGGTCACAGCGTTACCCTGTTCGAGAAGAGCGGATCCGTTGGCGGGTCTTTGAGCTTTGCCCATGCCGTGAAGGGCGAGCACGAGAATCTGGGTGACCTCATTTCCTATCTTGAGCGCCAGTGCGAGCTTGCCGGTGTCACCGTGAAGACGAAAACTGAAGTGAGTGCCGATACCGTGAAATCCGAAGCGCCTGATGTGCTTGTGGTGGCAACGGGCGGCAAGCGCGAGAAACTCGACGTTTCCGGCGCCAAAGTCGTTGAGCTCGAAGATTTCATGCTTTCTGATTTGGGTGAGAACGTAGTGGTGTACGGCTCGGGCGCGCAAGCCTGGGATGCTGCGCTGTGGCTCACCGTGCACAAGAAGAAGGTGCATATCGTGGCACCTGAAAAGGACGAAGAATTTGACCAGCAGCAGTCCATGCATGCGAAGCGCTTTATGACGACTGCGCTGTATGCGCTGGGTGTGAAAGCGTGGCCTGAATCCACCATCACATCCGCCGCCGACGGTGTTCTGACCATTACATCTCAGGCGCTCGGTGGCATCAATGTAGAACTTGAGTGCGATTCCATCGTGAATGCCGCGATCATGCAGCCCAATACCGAGTTGGCCGATGCCGCCGGTGTTGCTCAGACCTACACGATTGGCGATGCTGTCGCACCGTTCAATATTGCCACGGCTATCCGTTCCGGTAACGATATCGGACGCGCTATCTAAATGCACTGAAGAAGTTTTCTTGTTGAAGCGGCGGGTCTCATTCGATGGCCTGCCGCTTCAGTGTTTTCACGCCCGATTTCACGTGAGGCCTAAAGCGGGTGTTCGGACATCGCATGAAGCCGGGGTGAAACACGGCAAAGCAGCTTTCTGAGCGATGTGATGACGTATGGGTCGCTTAGATGAACGGCGCGCATTCAGAGCTTTCGAGAATCTCAAGGAGCTTTACTTCGATGCTCAGATCCTTGCCGGCTAAAGGATGGTTCATGTCCATGATGAAGGCATCTTCGGTCTCATCGATAATGCGTGCGCTTACGGGCTCTCCCAGATCGCCTTGGAATGTCATGGTCTGACCGATCTGGGCTCCCTGGTAGAAGGCCGTTTTGGCAACGTGTCGGATTTTCGTAGGACTGTAGACGCCATGCGCCTGGGCGGCAGGTATCGTGATTCGTTGCGTATCACCTACTTCCATGGTTTTGAGAGCGTCATTCAGCCCGCGTATCACGCGATTGGAATCAATCGTGAAACGCAGGGGTTTCTTCGGCTCGAAACTCGATTCAAGCTCTTGGCCATCGGATGTGGTAACGCAATGGCGCACTAAGACGGTATCGCCTGATCCAGGATGCATGATTCACCTCGGTACTCATAGCTTATTCAGATGATTGCGGCATGTTCTTGCGGTGTGCCCCGCTCTGATTGAGCAAGCAGCTCTTTGGACATCTCTTCGAAGTTTGCGAAACTTTTCTCGTTGCAGCCATGGGTTGAACATGCGCCGCCGCCGATTTCAGGTGGATTCTCGAAGATAGCGAAGACACGTTTCCCTCTACCTCCGCAATGGGGGCAGGGAGAGTCGTCGAGACTTCCCAAGGGGGCTTCCACAGGGAATACCGTGTCGCACGTCTGGCAGCGATAATCGTAAACGGGCATGATAGATCCCTTTCTCCTTGCTCCTGCTTGCATTCCGGCTGTCATCAGCGCCGGATCGATTCCTCACGGGTGGGGTGGTGGGGTGGGTCGTGTGAGGGCAGACCCACCCCTTTGGTGTGTTCGCTTACCCGAACACAGCGTATGCTGCAGGTAATGAGGAAGCATGCGGTGGTGTCGGGCGAGTTGTCAAACGAGCGCGGTTCCTGCTAGAGGGGCATGAACAGTGTCTGCTTGCCATCGCGCCCTTGCATCTTTTGGGCAAGTTCGTCAACAGGACCAAATTCGATACAGGCGCCTAGGCAGTGGTGAGCACAGAGGGGTTTGTTGCCCTTGACGGTCTCATCGGTACACATATGCGCTATGTAAAGGATATTTCCAAGTATATCGGCATGCCGCTCCCCACGGAAATACCTAAGCTGTGCTTGCTGTGCTCGCCGTCTCCTATGAATGCGGACAGAAGGGCAAGAACAATCGTTGCGTCAGCATCTTCTAGATCATAGGAATAAGGGTCTGACCCATCCATTTCGATGTCTGCCGAATCGAGGATGTCTCGATAGTCATTTTTGAAGAACCCGTTATTCACGAACAGCTCGGTCAGTTCTTGAGCTTTGATGTTATATGCCTTATGCACCTCATATTTAGACATGTGCTCAGTGTCTAAATCAAGCTCATAGTTTGTAAGCATTTCAAATGCCATATCAATCACCTCTTATAACGTGACAATCATATTTATATTGTACGTATGAACATCGATTTGGGTGTCCCATATATGCGCTATGTAAAGGATATTTCCAAGTATATCGGCATGCCGCTCCCCACGGAAATACCTACGTTAGGCACCGGTCGCCTTATAGGGATCACAAACATGAGCCCGCTCGACATGATCTTCGATGAGCTTGAGACGGGCATGTGGCTTGTGCGCACAGGAGACGTTCGCGCATTCAACCCGGAGAGCCGCGAGTTCGACAACGGATCGAGCGGGTATGTCTGGGTGAAGGTGGCAGAACCGGTGCGTCCAGAGGATGACTTCGCGCTGTCGAGCTACAAGCAGTTCAAGGTCGCAGCAGGAAAGACACTTATACAGTAGTCAGCGGTGACAGCCTTTGGCGGATTGCCGCCAGACTTTTAGGCGATGGAAGAAGGTATCCGGAAATCAAGAAATTAAATGGACTGACATCTGACGTTATTCATGCCGGACAAAAACTCAAGATACCGGGAAAAGTGGGCACTTCATCAATAAAGGTTGGCGACACGGTTAGGGTGACGGCATCTCGCTATGCCACCGGTCAAACAGTGCCTGCTTGGGTGAAGGAAAGAACACATAAGGTCTCGCAGGTGGAAAAAGATAAAGTGCTCCTCGGCTGGCCGGACGGGATTGCGTCATGGATTCCAATTGACGGGG
>CAYFWL010000042.1:8063-14594 GCA_964346845.1 uncultured Eggerthellaceae bacterium | reverse complement strand
GCAGGAACAAGCTCAATGGCTTGTTCCTCTCTCTTTCTTCCTCTCTCTTTCGGCAGAGCAAACCTACCTCTCCCCCTCCACCCCCACCTGCGCAAGAGCTTCTCAACGCACCCTTTGCTGCGCATACGCAACGGCCATCCTAAGCTTCCCCCCTCTTAACCCATCAATACTTCCGATAGAACCGAGGGTGCAAAAGATGTGCGCCTTCTTAACGTGCTTAGCGTGCGCCTTGGGCCCGCATAGGCCACTCATAGCTGAACCAACAACGATATATGCCGAGGATGCACAACAAAAGATGCGCCCCTGTCTGCTGTCACCGGGAGCGCGCCCCGTATCAAGCTAGAAGCCAGCGTATCTGATGCTTAACCATCTTGCAACGAAAAGCACTTCCCTAAACCGAGAACAAGGAAATACGTCGCTTACCGTTTCGGGCAATTATTAGGCCGATTACTTACAATGACCCGTTTCCACGATTTAATTATATTAATATAAGAATATATTTATTTAAGAATTATTTATACATGGATATATTTCGCTTGATACGATATGCGCCATTACGATGACAGCGCTTTCGTCGGATATATCGCCCCCTCAAGAAGAGGTCTATCGAGAAGCTAAGTTTTGCAGAAAGAAGACGATTAGCACTAGACAGGAGATGGTGCCGAACAGTTTTCAAACAGAAACACGTTACGTTCCTGGTGTAAAAGCCAGAGGAAGGCTCGGATTTGGTCAGTTGTTTACGCGCATCCACCGTCACTCGTATCTACGCTTTACTGTTAAAAACCGGTCAAGCCCGATGAAGGGCATAAGCAAAGATTATTCAATCTGGAGGGACCAATGAAAAAACTGCCACTATTCGCACTTGCACTCATACTCAGCATGGGTTTACTCTTCGGATGCAACTCGGCAAGCTCGTCTTCTGCGACGGAAGCATCCTCGCAGTCTGCCTCGAGCTCCTCATCGCAATCGAGCACCGCGGCAACAAGAACGATAACCGACATGGCGGGAAACGTTGTAGAGATCCCGGCGGTTGTGAATTCCGTCGGAACTTCATGGCCCGGCTTCATCAACACCATTAGTCAGTATACCGGTGGTACGCGCATCGTCCTGCGATGGCATCGCGGTCAAGTCAGCCTCCTTCGTCAACGGAATACCCGATACCAGCACGTGGAGACTGGGCATCGATTACGTCCGCGCTGACACGGGTGATGACTTCCCTGATGAATTCGATGCGGTCATCATGATTGAGAAAGCCGCAATCCAGACAGATGGCGCGGTCACCCTAGATAACGACACCGTGGTCAAACCAGGCTCGAATATATCACCCGCAGGCTCCATCGTCAAAGCTGGCAGAGGAATCATGACGGCAGGCAGCATTATCCGCCCGACCGACTTGGCAGTGTTAAGCATGGGCGGCATCAGCACCGTCAAAAAAAAAAAAAAGCCCGTCGTGGCATTCATCCCCACCGGCAGCGAACTCGTAGCCTTTGGCATGAAGCCTCAACGAGGGCAAGCCATAGACTGCAACAGCCTTATGTGCAAGCACCTGCTTGAAAGCTACGGTGCAAGGGTAATTGGATTCCCCCTTGTTCGTGATGACCTCGATGCACTTGAGGAGGCGTTTGAACGCGCACTGGAAGCCGCCGACCTCGTGGTGATTAACGGCGGATCGGCCCTCGGGGAAGAGGACTTCAACGTACGTATAATCGAGAAACGCGGTTTCGTCGTGCACCACTATATTGCCGCTGCACCAGGACGCCCGCTCATGATGGCAGTTGCCGATAACAAGCCCGTCGTCAATCTGCCTGGCCCTCCTCTTGCCGCCTATTATGGAACCGACTGGTGCCTGCAAGCAATCATAAGCCGCATGCTGGGTATACCGATGCCGCAACGTCAAACCGTGCGCGCCACTTCCGACGGCGAGTATCATTGCTTTGATGGATTCGATATGCTCGGCCGCTGGGACGTGAGAAAAACACCCGATGGCCTCATTGCGCATCCCTTCAACTTCAAAGGAGGCGAACAGATCCAGTGTCTGACATCGAACGCCCATCGTGTCTCACCAATTGGCGAATCCACCGTAGCGGTGGGTGATGAAATCGAGCTGGAACTTCTACGCGGCGTTGAGTGGCTATAGGACCTGGTAGAAAATGCGTCCTTCCGCCTCCCACCGTCCTAGGCCGGAAGAAGATTCACCACAAAGGTGGCACCCGAAGAACGGGGCGCTTCCACATGCACCGTTCCGCCAAAGGTTTCGGCGACGTGCTTGACGATGGCAAGGCCAAGACCCGTACCACCGGTTTCCCGCGCTCGGCTCCCGTCAACACGGAAGAAGCGCTCAAAGATTCGCTCACGATACTCGGCGGGAATACCCGGGCCCTCATCCGTGACACGCAGCTGAACCATACCCTCCACCCGCAGGACGGCAACAGATACCTCGCTTCCCTGCGGGCTGTACGTGATAGCGTTATCGAGCAGGTTATAAACCACCTGTTCCATCAGGCGCACATCGCCAAGAACACCGCATTTCTCATCCAGCTGGCTTGTCAGCGTTACGCCTCGCTCGGCTGCCTTCGGCTCCAGGCGCGCCCACGCATGACGACAGGCCTGAGCCAGATTCACCGCTTCCATCTTTGACCCCGCACGCTCATCGAGTCGCGACAGGGTTAGGATATCGTCCACCAGCTCGCGCATGGTCGTTGATTCCTGCCGAATGAGACCCGCAAAACGTGGGATGTCCTCTTGCGCAACCAGCCCGCTTTCCATGAGCTCCGCATAGCCGCTGATTACCTGCAAGGGGCTTTTCAACTCATGGCTCACATTGCCCGTAAAATCTCGACGGAGATTCACCGCATGCTCAAGCTCCTCATTTTGCGCCTGCAGCTCACGCCGTTGCACGTCCACGCGTGCAAGCAGGGGTTGAATCTCCTGGTAAACGCTGTTGTTGAGCGGTGCCGACAGGTCGATATCACGCAGTGGCTTCACGACCATTCTCGTAAGCAGCCGTGCCGCCACAAGCGATAAGGCGAAAATGGCCAGTAACGAGACGAAAAGTTGCAACGACATGCCCCCCAGAAACGATGCGAGCGAGATGCGCGTCTCCGCAAGACGCAGCACGACTCCCTCTTTCACGAGCACCGCCGCATACAGCGTGTCGGTACCAAGGGTTGCAGATTTTCGCAAACTTATATTCTGACCCGTATCGCGCGCGGTCTTGATCTCATCGCGCGTGGCATGGTTTTCTAGCTCATCCGCCGCCACCTGACTGTCATACAAAACAGTACCGTCAGCAGCAACCAAGGTGCACCGGATGTTCCCAAGAAAGGATTGCTCCAGTGTTGCGCGCATATCGTCAACATCGGCATCGCTCTTGATTGCCTCGGAAAGAACAGCTGCCTGAGACAAGAGACGCTCTTCGGCATCCCGCTCGTAGGAACTGAAACTGGCAGCGGTCGTCGCTACCGTAGCAGCAAGCATCACCAGCAAGGAAGAGATGAAAAACAGGACAAAGGTCCTTTTGGCAAGGGTTTTTGCGCCACTCACGAAGGCTCGTCCTCCTTCATGCGATAGCCCACCCCGCGAATAGTCTTGATGATATCCCCTGCACCCGAACACGCCTCGTTGAGCTTTCGACGCAATGTCTGAATATGGGTATCAACCGTCCTGGTCTCGCCGACGAAGCTGATGTTCCAGACGTCTTCAAGCAATTGTGCACGGGAAAGCGCGCGCCCTTGCTCGGCAAGCAGTTTCTGAAGAAGGGCGAACTCTTTCAGGGTCAGCTCCAAGGCTACCCCACCTGCACTCACTTCCCGCGTCTGAGAGTTCAGGACAATAGGCCCGCAGGTCAAAACCGCAGCATCCGTCTGCATGCCCGCATGCCCGCGTGCCGCCCTTCGCAACAGCGCCTTGCAACGACTCACCAGCTCCATCATGCCGAACGGCTTAGCCAGATAGTCGTCCGCGCCCGCGTCAAGCCCGACCACTTTATCGTATTCGGTTCCCTTGGCAGTAAGCATCATGACAGGAATGTTGCAGGTCGCCGGCTGTTTACGCAGACGCTCCAACAGCTCTAAGCCGTCAATGCCCGGAAGCATGATATCCAAAAGAATCAAATCGGGTGCCTGGGTTTCGAGCGCCGCCAGAAACGGCGCGGCACTCGAAAAACCCTCAGCCTCAAGACCGCTTTGCCTGAGCGCGTAGAGAGCCAGATCCCGAATGTTTTTGTCATCTTCTACGTAGTAAATCATAGCTGCAGTCTAAAGCTTTATATCTTGCCGCGTCTTTGAAATAGTGCAAATTCCCATAAAGCTTGCCCTATGGCTAGGCATTTTCAACGATAAGCGCCTCAACCTGCTCAGCCGCATCCTCTACCGTATCCAGCACCTTTTCAATAGCACTCAGCATAGAATGCGCGATACGACGGCGCTCGGGATCTTCCCCTTCCCTGCCATACAGTTCGTGCACCGCCTCAATGTATACACGATCGCATTCGCTTTCCATCCCTTGAGCAGCCACCAAGTGACGCTTGATCGCGTCGCTTTGCTTGGAGTGAGCGCTCAAAAGACTGACCGCCGCCTTCAGCTCCTCGACCGCCTTGATAGCCAGAAGAAACATGTCGCCGGCAACAGGCTCAAAGTCTGTGCAATGGAAGTAGTATGCGCGAATGGCCACGTCTTCTGCAACATCGTTCACATCGTCGAGCGCGCTTGTCAGCATAGTCATGCTATTGCGCTCGAAGGGCACCACGAAATCCGTCAGAAGATGCTCATGCACTTCGTGACATACCTGATCGGCGTCGTTTTCTACCGTATGCATCGCTTCCATCAGTTCACGGGTTCCAAAGTCTCCCGAACGAAGGGCGCTTTCGAGATTGCACACCAGCTCATAGGCATAATCTGCCTGCTTGACATATGCGTTGTAATAGTTGAATCCACGATTCTTGCCCATGAAAGATCCTCTCTTGTATACGTTTTCGTTAACCACGAACCACAGCGAGCTTCCCGTGCCGTGCTCCTGTCAGTCCTGCTAGTCCTGTCGCAAACGCCCCTGCGAAACACCGCTTCCCGAAATGCTGCAGCGCACCGCCCGCGACAGCCCCTTCCCGTCACCTGCCTACAGCAAGAGCAAGAACAGGTGCGTGAAACCAAAGGCTAAAATTCCACAGCCCGGGAAAGTCAAAACCCAGGTGAGTACCATGGATTTCGCAAGGTCCCACTTCACCGCTCGAACGCGTTTTTCCGCCCCCACGCCCATGATGGCCGTGGTCTTGGTATGGGTCGTCGAGACGGGTATGCCCGTAAACGTTGGCAGCGCGATGCAGAAACACGCCGAAAGGCACGCAGCGAAACCCTGATATTGCTCCATCTCCACCATGTTCATACCCACGCTTTTGATGATCTTGCGACCGCCAACAGCCGTGCCCACGCTCATGGTCAAACTCACCAGAATCACCATCCACAGAGGAAAACCGTCCATCTGCGATGTACCGTAAACACCCAACATAACACCCAGCATGGTAAGACTCAGGAATTTCTGCCCATCTTGAGCGCCATGCAAGACCGCAACGCCCGCACCTGCAACTATCTGCGCCACCTTGAAAAATGAGTTCGTCTTCTTGCGCGAAGCATTTCTGCAGCTTACTTTTACCAAACGCGCGAACAGCCAACCCGTTCCGAAGCCAAGAACCGTGCTGATAGCCAAACCATACAGCACCTTCATCCACTCCTCGGGGTTAACGCCGCCCAAGCCGCCCTGCAGCGCAATCGCCGCACCCGTGATGCCCGCAATGAGTGAATGGCTCTGGCTCGTGGGAATGCCAAACGCCCAGGCGGCAACGCCCCACACGATGATGGCCACCATAGCCGCAGCCAGGGCAACCAGTGCAGCATGGTTATCGCCACCGAAGTCAACCATACCGAAGATGGTGCTGGCAACCGCCGTACTGATGCTGGTGATGAGAATCATGCCGACGAAATTGCCGACAACCGCCATGATAATAGCAGGCGTCGGACGCATCGCCCTCGTACCAACGACCGTAGCGATGGCGTTCGGGGCATCGGTTGCTCCGTTCACCACCGTTGCGCCCAGACACAGCAGGACGATAAGACCCAGTACCGGATCTGCCACCATCGCTGCAGCAACTTGGGCAATGCCTACTTCCATAAAGCCTTCCTTCCTGAAACCCCTCGCTTGCCGCGCTTGTCGTTCTTGCCTCATTTGTCGCGCTTGTCACGTTTGTCGCGCTTGTCGTGCTTGTCGCTCTTGCCTCGTTTCTTCTCGTTTTTGATGATACGCCCGCTCTGTCAAGTTGACGAAGAGGGAATGTCAGGTTTTTGCAAAGAATGGGGACAGGAGCGAAACGCTGCTCAGCTATTAGCAAAACGGTGTTCAAATATCGACGCAATATATAATTCCCTTAAAGCGATCACACGGGAAAGCGCACTGAACCGGAAAGCGTATCCATCTCAACACGACTCGAATTATTGCGGATTAGGGAAAATTTCTGCCAAAAAGCCGATTTGACAGAAAATC
>CAYFWL010000042.1:5364-7963 GCA_964346845.1 uncultured Eggerthellaceae bacterium | reverse complement strand
CAGAAAATCTCGCTTTACCGTGAAAAACCATGGTGCGCCGCTCCAAGAAGCCGGCTCGCACGAGAACCGTAAGCTCAAAGATGTCGGTCGGACAACAACCGAGCAACACCTGCCAGGAAGTCTCCTATACCAACGTCAAAATCAGCGCAGGGGCATTTCTTCCACGGAGCCAAAAAGCGCGTCGATCATAAGCAGGCGGTTGCGCAAGCTATCACCCTTCTTGAGCAGCACCTTCACCGCCTCTGCCGCTTGAAATGATGCCACCACGCCTGCAGTAAAAGGGAGATTGCCTTCGGTCTTTTGCACGCCTTCTCCTTCGATAGCGCCCTCTTCGGCCCCATACAGAGAGACGAAGGAGACATCGCCCGGGAACACCGTGCACACCTGCCCGAACCATCCCGCTATCGCACCGTACACCACAGGGATTCCCGCCTCTTGACAGGCACGAGCAAGATTGAAGCGTGACGGCACGTTGTCCAGGCAATCGACCACACACTGGCTTCCCACTACAAGAGAGGTGGCGTTTTCGCTGGTCAGATAGATATCATGCAGCTCTATATGTGTCTCGGAGTTCACTGCAGTCAAACGCTCGACCGCAGCATCGAGCTTGTGTTTTCCCAAGCTCAGCTCGGTGGCAAAGAGCTGACGGTTCAGGTTGCTTTCCTCTATCACGTCAGCATCGATGAGACGAAGATGCCCCACCCCCAAACGCGCCAGCTGCTCGGCAACGTGGCCACCCAGGCCCCCACAGCCCGCAATGGTCACCTGACACGACGAAAGCGCTTGGCATTCCTGCGCCGTGAGCGCCTGCTGATTGCGCACGTAGCGACCTTCGAATGCCATAACGCCCTCCTTTTCCCGGTATGCGTTACGTCCGCCGTCTTACACGAAACGATAGGTCTCGGCGAGCGCGTCGGCAATGGCGTTTTTACGACAGGCATCGCAGGTATCAAATTCCAACATTTCTTTCGTGCCCATGAGCGCTCCGCACTGCGCACAGTGAACGAGCTCGAAGCTGCGGTACCAAATGGTACGGGTTTCATCGTCTTCGCTGTATGCAATCGCATCCGTGGGACACACCTTTGCGCAGCTCAGACAACCAATACAGGCATCATTTGCCGCGCCGTAGGGGGTATTGATCTCCTTTTCGGTGCCGCGGTTAACCGTCGCGATGGAGCCGGCTCCCATGCTCTCGCACGCCTGCACACAGCGCCCGCACAGAATGCACTTTCCAGCATCTAAGGGCTTCAGACGACGATAGTCTACATCCTCACCCATAAAGCGCGCCATGCTTTTCATATTGTCCGATTCGGGCGCACGAGCCGCAAGCAAGGCCATGATGAGCCCGCGCTCTCGACGAATCTTGGGAGAATTGCTCAAAACCTCACATTCCCCCTCGATAGGATACACGCAGGATGTAACGACTTTCGAGCGACCGCGTGCGATGACCTCAACAATGCACACGCGGCAACAGGCACGATGTTCCTCGAAATAATCGCTGCGACACAAAGCGGGAATGTGAATGCCATTACGTTTTGCGACATCCCACAAGAACTCCCCGTGCTCGGCAGTGCAGATCTTACCGTCGATGGTAATCTCATAGGTCTTAGTCGTGGCCGTTTTTCCTCCCTCCATGACTACCTCCCCTCCGTCAGCACGGCGTTGAAGTTGCACACCTCACGGCAGCTTCCGCAGGCAATGCAGACCTGCGCATCGATGCGATGCGCTTCTTTCCGCGCACCTGAAATAGCGCCGGTGGGACACGCCCTCGCACAGAGATCGCAGCCCGTACATGCCTGCTCATCAATGGTAAAGCGGGTCAGCGCCGCGCACACGCCTGCCGGGCAACGATGCTCTGTGATGTGGGCTTCGTACTCATCGCGGAAGAACTTGATCGTGGTGAGCACGGGGTTCGGCGCGGTTCTGCCCAAGGCGCAGAGCGACGCGTCCTGCATCATAGCGCCCAGCTCCTGCAGAAGCTCAATGTCTCCCTCACGGCCACGGCCTTCGCAGATTTCCGTCAGGATATGGCGCATCTGGCGCAGGCCTTCGCGACACGGCGTGCACTTGCCGCAGCTCTCCTCGCACAGAAAGTCAATGTAGTAGCGCGCCACCTCGACCATGCAGCTGCAGTCATCCATGACGATCATGCCGCCCGAACCCATCATGGCACCGTACTCGGTGAGGGTATCGAAATCCACCGGCAAATCCAGCAAATCTTGGGGAATGCAGCCACCCGAAGGACCGCCGGTCTGGATGGCCTTGAAGGGGCGGTCCTTGATGATGCCGCCGCCGATGTCGTAGATCAGCGTGCGCAGTGTGGTGCCCATGGGAACTTCTACCAAGCCGGTGTGTTTTACCTTACCCACCATGGCAAACACCTTGGTGCCCTTTGAGGTCTCGGTGCCGATTTGGGCGTAAGCATCGCCGCCGTGGGCGAAAATGACCGGAATCGATGCCAAAGATTCCACGTTGTTCAGCACCGTCGGCTTCTCGAAAAGGCCGCTCTGAACGCTGCGGATATACTTTGTACGCGGCTCGCCCACCTTGCCCTCGATAGAGTTCATCAGTGCGTTCGATTCACCGCAGACAAATGCGC
>CAYFWL010000042.1:0-5354 GCA_964346845.1 uncultured Eggerthellaceae bacterium | reverse complement strand
GGTCGCTTCCCCTGATATGCTCGCCCAAGATACCCGCTGCAAAGGCATCGTCAATGGCGCGCTGAATATGATCGCGCGCTAGGGCGTATTCATCGCGGATATACAAAACGCCCGTTTCGGCACCGATGGCCAGCGCACCGATGATCATACCCTCGATAACGGCATGGGGGTTACCCTCCATGATAGAGCCGTCCATAAAGGCACCAGGATCGCCTTCATCGCCGTTGCACACGATGTATTTGGGGAAGGCATCGTAGCTGGCAGCACTGCGCCACTTGCGCCCCGTGGGGAAACCGGCGCCGCCCTTGCCGCGCAGCCCGCTTCGCTCCACTTCGGTGATGATCTCATCAGGCGTCATGCCTAAGGCGCGCTTCAGGCCTTCGTAGCCACCTGCGGCGACATAGGCATCAAGGCTCACGGGATCGATGATGCCGACATCTTTCAGCACCATCTTATGCTGCAGGCCGTAAAAGGGATTGGCAGCCTGATGCTCATGGCGCTGGCCTTGCGGGTCACGATAGAGCAGCTTCTGCACCGCTTCCCCTTCAAGCGAAGCCACGATGGCCTCAGCATCAGCGGGCTTCACCTTGTAGTACATGGTGTCGCGGGGCATCAGACGCACTACCGGACCTTGCTCACATTCCCCTGAGCATCCTGTGCGGCAGACCTTGAGCTCTACCTGGGCAGAAGCTCCTTGCTCAGCAATCTGGGCTTCAAGGGCAGAAGCCACTTCAGAGGCACCATTGGCAACACAGCCTGTGCCGCAGCACACCAGAATGGTATCGGTTCTAGTCATGACGGGCCTCTCCTTCCCGTGCATCCTGAGCGCGATAAGCCTCGATGATGCCCGACACGTCCTCCAGCTTCAGCTTGTTGTGGTAGGTGCCATCGACCAGCATGACAGGAGCCAAGGCACACGAACCCAGGCAATTCACCATCTCAACGGAAAAGCTGCCGTCTTCGGTGGTCTCACCAGGCTCGATACCGAGCTCGCGCTTAAGCCCCGTCACCAGATTCATCGACCCACGAATATGACACGCCGTACCGTTGCAAACCTTCACGATATGCCTGCCCTTGGGCTTCAAGGAGAGCGCCTTGTAAAACGTCGCCATGGAATACAGCTGCGCCACGCCGCAGTCCAGATGCTGCGCTAATGCCGTTAACCCCGCTTCGGGAATATAGTTGAACGTGCGTTGCATATCCTGCATCGCGGCCAAGGCGTAACGACGCTCGCCCGGATATGACTGCACGATTCGTGTGATTTCTTCTTCGGAAACCATGTCAGTCTCCTCACCTGAGAATACGCGTAAGCTTATCCCCCCGCCACCAGCGGAGTCAAAGCCACATAGTCCTGCTCGGAAAGGGTGGTGCGCACGCCATCCAGATGCTCGATATGACGCCCGCACACCAGCACGATGGCATCGCGTCCTTTGTCGCTGTGCTCATCGTTGAGCAAAAGTCCCCGAAAGGCCGGATAGCGCTGCTCCAGAATCTCCAGCAGCTCCAAAACGTCCCGTGGAGCAGGGATATCGATTGATCCCTGCCCCACGATTTTGCGATATGTTGCGAAGAATTTTACGTTCACCGCATGCCCTGCATACTAGAGGGAAAGCTCCTGGAACTTAGCAGCAGTCGGCTCACCTTCAGCGGTCCAGCCACGCGCCTCGTAGTAATCGGCAAGCATGACCTGCAGCTCTGCCACCTTGCCCTTGGCAGGACCGCTCGGTAGCTCTTCGCGCAGCAAGCGCGGCGGCAGCGTGTCTTTCTCAACGCCGGCAGCCATGTTGAAGCGCTTCTCCAGGTTCCAGATGCGCTCGCCTTTCAGCAGGATTTCCTCATCGGTCTCGTCGGTGCCCACCGCCTCACGATACAGACCCGCCAGCTCAGGAAGGCCGAGTGCGAAGGTGGTGAAGAGGCAGATGCCCGTAGAGTCGCAGAGCGCCGTCAAATCTTGGAAGGTCTTCAGCAGCGCACCCTTACCCTCGGTCACCAGTGGGTCGGTTTTCACGGGCAAGCCCAAAACCTCGGGGGAAATCATATAGCCGCGCACGTGGCAACCACCGCGGTTGGACGTGGCATATTCAAGGGCGATGCCCTGAATAGCACGACCATCGTAGGCGGGCATTTCCTGCTTTTTCACGGACATAGAAAGCTCGGGATGACCGTAGTGATCTGCCAGACGATAGGAACCCTGACCCAGCAGCTTGCCAAAACCCTCACCATCGGCGGTCATGCGAACGCACTTCACCATAGCGGCGGCGTCGCCAAAACGCAGGGGGAAGCCGATATCGCTTTCGGGGATGGCGCCCATCTCGTAGAGCTCCATAGCACAAGCGATGGTAGCACCCAGGGTGATGGGGTCCATACCCTCTTCGTTGCAGATCCAGTTTGCCTTCAGCACGGCGGCGATGTCATCGATGCCGCAGTCAGCACCAAAGCTCCAGCCCGCCTCGTATTCGGGGCCTTCGCCGAAACCGTAGAATTCGGATTCGTCAGGTTCGATCTTCGTGACGCGACCGCAGGCAATCGTGCATCCGAAGCAACCCTGGTTCTTGACAAGGGCCGTTTCAGCGAGCTTTTCACCGGAGATTTCGTAGGCGTTCTCAAACACGGCGCCGTCGCGACCGTTGTTCTTAGGAAGACCGCCCACTTCGTTGATGATGTTCACCAAAATCTCGGTGCCGTATGCCGCAAGGCCTTCGCCGCACACGGGGTGCTCACGCAACATCGTGCGGGTACGCATGCTCTCGGCAAAAAAGCCTTCATTACGCGCAACCTTCACGCTGCCCGTGCCGCGAACCACCACGGCCTTCAGGTTCTTGGAACCCATAACAGCTCCCATGCCGCCACGACCCGCCGCGCGATTCTTGTCGTTCATAACGCCGGCAAAGAGCACGCCGGCCTCCCCCGAAGGTGCGATGGTGGCAACACGGACTTTACCCGCTTCGGCTTCCAGCAGATCGGTGGTCTCATGGACGTTTTTACCCCACAGGTGGCTGGCGTCACGCAACTCTACCACGTCATCGTTAATGTACAGATAAACGGGGTGTTCGGCCCTGCCCTCAAAGATGATGCCGTCGTAGCCGGCATATTTCAGCTCGGGTCCAAAATGGCCACCTGAATTCGCAGCGCCGATAGCGCCGGTCAAAGGAGACTTCGAAACCACCTCGTAGCGACCAGCGGAAGGAGCAGCGGTGCCCGTCAAAGCGCCTGTCATAAAGATGAGCTTGTTTTCAGGGGACAGCGGATCGATCTGAGGGTCAACTTCGTTGCAGTAGTACTTAGTACCCAGGCCGCGTGCGCCCACATAATCATGCGCGTCCTGCATGTTCAGCGGTTCACGTGCAATGGTGCCCTCTGTCAGGTTAACGCGAAGAATAGTGCCTGTCCAAGCATTTCCAATAGCCATGATCTACGCCTCCTCAGCAACAGCCATAAGCTTATCGGCCATGAGCTGCTTTTTATCCGGAGCCTCCGCAGAGTCAACTGCGGTAATGGCGCTCGTGGGGCAGAACTTTACGCACAGGGGGTCGCCGTCGCACAGGTCGCACTTGAATACCTTGTTTTTCAGCGGCGAATAGGAGATGTTGCCCAGAGGGCAGGCGCTCACGCACATCTTGCATACCAGGCACTTACTGGCATCATGGACGACCACGCCGTCGGGATTGCGCTTGAGGGCACCCGTAGGGCACACCTTTGCGCAGGCTGCCTCGTCGCATTGCATGCACATAACGGGAACAGAAATGCTTGCCTGCTCATAATGGAAGACGGTGACACAGGACAAGCGCGGGTTGAATTCGTTGTTGTGGCCGAAGGAGCACGCAAGCTCGCAGGAGCGACATGCTTTGCACTGCTTCGGATCAACAACCAGGTGAATTGCCATGGTTGATCCCTTCTCTCAGTTTTCCTCCTGCCCTCCATTTAAGCACCTCCCCCTAGGGAAAAGAAGAGCGCGCTGAGACAATTGCAGGCGATTTAAGTTTTCTGCCCAAAACAGGCTATAATGATTGGGCAGAAAGCCACGAAAGGAGCACCCGTGAAATCGTTTTCGTACAGTACCCTGCCCTCTTCTGCCTATTCGGAGGAGTGCTGGAATCTCCAAACCCTTCTCCACGAAAGCAAGGGACGCTTCGATGCCGTGCGCTCAGCTCACACAGATCTACTCCAGCGCCTTGAACGTCAAGCGCTCTTTGACAACGTGGATGCCTCGGCGCGCATCGAAGGTATCTGCATAGACCCTCGACGGGCATCTGACCTCATCGGTGGCGAGACCCCTCTCACGAGCCATGAACAGCAGATTGTCGGTTACGCACGTACCCTCAAGGCCTTTCAGCAGGAACCCGAACGCTTCGATATTGCCGCAAGTACCTTTCTTGCCATGCATACGGTGCTGCTCGGCGGTGCGCCAGCAGGTAAAAAAAGCGCGTACCGTCAAAAGGACTACGTGAACATGATGATTAACGGCCAGGTGCAGCGCGTACCGGCAAGTCCGATTGCGGCCTTCGAAACGCCACTCTACCTCGGATCTGCCTGCGACAATCTCGCGCAAGCCTGGAGTGCCACCGCCAGCCGACAGCTGCTCTTGATTCCGAGCTTCGCGGTCGATTTCATGTGCATCAAACCCTTTGACGAGGGAACGGGACGTCTCGCGCGCCTCTTCTCGCTGCTGCTGATGCAAAAGGCCGGTTTTGACATCTTCCGCTATATGAGCATCGATCGCCTCTGCGAAAAGAACGCTGCCGCCTATTACGATGCACTCAATGCCTGTCTTGTCACTTGGGACAGCGAGACATGCGATTACACGCCTTTCGTGCATCTGTGGCTTTCCTTGGTGCACGAAGCATATAACACGGTTTTACGCAGAGCAGAGACATCCTCTCAGAGTGCTCCCTCGAAAAGTCAGCGTGTCGCGGATTTCTTCGCATTCCGCAGCGGCCCGTTCACGAAACAAGAAGTCATGCAAGCCCTGCCCGACATTTCCCTTTCCACCGTCGAAAACTCCCTCGGAGTCCTGGTCAAAGAGGGTTTTTTGGAGAAGCTGGGGCGCGGTCGTGCAACCGCCTATCGTCGAAGGGCCTAAGCCGTCAAGCCCAAAGCGCTCCCGTCAACAAGCAGTATGCCACGCGATATTCATCACGTGGCATACTCTTTCTCAAATGTAAGCACATCTTCCGCGCTAAGCCCTCGATTATGCAGCCATCATCTTTGGGCCGCACAAGGTACCACAGCGTTTTCGGCATGCTGTCTGAAGCTTATTCCTGGACACACGCAGGACACAGCCTTCGGCGCACCCTCGCCCATGCAGTCATGACCACCGGCCTAGCCGGTGGCTTGATCATCGGCCCTAGAAGGGC
>CAYFWL010000041.1:9364-14666 GCA_964346845.1 uncultured Eggerthellaceae bacterium | reverse complement strand
CTCGTCGGTGAGGGACGCGATACGGTTGTCGCGCTCGGCGTAGGTGGGCATGGCTTTTTCGGTGAGGAACGCCTCAGCCTGCTCTTTGTCGGTGATGAAGGTGACTTCAACCTTGTCAACGACCTCGCCGAAATCCTGTTTGATCATGCTGACGAGCACGTCACCGAAGTTGCTCAGACGCAGACCGCGCGCGAAGGAATCCTTGCTGATGCGGATGCGGAACAGGTTGCGCTGACGGGTATGCATCACGCCCTCCATATAGTTGAACCAAGCGTGGATGTTGCGCTCGATAACCGATTCGAAGTCGGGCTGCATCTTTTCGCCGTACACCTTGACAAAGGTGACCAGGGGCAAGCGAATCAGCTCTTCGGCGTTCTCGTCAACATCGGGTCCGACAATGGTGACCTTGCCATCTTCCACCTCTTCGGCGGGAGCCATCTTCAGCAGTTCGGCAGTGGGGTTGTGGTCGGAATCGAACTCCACGTAGCATTCCTTTTTGCGGACGATTTCGCCCTCAAAAGCGGCAGCAAAGGAAACAGGAAGCTCAACAGCCTTGGCCTTCACCTTGATGTTGCGCATCTGCAGAGACTTGGCAGCGGTGTTGCCGTGGTCTTCTTCGGATTCCAGGGCTCCAGGAACTTGCAAATCTCCCAGAGGGATGTCAACGATAACGGGGAAGCCCAAAGCGATAGCGCCAGCACCGGCGGAAACAACGACCTCATCGATCGCGCCGAAGGTGTTGACGAAGGCCGGCACGCGTTCCTTGGTGTACTCGAGCAGAGCAGCCAGGTTGCCTGGCTCCACCGCGCCAAAGATCAGGGCGGCACGGATGGCTACGGTGACAACGTGGGTAACGGCGGTAACGTCGTGGCCTAAGGGCACGACGCGGTAGTCCAAGCCCATTTTCACGCCTTCGGCAGCGGCTTGGTCAATCACGCCGCCAACCAAGAAGGTGAGCAGGCCTTTGTCCTGGTAGTCGCGGATGATGGCGGCAACATCGGCAGGACGTTCCGCATTGCCCAGAACAACGGCAACACCGGGGATGTCACCGGTGACCAGGGGCACGCCTAGCGAACGGATGACGGGGTCAGGTACAAAGCCGATGCCGCCTTCGCCTTCGTAGGGGGCGGCATTGCCAACCCATTTCAGGGCCTCGATGATCTCAGCGCCGACAGCGGTAGCCAGGCCGGCATTGAGGGCGGCTCCCAAATCGGCGGCATGGGTGTCTAAGCTCTTCATGACGCCGATGCAAGCAGGCAGATCACCCAGCTTTTCCACCTTAACACCGGTTGCGGCGTAGATAGTGGGCAGATAGTAAGCGGTGTCAGGGAAGGCGATAGGAGTATCGGCTCCATTTGCTTCGATGGCGGCGTGTACCGCGTCCTCGGTCAGACCGATGACGGCATCAGATCCCCCGTAGATCATGTCCATCAAAGCGTTGCCCGTGCTTTCGGGAGCGGCTTCGGCTGCTTCAGCGGGTGAAGCCTCAGCGAGCTCTTCGACGGCGCTGAGGGCTTCTTCGGCGGTACCCGTGGCGGCATCGACGGCCTGAGCAGCATCCTTGTCCTTGCCCTTTTTCAAAAAGTCAAAAAGTCCCATATTTATCCCCTTTGGTCTCGTTTTTTGACATTTTCCTTATACTCCGATGCGCCCGCTGCCAAAATGTCCCGTTTTGGCAGCGGGCGCATCGTAAGTTTCTTTAATTGTGCAAAAAGTACCAGCTGCCCAAAAGATTAAATCTCCAGGTAAGAGTCTGCGTACAACGTGTTGTTCTTGATGACGTCAGCAGACTTGATGGTCTCCATCAGGCGCAGGTCGTTGGGGTTAACGATAGCAGAGGTGAGACCCTGCATCATAGCCATGGCAACCATGGTGGCGTCCATGATGGGACGGATGTCCTTAGGCATGCCGTTGGAGTTGTTGGACAGGCCGCCGGTGGACTTCATGCCCATGTCGGAAATCATCTTGATGAATTCCAGGATCTCCATCTGCTTGTCCTGCATACCCTTGGTGACCAGGAACAGCGGGTCGAACCACATATCGTTCTCGACGTCCATGCCCTCCATCATGCCGCGCTCCATCAGCATCTGCATGTAGTTCATGCGCTCGTCGTTGTCGGAAGCGATACCGTTGCCGTTGCACAGAGCGATGACGATGGCGTCGTTTGCAGCAGCCAGGTCAACGTACTCAATGCGGCCAGCAGCATCGGCAGAGTTGACGATGGGCTTGCCCTTTGCGCGGTTGTAAACGGAGATACCAGCTTCGATAGCTTCCTTGTTAGCGGTGTCCAGAGCCAGAGGAACGTTGTCGAATTCGCTCTGCAGAAGCTCCACGCACCACTTCATCAGGTCGGCGCCGTCTTTCTCGGCAGGGCCGATATTGACGTCCAGGTAGGTAGCACCAGCCTCGAGCTGCTTCTTGCAGCGGGAGAGAACCGGCTCGGGGTCGCGTGCTTCAAAAGCAGCGCGTACGGCGGGCGCGGTAACGGAGAGGCGCTCGCCAATGACTACAAACTTTCCCATGGATTTAGTCCCCTTTCTATAGGAATGGGCGACGGGCATCTTACCCGCCGCCCATGGTTACCACGTATAGTCTATCACGTACCGAGTAAATCAGAGTGGTTGTTACGAGGTCTTTACCGTGATAAAAGAACTGTCACGTGTTTTAGAGTTCCTTCATGAATTTAACGAGCTCGACCGCCTCGTTGGGAGCAGTGATGATTTCCCAGGCGGGCAGGCGCTCTTCCAGTTCGCCCTTCAGTACGGCAACCTTGCCGGGGATGATGAGCTTGCGGGAAGACACGGCCTCTTCGATACCGTTTTCCTGGATGAACTTGCTGATGGAGCCAGCGGAGAACTTGCCGGCAGCCCAGGAGGTCAGAACGGAGTAGCCGCCTGCGTCGGTGATCATCAGGTTGACCGGCACACCCGAGCGCTCCAGTTCGGCAGAAACCAAGAAGTAGGTCAGAGCGAAGTCGACGGTTGCAACAACGGGGGCGGAAGCATCGGCGCCGTTCAGCGGGTAGATCTTGGGCTCTACGGTCATGGGTTTCTGAGGATCGGTGAACACGTTCTGGCGCTCGCCGTACAGAGGCAGAGCCTCAGCGTAGGTCATGATGTCCATAACGATGATGGAGCCGTACTTGATGGTGAAAAGCGATGCCAGAGCCTGCTGCAGATGCATATCACCCGGGGCGATGGCGGCAACATTCACGATGGCGGGGTAACCGAAGCTACGGTCGTTGTCCTTGATGGCGGCACGACGAATCTGAACAGCCTCGGCATAGGCTTCTTTAGCGGAAGCCGAGGAAACATTCAGCACCAGGTTCTTGTTGCCCTTAGCTTCCAGAGCCTCGACGGTGGCGTGGAGTTCGTCCAGGTCAGCACCGGAAACGCCCAGAACAACGCCAAACTCGGTAGCCAAATCGGACATTTCAGCAGCGTTGTCGGCCTGAGCGCCATTCAGGATGGGCTTGCCCGCAGCGCAGATTTCCAGAGCAGCGCGTGCAGCATCGACGCAGCCGCAGTTCAGAATCAGGGTGCGACCGGTCTCAGCAGCTTTCTTCACCAGTTCGGTGTAGGCGTTCACGTCGCCTTCGTAGACAAGCGTCAGGGTTTCAACATACATGCGCTCAGAGATGCGCTCGTAGTCGACTGCCTTGATAGCTTCCCACTTCTCATCGAAGTTGGCAGCAGTCATGGCCACCGAGAACAGGTTGCGGCTTACGAACGTCTTCTCGTGACGATACAGAACAGTCTCGCCACCCAAAGAGTGCTCTTCAGCACCTGCGCCAATCTTGATGGTCTTCATGGGAGGAGCGGTGGCTTCGGAAAGCTGAGCCAAAGCCTCAGCAGACATATGGGGGCACTTGTCCAGACTGACAGCACCCTGGGCAACCTTCATGGCGAAGGCCATACAGGTGGGGTTGCCACATTCTTTGCAGTTCGTTTTAGGGGTCAGTTTAAAGATATCAAGACCTTTGAGAGCCATGGTGTACCTCCTACATCATGGCTGCAACGAAGGCAGAAATCGTTGCAGCGGAATCGGGATGGCCAAGGATAACGGCGTCGGAACCTGCGCCCAGGACGGCAGCAGCCGTTGCGATCTCCATCTGGATGCCGCGCTCTTCGCGGGGACCCCACTCAGGAGCTTCGGATTCTTCGGTGAGAGCTTCTTTCACGCCCCAGCAATCAGCAGCACAGGGGGTGATGATAGGAAGCTGCAGCGGCGCGTCGCTCTGACCCAGGGCGGCAGCGCGAACGCGGTCGATGGTGGACAGCAGGTACTCGAAGCCGTAACCAACAGCGGCCGTACCCAGGTTCATCATGTAAGCGTTGCTCTGAATGCCCATCTGGCCGATGAGAACGTTCAGTTGCTTGGCCAGGTTGATGTCGACAGCAGACTCGGCGCCGAACTTCTGGTCGTATGCCATGCCGGCGGAAGCGGCAACGGTCTTGTAATTCTCTTCACGAGCGGAAAGAAGCAGGATGTTGCGACCCTGCAGCGCGGAAGAAACGCTCTCGAAAATCTTTGCGTCCTTGTCGAAATTCTTGCAGCCCTCAAAGCACAGGGGAGCATCAGTTGCTTCTGCCACTGCGGTAGCCATGGCAACGCAGTCCTCGACGGACATGTCTTCGCCGTTCGGATCAGCGCTTTCAAAGCGGATAGCGACGAAATCAACGCCGGGGAGCTCGGCGGCACGAGCAGCCTGAGCGGCGACGGTGTCGCAACCAGCGAAAATCTCTGCCATCTTGGGCAGTGTTGCATCGATGCCCTTATCGGGGATCTCGAAACCTACCAGCGGTTTGTGCTCGATGGGAGCATCAAAGCTGCAGAGTGCGTCAACATTGGACCCACCAATGGTGACAGCCTTGTCGCCGGTGCCAAGCGTAACCGTGTTGATAGACGCGGAATACGTTTGAGCCGTCTTTTTGAATGGCATAGCCATTACCTCCTTCTACTGTTCTCTTCCTTGAAACTATAATAAAAAGCCGAGCTATTTTGCCTGAGCTTCTTTTACCTCGTTAAACAGCGTGTCAAACAGCGGGAAAAGCGCTGATTTGGCATCTGCGGTTTCGGGAAGCGTGCTGCTGGGTTCCCCTGCGCAGTCCGCTTCGTAGATGGCGCCATCATGGGGAAGGACGCCCAAAAGGTCCAAACCTTGCTTCTTGATCTCCTCCAGGATGCCCTCGTTGAGCTGTCCTTCAGGGGCGCGGTTGACGATAAGCTTCATGATGCTGGGGTTCAAGCCAAGGTTGCGCACCAGTTCTGCAATGCGACCAACGGCCTGGATGCCGCGACG
>CAYFWL010000041.1:0-9354 GCA_964346845.1 uncultured Eggerthellaceae bacterium | reverse complement strand
CTAAGATAACCATATCAACGGCAGGCAGAATGCCGCGGCTGATATGCTCCATGCCGGCTTCGTTGTCCACGATGACGTACTCGTAATTGCTGGCAACCTTGCGCAGCTGGGCCGTGAGCAAATCGTTGACGAAGCAATAACAGCCCTTACCCTGCGTGCGGCCCATAACCAGCAGGTCGTAATCGTCCTCTTCGGTGAAAGCGTTGGAAAGTTTGTACTGAAGGAATTCCTGCTTGGTCATGCTGGAGGGGATGGGGTTTTCCAGCTGATCTTCAGAGCGAGCAACCTCTTCGCGGATGTCGCCTAGGGTGGCTTCGACCTCGATGCCTAAGACCTCGTTAAGGTTTGCGTTGGCATCAGCATCGACGGCCAGCAGGGGACCCTTGCCGTTTTTGGCCAGATATTGGATGAGCATACCGGTAATGGTGGTTTTCCCAACGCCGCCTTTGCCGGCCAGTGCGATTGTGTACGTCATGTTATATCACCACGTTCTTGTTTCGATTAAAGGGGCTGGAAATTAATACGCTGACGAAGCCCGTCTACGTTCAGATCGTAAGAAATAGTGCCATCCTCGCGTTCGTAGCGGTCCTCGGTGATGTTTTTACCCGTGCGATATTTGTCCATGTAAGCGTCGATGTCGTCGATTTCGACCTCTTCGACAAAGATGTCACGCATCTGGTTGCCGCTGCATTGGTTGAAAATCTCGCGAAGAACTTCGTATTCAGCCATGATGAAATCTTTAGGATGCCACGTAAATGCGGCTTTTGACGAAGTCCACCTTGCTGATGGTGCCTTCTACGACATATTCTTCACCCAAAAGATCGGTGAAGGTGATTGAATCTCCCTTGACCTCAAAAGTGCTGATGTTCGAACACAGCTCTTCTGCCTGATCGGGGTTGTCCTGATACTGGAAAACGGTGGAGAGACACATGGCTTACTCCTCCGCCTTCAGCAGCTCAAGGGCACGAGCAAGTTTCTCGTTTGACTGCTTGAACAGCTCGACTGCCTCGTGAATAAGATCGGAGGCTTCGCCTTCAGCCTGATGGCCAAGCTCATGCAGCTCTTCGGCGTGATGCTGGTTGTGATCCAGCATGTAGGTGAGGATTGCATTGCGCTGGGCGGGCGTCTGCTCGCCGGTGCCGTGCTGATGTTCATGGGCGTGCTGGTGCATAGGTACCCCCTTAGCTCCGAAACTTACAACGTGTGCATAGTACTAGCATGTTTTGTGCAATTCAAGACAAAACTGTGTTATTTCAAGCTGTTCTTCACCTAATGATTACATAGGGAAAGCATAAGTAACGATTCGCGCTTAAACGTAAAGCGCGCTGGCTGCGCCCGTGAAAAAGCAGGGGGTATCTGTAGCGATGAGCAGATAGTTGTCAGCACCGGAAAACTCCAGGTCAATACAAGGAATCTCGTACACATGGGAAAAGTGAGCGGCAAGCGCGCTCATGGCCGTGTTGACGGCCTGCGAAGCAGCCCCTTCGTCCACAACGGCATTGAGGAGATAGAGTCCGCCGCAGGTCAAACAGCGTTTAGCGGCGGCGATGCCTGGAGGGCTGAGGAGTTGTGCGGTGGGGTTCGTGCCATCGAAGGAGTCGTTGATGATGGCATCATAGCGGGCGCCCTCGCAGCGATTCAGGTATTCCGCGCCATCGGACACGTAGGTGGTCAGGCGATTTTCTCCACAGACACCAAAACGGCGTTCCAGCTCATCCACGAAAAAGTGCTTGCGAGCGATATCGACGATGGCGGGATCGATTTCCACCACATCGATGGAAACGTCGCTTTTGCTGGTCAGCAGGTGCTTGGGGTAGGAATAGGCGCCCCCGCCAATCATGAGAACCCGCTTGATGGCGAGGGGTGCTTCAAACAGGTGGTCGAAGGAGCGGTAGTAGGCAAACACCGGCTCAAAGCGACGTTTTCCCAGGTAACTCGCACTCTGGAAGCCGCCGCCCACGGAGAGCACGCGGATGGGCTCGCCCTCATCGGTTTCGAGGGTGAATACCTCGGCGTCACCAAAGAGAGTGGGGTAGGCGTACTCCTCGAGAAGCGCATCGTCCTGCATGGAGATCCTTTCGTGAAAAGCAGGGAAGGGGACGAAGGCGCAACGTAAACGCGCGTCACATAACTCGTTTGCGTTGTGCCTATAAGCCCCTTCTTGTTGTGCGATGGAGCCGCACGCCTGCCAAGCGTTTCTATTGTAGCAGTTCGCTGACGCGGCCCAGCAAGGTTTCAAAGCTGACGCCGCGGTTTTGGAAGTCTGGCTGCTGGGAGGAAACCAGCATAGCGTCGTGGGTGAGCGTTCCTGCGAATTCAACAGCCTCTGCCATGTTACGGCCTGCCATGATGGCTGCGAGCAAGGCAGATGCGTACAAATCACCGGTACCATGCAACATAAAGGGCACGTAGAGGTTCTCTATGCACTGAGGTTCAAAGTCTTGTCCGACCACGAAGTTGCGAATCATGCCATCATCGCGCGTGATGCCCTTGAGCACGACGGTCTGGGGGCCCCGTGCCAAGAGATCCTCGGCGAGTTTGATGGCTTGGGCATCGGTGATGCGGGGTCCTGCCCAGGCGTCTCCGATAGGCTGGCCTAAGATGATGGCTGCTTCGGTTAGGTTGGGGGTCAGGATATCGGCATCGGCAGCCAGTTGGGTCATGGCTTCGCAGAGTTCGGGGGTGTAGGTTGGGTAAATCTTGCCGTGATCAGCCATGACGGGGTCGACCAGTTTAAGCGCGTTCGGGTAGCGCTCGTAGAGGCCACGGATAATGTCCACCTGCCGAGGGTCACCGAGAAAACCCGAATAGATGGCATCGATTTCCACGCCGATGCCCTCCCAAGCGGCCAGATAATCGCTGAGGATGGGGGTGGTGTCATGCATGTACCAACCGGGAAAGGCCGTGTGGCTGCTGAACAGGCCCGTAGGAACGGGGCACACATCGCAGCCGGCGGCCGAGAGCACGGGGATGGCTACGCCGAGGGAGCATTTTCCGTATCCGCACAAGTCGTGAACGGCTGCAATGCGGGGAATGTAGGCGTTTGTACGCTGGTAGAGCACGGTATCTGAAGCGCTTGACATGATGATTCCTCTCTTTGTTGTCTTAGGGCGGGAATAGCTTAATTCAGCTATGGTCTTTCAAATAGTTCCAGAAAATATATAATTAGCATGACCAGAATAAGACCAGAGAAAGACCAGATACAGTTACCGACATTTACCGACGATCAGCCCCGGTGTAGGATGCCCGGTCTCTGAGCACAATGATTAAACGGAGTAGCTTATGCTTACCTATGATTTAAGCCAGCGGGGCGATACGCCCCTGTATGAGTATCTCTATGAATTAATTGCTGCCGATATTCGCTGCGGTCAGCTTGAACCGTCGCAGAGGCTTCCGTCCAAACGTCGTCTCGCAAAGCACCTGGGAGTGAGTCTCATCACAGTGGAGTCGGCTTTTTCTCAGCTGATTGCTGAAGGGTATATACGGGCGGTTGAGCGCAGGGGCTATTATGTGTGCGCTATGACCCCCACCCAGACTCAGAGTCATCGAAAGGCCTCCCATCCTGATAAGGAAGCGCTGCCCTTTGTTTTTCCCGAGCAGGCGGCGGTTCCTGAGCCTTCCCCTGCTTGTCGTTTTGACCTGAGGGGCGGCTCGCTAACGGGGAGCTTTCCTTACGAGACCTGGGCGCGATCTCTTCGGGAGGCCCTTTCCCAAGAGCCCGAAAGCGCGCTGGTGGGCGGGCAAAGCCCTCTGGGTACGCCCCGTTTGCGAGGGGTGCTCGCTCATTACTTGCAAGAGTATCGAGGCATGCATGTTTCGCCTGATCAGATTGTGGTGGGGGCAGGGGCGCAGTACCTATACAATATGATTATCCAGCTTTTAGGCGAAAGCTGCCGGGTGGCTATCGAAGATCCAGGCTATCCACGCTTGGAGCAAATTTATCGGGTCAATCGTGTGCCCGTCTTCCATATATCCATGGATGATCAGGGTATTCGCATGGCCGAGCTTCAACAAAATGATGTCACCTTAGTTCATCTGACGCCTTCGCATCAGTTCCCGACGGGGATTGTTACTGCCATGCCGCGCCGCTACGAGCTCTTGGCTTGGGCAGCCCAAGACCCGGGTCGTTTCATCATCGAAGACGATTACGATTGCGAGTTTCGCCTGGCGGGCAAACCTATTGCGCCCCTGCAACGTTTGGACGCTCAGGGGCAGGTCATTTACACTAACACCTTCACCAAGAGCTTAGGCGATGCTTTTCGCATTGGTTACATGGTGTTGCCTCCTTCGTTGGCGAGGCGATACGAGCGCGAACTGGGGTTTTATTCGTGCACGGTGAGCGCGGTGGACCAACTGGCTCTCGCCCGCTTTATCGAATCGGGTGCCTATGAGCGCCATGTGAGCCGCATGCGTACGCGCTATCGCGATGTGAGGGATCGGCTTATTGCCGCACTGCGCTCTTCTTCGTTGGCGCCGCGCTTGAGCTTTGCCTCGGAAGATTCAGGGATCCATTTCCTCTTGGGAGTGAAAACGCACCGTGCGGGGGAAGAATTGCAGCATCACGCCCAGGAGCAGGGGGTGGCAATCACCGCTCTTCAAAGCTTCTGTCGGGAAAAACATCTTCCTGAGAGCGAGATTCGCTGGCTGGTGGTGGGCTATTCAAGCCTCGATCCTGATCAGGTCGATGCCTGCGTGGAGGCGCTGCAGCGTGCCTGGGATTGCGCGTAGCTTCTGGGATATCCGAGGCGACCTTGATGGGTACCGAAGGCTCCCGCTGGAAGCTTCGGCTTAGTATCCAAGCAAACAATTGAAGCTGATGTCGCCCTCCTCGTTGATGCCTTTTACTCGGGTGAAATCCTCGTCCTCCACGACGAAAAGCGATACCGTCTGGCCCTCCAGGAGCTCTTTGCGATAATCGATTTGCAAGGAGCGCAGGGGGCGATCCGCCTGCTGCCGAACAGCGTTCATGATATAGTCGGCGTAGCGGGCGTTGTTGATGTGCATGTTGAAATCCATGTCTGAAAACTGAGGAACCACTCTCTGAGCAGGTTCCTGAGGCGCTTCGAAATCTTTGAGCTTTTTCAACTTGCCCTCTTTGCCTTCAAAGGCACGCTCGGGGCGAAAATCGCGAGGGCCCTGGTAATTATCGAGTATCGAGGCAAAGCTTTTACTCTTCGTGTCAAGCAGCAGCCATTCTGAGGTCCCCTTGGCCAACAGATTGTCTTTTTCGTCGTAGAGAGCGTAGTCGCGCAGAAAGCTCAGGCGCGAGGGGCTGTGGGGCCAGGTGCACGCACGAACCTGCTGATGGGGCTTGCAGGCAATCTCGGGGAAAAACTGGAACTTCTGGCGGACGACCACCCAGATGAGATTCTTTTCGCGCAGCGTGTTATAGCCTATACCCGTCTCGATGCTGTGCTGTGTTGCGAGGTCTTGGAAGATGTCCAGCACGGCGCCGGGGCGCAGATGCTCAAAGCAAGTGAAATCGGTGAGGCGCAAACCGTACAAGGTTTCTTTATAGGTGCTCATGAACTGTCCTTTATAACTAGCATGATGGATTGTTAAGGGGAGTGTAGCTCTTTTAGGAGCGCGTGAACGTTACGAAACGATGACTCTTGCGGCGGGGCAGGCTTGCGGCGGGTGATTTGTGACAGGGGGACAGGTGATTTGTCACAAATTTTGCATCTTGCGCGAAAGCAAGCCTGAAAGCAGCACAAAAAGCCGCGCTTTGGGAAACGCTCGCTGCCTCGAAGGCAGCGAGCAACCGCGTTTCCCCAGGTCGCAGATTCCGAAGCACCTGAAAAACCGTCAAAAGCAGGTGGATTGCTTCCCAAAGCGCGGCTTTTTGTGCTTGAACTCTCCTTTCAAGGGATATTGACCCTTGATTTGTGACAAATCACCTGTCCCCCTGTCACAATGCCCCCTGCGCCATAAGCCCTTTGTCATACGTGCGTTCAGGAGAGGGTTTCGCTCCGCCGCCGTAAGTTTTCAGGTGTGCGTGACACGCAATGAGAAAAAGTAATAAATTCTTTGAATTTGCAGCGGCAAACCGTTATGATGCCGTAATACGAAAGTGTAAAAGCGTATTACCAACAAACAGCCAACACAAACAGCCAACAAACAGCTAGCCAATGCACAACCAATGTATAACCACCACGTGCAAGAGTGGAGAGTGAAAGAATGACGACAAGGGGCAAGGAAGTGAAGCGTTCTCAGTTTTCTCGTCGTCAGTTCGTGAAGATCGCGGCTGCGGGCACGGCAGCGCTGTCTTTGGGAGGTGTGCTCGGCGCCTGCACGAGCAGTGAATCTTCCCGTGCGTCTGCCGGCACATCGACCCACGCTGCCGATGAAGTCATCGTCACGATGACCACCAGCAGTGAACCCGATGCGGGTTTTGACCCTTTTTACGCCTGGGGTTGCGGAGAGCACGTCCATGAGCCTTTGTTGCAGTCCACCCTGGTGACCACCGATACCAACCTGGAATTTGTCAATGACCTGGCAACGGGGTATTCCTGCAGCGATGACCGTCTGATTTGGACTTTCGACATCAGAGACGATGTGAGATTCACCGATGGCCAGCCCTTGAAAGCAAGCGATGTGGCGTTTACTATCAACGGCATCAAGGCTTTTGAAGGCTCTCAACTGGATCTTTCCTATGTGAAGGAGGCTTGCGCCACGAGCGACACCCAGCTTGTCATCGAGCTGAATAAACCCTTCAATGCTCTGTTGTACACCCTGGCCGTTGTGGGCATTGTTCCCGAGCATGCCTACGATTCCAAGACCTACGGAGCCAATCCCATCGGCTCGGGCCGCTATATGCTGCAGCAGTGGGACAAGGGCCAGCAGGTCATCTTCACAGCTAATCCGAACTACTACGGCACGCCGCCTAAAATCAAGAAGCTCACGGTTCTTTTTGTGGAGGAAGACACCTCACTCGCTCTCGCGAAATCGGGGTCCGTTGACATTGCCTACACGGCTGCAACGCTGGCTTCCCAAACGCCCAAGGACTACGAGCTGTTTCGCTGTGCTACGGTGGACTGTCGCGGCATGTCCCTTCCCACCGTGCCTTCAGGCGGCAGGCGCAGCGACGGTGGTGCCGATTATCCCGCAGGCAACGACGTTACTTGTCATGAGGAAATCCGGAAAGCTATCAACTATGCTGTCGACCGCCAGAAATTGGTCGATAATACCCTCGCTGGCTACGGCGATGTTGCCTTCAGTGTCTGCGATGATCTGCCCTGGGGTTGCGACGATATGCGCGTTACCACTGATACGGAAAAGGCGGCGAAATTCCTCACGGATGCCGGTTGGGAAAAGGGTGCTGATGGCATCTATGCCAAAGAGGGACTGCGTGCTTCCTTCACGGTGATGTATTCCGCGAGCGATTCGGTGCGCCAGGCGATGGCAAATGAATTTATGAACCAGATGAGGGCCTTTGGCATTGAAGTCGTCATCAAGGGGTCTGGGTGGACGACCGACCCCGATGGCCTCTATGCCCATCAGTTCACCGATCCCATCGTGTGGGGTTGGGGTGCTAACAGCCCCACGCAGCTGTATGATTTGACCTACGGCGCGGGAAGTGGCAACTACGCTGTCTATGAAAATGCACAGGTTGACGCCCATCTAGACGCTGCTCTCTCAGCAGCGAGCGTTGAGGAGTCTTTTGATGAATGGAAGAAGGCCCAGTGGGATGGGTCCGAGGGCATCGCGCCCCAGGGCGCTGCCACCTGGGTTTGGTTTGCCAACGTTGACCATCTTTATTTCAAGAAGGCGGGGTTAAAGGTGGCTGCACAAAAGCCCCATCCTCACGGTCATGGTTGGTCGTTGGTGAACAACGTCGACCAGTGGTCGTGGTAGAAAGCAGGTAGGGGATTCACGGGTTACGAACTCAGAGAAGCGCCGCGCGGGAACAACGCTTTCCCTGCCTTGTTTGTGCAGCTGTATCGGGCGCGTATAAAATCCGTTATAGTTGGGGGAGCTTTGAAAAGGCTCCCTCTGTTTTGGAAGTGATATGGTTCAGCTCATCGGAAAGCAAGCGGTAAAATTCATCGTGCTCATGTTTGCCGTGAGCGTCGTGGTCTTTTTTCTGGTGGGTCTTTCTCCTATTGACCCGGTCCAGGCCAATATCGGCCAGGCGGCTTATGCTGCGCTAAGCCCCGAAAAGAAGCTCGAGCTTGCAAGCTATTGGGGCACTGACCTGCCTCTCTGGGAGCGCTATCTCACGTGGTTGGGGGCTGTTCTTCAGGGGGACTGGGGTCTTTCCCTGCGTTTTAATCAAGCGGTTGGAGACGTGCTTGTCCAACGTGCGGGCAATACGCTGTTGCTTATGACGCTCGCTTGGCTCTTGAGTGGCTTTTTTGGTTTTACCCTGGGTGTTTTGGCGGGTATGAAGCGCGGCAGCGCTTTCGACGCCTTCGTGAAGGGCTACTGCTTTGTGCTGGCATCAACCCCTACCTTCTGGTTCGGCTTGCTCATGCTCATGGTATTTGCGGTATGGCTGGGCATATTCCCGTTGGGTTTTTCCGTTCCCATCGGCAAGGCAGCAGATGAGGTGAGTCTTTTGGACAGCCTGTATCATCTGGTGCTTCCCGCTCTAACCCTTTCGGTGGTAGGTGTGGCCAATATCGCTTTGCATACCCGGGAAAAAACCATTGATGTTATGGAGAGCGACTACATTCGTTTCGCTCAGGCGCGTGGTCTGAGCCGCTGGCAGGCTCTGCGTGTCCACGGCATTCGTAACTTGCTGTTGCCGGCTATCACACTGCAATGCGCGTCTCTTTCCGAGATCTTCGGTGGCTCCGTTTTGGTGGAGCAGGTTTTTTCCTACCCCGGCTTGGGACAGGCTGCGGTTATCGCGGGTACGGGGGGTGATGCGGCTCTTCTGGTAGGCATCGCCCTCGTTTCGGCGGTCATCGTGTTTGCGGGCAACTTGTTGGCAAACGTGCTGTATCGCGTGGTTGACCCGCGTATTCGCCAAGGGGGCGATGCTTTATGACCGGCGAGGAAATCAAGCGCGCCCTAGCGAGTTCTTCCCCTGCTTCTGCCGCTTTGAGCGGCCAGGGCACTCAAAGCGATGCTTCTGATGGGAGAGGCCACCACGCCGATTGTGCTGATCGTGCTGATCATATCGATCGCGCCTTCATCTACCATTCGCCACTCAAGGTGAAAACGGGTAACCGCAAAAAAGTTCTGCTTGTGAGCATCGTGTGCCTGGCGTTGCTCTTTCTGATTGCAGGAGCGGGGGTGCTCCTCATGCCTCTTGCTTCGTCGACCGACTTGGCTTTGAAAAACCAGGCTCCCTCCCTTGCGCATCTGTTTGGCACCGACTGGCTCGGGCGTGATATGCTGCTGCGAACG
>CAYFWL010000040.1:2507-14810 GCA_964346845.1 uncultured Eggerthellaceae bacterium | reverse complement strand
GCTCACGACGCAGGCATGAATGCAGATAGAATTATGCAGGCCCAGTCGGTGTCTGATGTCCTGGGCGTATTGGATAGCATGTTGGAACCATCTGATGCCGTGTTGATGAAGGCATCTCATTTCATGGGCTTGTCCCGTGTGGTGGAGGGACTGATTCGATAGATGTTTTCGGTGTTTTCAAAATATCCTACCTTTCTGGTGTTTTTGGCGGTCGTTCTTGCAGCCGCTCTGACGATGGCTTTTATGCCCGCATTCATTCGTCTGCTTCGTTCGAACCACATGGGGCAGCAGGTTCGTGCCGATGGGCCACAAAGCCATCTGGTGAAGCAGGGCATGCCTACCATGGGTGGCCTGATTATGCTCCTTGCGGTGCTTGCGACATCGCTTTTGGTGTACGCTCCCTCGGTGTCTTCCGTGTTGCTTTTGGGCGCAAGCTTGCTGGCGGGTGTGCTGGGTCTCATCGACGACGCTTCAAAAATCGCCCACGAGCGTTCATTGGGCTTGACCCCTAAGGCAAAACTGGTGGGTCAGTTTGCTATTGCCACGGTATTTTGTCTGGCCGCCGTCAACATGGACGGCATCGAACCGACGGTTTCTATCCCTTTTGTCTATACCTTTGACCTGGGAGTTCTAACGACGGTGCTGCCGCTGGGTGATGGCATTTCGATACCGTGGCTCTATCTGATTTTTGTGAATATCCTTATGGTGGGCATGTGCAACGCGGTCAATCTCACCGATGGTCTAGACGGCTTGGCTGCCGGTACGGTGATGATCGTCATGCTGGTCATGGCTGCTATTGCTTACCGTTCTGACCTGCTTGATTCTGCGGTGTTCGCAGCAGCCTTGGCAGGTGCCTGCATCGGCTTTTTGTGGTTCAACTCGTTTCCCGCCGATATCTTTATGGGTGATACCGGATCTTTAGGCCTCGGTATGGCCTTGGCCGCTTTGGCGGTGTTGACCAAGACGGAATTCGTGGTCATCATCATCGGTGGTCTGTTTGTAGCCGAAGCCCTTTCAGTTATGATCCAGGTCGCCTACTTCAAGCGCACGAAAAAGCGCATCTTTCTCATGGCTCCGCTCCATCATCACTTTGAAAAGAGGGGCTGGAGTGAGACGAAGGTGGTCGTACGTTTTTGGATTGTCTCGGGCGTTTTAGCTGCCACGGGCTTTCTTCTGTACTTTATCGAGACGGTGATTTAGGAGTTGCACGGTGAGTGTCCCTGAGCAGAAATTACTTCCTGGCAAAAAGCACGCGCCTGAATCTCTTGGGCGCGTTTTAGTGATTGGCCTGGGGAAAAGCGGCATGTCTGCTGTGGCGTACCTGTCCTCGCTGGTTGGAACGCGCGTCGAGGGCGTGTTTGTCGCTGCGGGTGAGGAAAACGAACAGGCGCGCGCCTTTGCCGAGCGCCACGAAGGGCGGGGGATTGACTTCGCTTTCGCATGTGAGAGCTTCGATGAGCGCTTCAATCTCTGTATTGCCAGTCCGGGTATCTCTCCCTTTTCCGATTTGTATCGAAATGCCGCTGCAGCCAGCGATGAAGTGATCAGCGAGGCGGAATTCGCTTGGCGCGAAAGCGCGCAGGATGCGCGTTGGATTGCTATCACCGGCACGAATGGCAAGACCACAACGACTTCTCTTGCAGCCTTCATTTTGAAGGAGGCGGGTTTCAAAGCAGATGCCGTGGGCAATATCGGCGCGGTATGTCTGGATGCGGTCGCAGCAGGTCAGACCGAAATCTATGTGGCTGAGCTTTCCTCGTTCCAGCTCGCTTCCACCTCGCTGTTCTCGCCCTCGGTCGCAGTGGTCTTGAACGTGACCCCCGATCATCTGTCCTGGCACCAAAGCTTCGAGGCGTATCGGGATGCCAAGTTCACGTGCTTGGAGCATTTGAGCCACGTGCCGGGTGCTCTAGCTATCTTGGACGCTACTGACGAGGTGGTACGTGAAAAGATTCGCCAGCTCAAAAGCATCCCTTCTTCACAGCGCGGGTTTGCCTACCTGCCTATAGGCACCTCCTTGGGTGTGTGTGAAAGCATGATGTCTCGCTGTGGCGCTGAAAGCGCGGCGTATGTGAATGAGCAGGAAACGCTGATTGTCGATATGATGGGCGTTTGCCATGAGCTGTGCTCCGTATCTGATCTGCGCATCAAGGGCGATCATAACATCTCTAATTCCCTTGCTGCTGCAGCATGTGCTTTAGCCATGGGGGCAACAGATCAGCAAACCGCTGAAGGCTTGAGGAACTTTGAACCCCTTGCACATCGTAACGAGCCCTGTGGAAGCATTGCCGGCGTGTACTGCTTCAACGACTCGAAAGCGACCAATGTGGATTCTGCTTTGAAAGCCCTGGCGTCTTTTACCCCGGGTAGTGTAGTTGCGCTGTATGGCGGGCGCGATAAGCAGAGCGATTTGGCGCCTCTGGTGCAGCTGAGTAAAGAATATGCCCATGCAGTGGTCTGTTTTGGCGAATGTCAGGAGCGTTTCTTCGATGCTTTTTCGGCTGACCCGGGAACACTCACGCTTCTGCGAGCCTCCTTGCTCGAAGAAGCGCTGGATGCGGCCTTAAGCGTTGCGCGCCCGGGTGATAACGTGCTCCTTTCTCCGGCATGCGCTTCTTTCGATGAGTTCAGCTCCTTTGAGGAGCGTGGCGACGTATTCAAGCACTTGGTAGCTGTTCGTCGTCAGCGTCAGGGTGCTTAAGGAGCCCGAAGCGCTATGGCCAGCGGTAAAAATATCAGTAGAGATATCCTGAAGCCTCGCCTGGGGTTTGCTGTTGCTGCCCTTATCTTGCTGCTCTGTGGTCTGGTTATGGCGTATTCCGCATCGGCGATCACCTCGATTTCTGCAGGTAATTCCAACGTAAGCTACCTTATTTCCCAGGGGCAGTTTGCTCTCATCGGCTTGGTTATGGCAATCCTTATCTACCGGTTTATCCCCTTTGATTTTTGGAGGAGCCACGGTGCTTGGTTTGCCTGGACCCTCTGCCTCATCCTCATCGCTATGACGGCTGCGGTGGGTGTGAGCCACGGTGGCGCTACGCGTTGGGTTGTTGTGGCAGGCCGTGAGCTGCAGCCCAGCGAGTTTGCAAAAATCGGTCTTGCCATTATGACCTGCAAGCTCATCAGCGATTACGATACAGGTCGCATCAGCGGAAAGGATTTGTTCATACGTCTGATCGTCCTTGTTGCCGCCCCAATTGGCGCCATTTACGTGACGCAGTCTGACTTAGGTACTGCGGTTATCTGCGTGGTTTGCTTGGCTGCTGCCTTGTTTTTTACCGACAAGCCGATCTCTATTTTGATTACGCTTGGCATTTTGGGCATCATCTTTGTCGTCATCAACGCAACGAGTAGCGGTTACCGAAGCGAGCGTATGATCTACCTCGACCCCTGGAACGATGGCAAGGACGGTTTTGGCGCGGGATATCAAACCATCCATTCGCTGTATGCCCTAGCTGATGGGGGGCTTTTCGGGGTGGGTCTCGGCAATTCCCGTGAAAAATTCTTATACCTGCCTGCGAACAACACCGACTATGTGTTTGCGGTCGTGTGTGAAGAACTAGGTGTGGTCGGCGCCCTTTTCATTATTCTTTGCTTTTTTGTCCTGTTTTACTTTGGCCTGAGAATATCCCAAAGCTGCTCCTCCTCGTTCACGAAAGCGCTTTCTGCGAGCCTTACAACGATGCTGGTGTTTCAGGCGTTTTTGAATATCGGCTGCGCTATCTCGCTTTTTCCTATGACGGGCAAACCGCTGCCTTTCTTCTCAGTGGGCGGTTCATCGATGCTGGCAACCATGATCATCCTGGGCTTTGTCCTGGCGTGTTCCCGTGCGACGGAAGATGAAACACCTGAGGCTGTGTTTGCTCGACGGCGCGAAGACCTGCGGGTGACCACTCGTGCCAACGGTTTTTCGGAATCCGCCTCCGCTACGCGCCAACGAGGGTTTCACGGGGAAGGCGTCGAGCAAGGAAGAGAGTTTTCGCGTCGCATGTCGCGAAGGCGCGACTCTTCAGATTCGCCATTGAACAGAAGAGGGAGAAGATAGTCATGCTGGTTGTTCTTTCAGGCGGCGGTACCGCTGGTCACATCAATCCCGCCTTAGCCCTTGCTGAGGTCTTAGAAGATCGTGGGTGCCAGGTGAAATTTGCCGGTACTCCCCAGGGTGTTGAAGCGCGTCTTGTTCCGGAAGCGGGCATCGAATTCGTCCCCTTTGAGGCCGAGGGCTTCAATCGTCGCCATCCTTTATCCCTGGCGAAAGCCATGCGCACGCTGAACAAGAGCAGCAAAAAGGCCAAGGCGTGGCTGGATATGGTACAGCCCCAGGTTGTTGTAGGTTTTGGCGGCTATGTGTCGATTCCTGTGGGACGGGCTGCCGAGAGTCGTGGCATCCCCCTGGTGATTCACGAGCAGAACTCCGTCATGGGTTTGGCGAATAAAATGCTGGCGAAAAACGCACAGAAGATATGCCTGACGTATGAGCATGCTGGTGATGAGATAGATGCTTCCAAACTGGTGCTCACGGGCAATCCTGTTCGCAAAGCGGTTCTTTCCTCCACGCGGGAAGAGGGGAGGGCGCTGCTGGGTGTTCCCGAGCATGCTCGGATGTTATTGGTGTTTGGCGGCAGCTTGGGTGCGCGCCACATCAACCAAGCGCTCTGCGCCCTGAAAGAAGACCTTCTGGCCTATCCTGACGTGTATGTGGTCCATATCAGCGGTCCCAAGGAATACGACAGAGTGCTCAGTGAGTTGAAGCTTACTGATGAGGAGGCGAAGCGCTGGAAGGTATTGGGATACCAGGACCGTATGGGGGAGACGCTGGCAGCTGCCGATCTGATTATCTCTCGAGCGGGTGCCACTTCTTTAGCGGAGATTTCCGCACGTGCGCTTCCCGCCCTTTTGGTGCCCTTCCCCTTTGCCACGGCCGACCATCAAACGACCAATGCGCGCGCCTATGTTGATGCTGGCTGCGCGCGCATGGTGGCCGATGACTCCCTGGGGACTCCTGAGTTTGGGACTTTGGTCAAAGAGCTCATCGAAAATGAGTCTCTGCGACGCTCTATGCATGAAAGGGCCTTGGCTCAAGGGACAGCTGATGCAGCTCGTCGTTTGGCAGATGTTGTGATGGAGGCGGCGCGTGACTAGGTTTTTGGGTATGATAGCTCGTGCAAAGAAAAAAGGAGCGTGTACCCATGGCTGAAAGCGAAGAAAAAAACGAGTCCTCTCTGATGCTCGCAGGTAAGACCATCGGCTCGGTGCATTTCATCGGCATCGGTGGGGTAGGCATGAGCGGCATCGCTCGTGTCGCCCATGATCAGGGCCTGCAAGTCAGCGGGTCCGACTTGCGTCAGAGTAAATATACCGATCAGCTGGTACAGGCGGGCATCACGGTTTCTATTGGGCATGATGCAGCCCATGTGGCGCATCGCCCTGATATCGTGGTCATCTCCACGGCTATTCTGGACAACAATCCCGAGTATCAGGCGGCGCGTGAAGCGGGTCTCACCATTTGGCATCGCGCTAAAATGCTCAGCTTCCTTGGGCGCAATCTGACCACCTTAGCGGTGGCGGGAACCCACGGCAAGACCACCACGTCTTCTATGCTGGCATCGGTTTTAGACGATTTGGGAGAGGATCCGACCTTTCTTATCGGCGGTATCGTGCGCGCCTATGGTACCAATGCGCATTCGGGCAAAGGCCCTCACTATGTAGTTGAAGCTGACGAGTCTGACAAATCCTTCACCTACTTGAATCCTACTGCAGTGCTCATCACCAATGTGGAAGCCGATCACCTTGATCACTACAAAGATCTCGATGAAATCAAGGCTCAGTTTTCGGAGTTTATCTCTTCGGTCTCCGAAGATGGTTTGGCTGTTGTGTGCGGTGATGATCCCGCTTTGGTGAGCTTGGCACGTGCCACCGGTGTGCGGGTTATCACCTATGGTTTTTCCGAAAGCTGCGATGCCCGGATCATCTCCTTTGCCCCCCAAGGCGTGGGAAGCACTTTTGCGGTGCGCATGCCCGATGCCACGGTGGTGGAAAGCTCGATTTTGCAGAACCCGGGTAGGCATAATGTGCTCAACGGCGCGGGTGTTTTGGTGTTGCTGGACGCTTTGGGGTATGACGTTCGGGCCGCCGCTCGGAGTTTGGGCGGCTTTAAAGGTGTGCGACGCCGTTTTGACCTGGTGGGAACGGCTGCAGGTGTTACGGTGGTCGATGACTACGCGCATCATCCTACTGAGATTGCCGCGACTATTGCGGCGGCTCACGAATTGGATTTCAAGCGTGTCGTGGTTTTGTTCCAGCCTCATCGCTACTCGCGCGTGACGCTGTTCACCGAGGTGCTCAGGGATTCTTTTGAGCGCGCATTCGACCTGTGCGATCACTTGGTATTCATGGACGTGTATTCGGCGGGGGAGGCTCCTGTGCCGGGAATTAACGGTAAGACCTTCCTCAAGGTGGTTTTGGACCACGAGGGACATCCTCCTGCAGAATACCTTCCTCACCGCATCGAGGTTCCGGCACGCCTCGCTCAGATGTTGCGTGAAGGCGATCTGGTCATCACCATGGGAGCTGGCGATGTGACGGCTATGGGGCCGCAGCTTCTCGATGAGCTGAGAGCGCGGGAGGCGTAGATGATCGAGAAGCCCGCCGCGTCTCTGGAGGCTTTGTTCGGGGCAGAGGGCTTTGACGGCGCTGTCTTTTTGAACGAGCCTCTCTCGCAGCATACAACGTATCGCATCGGTGGTCCTGCGCGCTATTTTGTTCAGGCGGATTCGTTGGGTGCGCTCAAAAATGTGATAGCGGCATGCGAAGCGGATTGCCTTCCTTGGATGATACTGGGTCGTGGCTCCAATGTGCTGGTGAGCGATGAGGGCTTTGATGGCGTCATGATAAGCTTGGGCCGCGATTTTCGTGGCTGCCGCTATGATGAAGAACGGCATATCGTCATCGCGGGCGCCGCTGTTTCCCTTCCAGCGGTGGTGCAAGAGGCCTTTCGTCGCTCCCTTGCGGGCCTGGAATTTGCTGTTGGCACGCCGGGAACGGTGGGCGGTGCCTTGCGCATGAATGCGGGGTCGCGTGACCATTGGATTGGTCATCAGGTAGTCTCGGTGACTACCTATATGCCCAATCGGGGCTTGGTCAAGCGCGGCAGTGATGAGATGCAGTGGGGTTATCGCAGCTCCTCATTTGAGCCCGATGAGATTATTTTAGAATGTGAGCTGGCTCTTAAACCGACCGATTCCTTTTTTATCAGGGGAAAAATGGAGGCAAACCTGGCTGCACGTCGTAAGAATCAGCCGCTTTCCCAGCCTTCGTGCGGTAGCGTGTTCAAAAACCCGCCCGGAGAATCTTCGGCTGCTCTCATCGAGGAAGCGGGGCTTAAAGGCATGCGCAGGGGGGGCGCGCAGGTATCCGAAAAACATGCGAATTTTATTGTGAACGAAGGTAACGCGACAGCGCAGGACGTGAGATCGCTTATCGAACTGATTCAGGCAAAGGTGTATGAGCGCTATGGCATCCAACTCCAGACGGAGGTCAAGTTCGTCGGTTTCGCGTCGTAGCGCGCAAACCACGAGACAAGCTTCAGGACGTGTTTCGCGTGCAGGCCGCTCCTCTGCGCGGGATGTTTCTGTCACCCGTACGGTAGGGGACATCCACCGCGCTCAGCGGCGCGAACAGCGCCGTCAGGCAGGACGGCGCATCTCAGGCAAGCTCATTGCCGCTTTAATCGTTTTCGCCCTTATCTTGACGGGCGCCATCGCCTTGTATCTAGCGCCGATCGCAAAGGTGAATACCATCTCGATCAAGGGTGCCGAACATCTGACCAGACAGGAAATGCTAGCGTTAGCTCAGATACCCGACGATACCACCTTGCTGCGCGTCGATGCGGCGCAGATTGAACAGAACTGCCTGCGTGACGCGTGGATTAAAAAGGTGGAAGTGAATCGCGTTTTTCCCGATACCTTGGAGTTGGTGGTGACCGAACGAGAGATCGCCGCAACGGTGGCGGTTCCCACGGGAAGTTCGGCGATCACGCGTATCTGGGCGATTTCTTCTGATGGCATCTGGCTGATGCCTATCCCCGATAAGGAATCCGAAGCAGCTGCATCGGTGAGTGAGCAGGTGTATATCGATGCCGATGCGGTGCTGCAAATCGTCGGTGTTCCCTATGGCACCTCGGCGGAGATTGGGGCAAGCTGCACGGATAGCAATGTGAACAACGCCCTCGCCATCGTGTCGGGCATGACCACCGACCTGGCTAAGCGAGTGGTGCGCGTTTCTGCCACGGATGCCGAATCGACTATTCTCACGCTGGATAACGGCGTGGAAATCGCCTTTGGCACTGCAGAGAATATCCGCGACAAGGAGCGTGTGTGTCTGGCGCTCTTGGAGCAGTACGAAGGGAGCATTGCGTATATCAACGTGCGAACGGTGTCGAATCCCACATGGCGTTCCCTCTAAATTCTCTCCCCTGACCGAACGTGATATTTTATCGAGATGAATTGTGGTCTTTATTGCAAATGAGGCCGCATTGTGTAAAATTATTAGTCAATTGTGCGTATTTACAAAATGCGTTTCACGACAAACGAGATAGCTGCGGAGGATAAACAATGAACATGACAGGTTCCGAGCATTTGGCAGTAATTAAAGTCGTCGGTGTCGGCGGCGGAGGTACCAATGCTGTGAATCGTATGGTCGAAGCCGGTGTGCAGGGCGTTGAGTTTATTGCCATCAATACCGACAATCAGGCTTTGGCTATGTCCAACGCCGATCGAACCATTCATATAGGTGAAGAGCTGACCCGTGGTTTGGGTGCAGGTGCGAATCCCCAAATTGGTTGCCAGGCCGCCGAGGAGAGCCGTGCGGAAATCCGTGAGGCCTTAGGCGATGCCGACATGGTGTTTGTCACAGCGGGTGAAGGTGGCGGCACGGGCACGGGCGCTGCTCCCATCATCGCTGAGATCGCGCGCGAGGAAATCGGCGCGTTGACGGTGGGTATCGTGACCAAGCCTTTCTCCTTTGAGGGCCGCACGCGACGCAACCAGGCTGAGCAGGGCATTGACCTGCTTTCCCAAAAGGTTGATACCCTCATCGTCATCCCCAACGATCGTCTGTTGGAGATCGTTGAGAAGAAAACCAGCATGATTGACGCCTTCCGCATTGCCGATGACACTCTGCGCCAGGGCATCCAGGGTGTTACCGATTTGATCACAATCCCGGGTCTGATCAACCTCGACTTTGCCGACATCCGCACCGTCATGAAAGACGCTGGTACCGCCATGATGGGCATCGGCATCGCCTCGGGCGAGAACCGTGCTCTCGAGGCGGCTCAGCAAGCGACTAATTCCAGCTTGTTGGAAGCGTCCATCGCCGGTGCGACTCGCGTGCTCTTCTCCATTGCAGGCGGTCCCGATTTGACCTTGGCCGAAGTTGATGAAGCCGCTCGTACTGTTGAGGCTTGCGCCGACGAGAACGCCAACATCATCTATGGCCAGATTATCGATGAGCGCATGGGCGACAGCGTTCGTATCACGGTTATCGCCACGGGCTTCAAGAGCGCATCGGGCCAGTCTTCCCTGGACTTTTCTCGTAAGGATCTCTTCGCTTCTACGGAATCGTATACGCCTACTACGTCTTCGTATAGCGCTCAAACAAGCAAGCCTGCCACGCAGTCGTACACATCGCAGTACAGCACTCCGGCAAACAGCTTTAGCACCCCGTCTTACGGTGCTCAGACCAGCAATTACTCCGCCAATGGCAACCGTTTTGCCGACGAAGATTACATCCCCGATTTCCTTCGCCGCCAGCGCTAGCGAGGTCTTGTGGCTGTCGTTGCGTCTTTGCCCTTTCCCCGTCTGGGACGGCAAACGGTTAATGAGATCACTTTTCTGACAGACGATGCGCTTGCATCGTCTGTTGGCGTTTTTGCAGGTTTTACGCTGCGCGGGGGCGGAGTGAGCAGTGCCCCTTACGATTCTCTTAACCTTGCTGATCACGTGCAGGATGACATCGATGCGGTGCATCGGAATAGACAGCTTCTTTTGAGCGCGCTGGGCTTTCCTCGGGCGCGTTTGCTCGTTCCTCATCAGGTACACGGAACCAATCTGGTGACGGTAGCTGACAATCAGGAAGCTTCCTGGCAGCAAGCGGTCGAGCTTTCTCGGGCAGGAGCCGATGGTTTGCTTATTGGAGCACGGCAGGTGGCGGCTCTTCTGTGCTTTGCGGATTGCCTTCCCGCCCTGATCGTTTCTCCTACGGGTCGCTTTGCCGTTGTTCATGCGGGGTGGCGCGGCGCTCTGGCGGGTATCGTAGGTCGCACGATACAGGAGATGGTGCGTCAAGATGCCCGTGCGGGCTATGACGGCGGCGCCCCTACGTACAATCTCTATCTGGGTCCCTATATCCACAGCGAATGCTTTGAGGTGTCAACGGAGATTGCCCATCATTTCAAGGAGATTTTTGGTTCCGCTGCGGCACTCGACGATCGTCACGTGAACCTGAGTGCGGCGGTACAGGCCGATGCTCGCGCGACAGGGGTGGACCCTGAGCGCGTAATCGATGCGGGTATATGTACCGTTTGTTCTCATGACCAGGTGTTTTCGTACAGAGCAAGCGGGGGTGTCTGCGGACGCCACGGAGCTTTCGGTATAAGGAGGTAGTACATGGGTGCGGACAAACGCTACCTTGCTCTGCGCCACAAGGTGGATCAGGTATGCAAGGAGAACGGTCGTAATCCCGATGATGTTTTGCTCATCGGTGTCTCAAAAACGGTCGGAATCCCTGAAGTTTCTTTGGCGGTGTCGGCAGGCGCTCATGATTTTGGGGAAAATCGTCCTGAGTGTCTCGAGCAAAAAGCCCAGGCGTTGCCTGAGGAACGTTGGCACTTCATCGGAAACGTTCAGTCGCGCGCTCTTCCTCGCATTGTGCCTTACGCCCATCTGATTCATTCGGTGTATCAGGAGCACCATATCCATGCCATTGAGAAGGTGGCAGCGAGGTATGACAAGATTCAAGATATTTTGATTGAAGTCAATGTGTCAGGAGAAGAAAGCAAGGGTGGCTGTGCGCCCCAGGAGACCGCTCGTTTGGTGGCTGCGGCGCTCTCGTGTTCCCATGTTCGGCCGCGTGGCCTCATGACGATGGCCCCTCAGGGTGATAGTCGGGTGGCATTTGAGACGTTTCAGAAACTATCTGCTCTTTTTCATCAACTAAGGGCTGAAATGGGGGAAAATGAGAGCGAAGCTTTCAATGAGCTTTCTATGGGAATGAGCGAAGACTGGTCTGAAGCTATTGCGGCAGGCGCTACCATGGTGCGTATCGGTCGTGCGATCTTCAGCGATTCGTTTGTTGAGTAGTTTTGAATGATAGTGTGAGAACGGCGCGTTGCGCCCAGGTTTTAGGGGCATAGTATGGAACTTCCAAAAATCGCTTTGTCTGAAGGTGGTATGCTCGACGGTATCAAATCTAAGCTCGGGTTTGGAACCAAGAAGGATGACTTCAACGACGACGATTTCAACGAGTACGCTGACTACGATGAGTACACCGATTACGATGAGTATGGCGATTATGATGAGGGGTATCGTGATTCCGCTCCTCGTTCGGGTGCCTATGATGAGTACGAAAATGCCCGTAGACGCACCTTGTCTTCTTCAAGCGCATCCTCGCATGCTGGGGTAACACGCCCCCGTCTGGTTTCCATCGACGATGTGCATGCCAACACGCAGTTGGATATCGATGCTCGTTCTGCAGGCAATTCCTCTGCCTCCGCACAGCCGGTATTCGATACTCCTGAATGGAACCTGCGCTCTGAAGGTTTGAACTCGCTTTTCAGCCCTACTACAAACACCTCAACCCAGCCCTCTTTTTCCCGCGCGCCTGTTGAGACGCCCACTTTCGAGCGACCGGCGGTCGTTTCGCCCCTATCCGAACAGCCGACGCTTCGCCCGGCTGGTGCGGGTTATGAGGCCTTTGCGCCTGCGCGGCCTGCGAGCTTCTCGTCGGCGCGTAATATCGTCGTTATCAAGCCCCAGTCATACAATGATGTGGAGCGCGTTGCCAAGACGGTGCGCTCAGGGGATGTTATTCTGCTTAACCTGCGCAGCACCCAGGATGCTCTTTCGCGGCGCCTGATGGATTTTTCCTTTGGCGTGGCCAGTGCGCTGGATGCGCGCGTTGATTGTGCTGCTGACAAAGTATTTGTCATTTGCCTGGGGGAGAGTCTTTCTCAGACGGAACTGCAAAACCTCAAAGTCCAGGGTGCTCTCTAGATGGGGCGCCCGCGCACTATTGCCCTTATTGGAG
>CAYFWL010000040.1:0-2497 GCA_964346845.1 uncultured Eggerthellaceae bacterium | reverse complement strand
GGAAGATGGGGGAGGCCATCATGGCCGGTCTTATTTCCTCCCCGCAGCATGCTGCTCATGATTTGAGTGAGGCGTCCTTTGTGGTGGCCAATCCGGGGCGTGAGCGGCGGCAATGTTTGCAGGAAAGATATGGGGTGAGCTGCGTTGAAGACGCTGCTCTCATTACAGAAGCTCCTGATGTGGTGTTTATCGCCGTGAAACCCCAGCTTATTTCCTCCGTGCTTACAAGTTTACGCGATCTTCCCGCCTATGGCGGAAAAGCAGGAACGGGCCCTTTATTCGTGTCGGTTGCCGCTGGCATCACCACGAAAAGGTTGAGGGAATTGCTGCCCGAAGGCGCACGGGTGGTGCGTACGATGCCCAATACTCCGCTTCTCGTCGGCGCTGGCATGACGGCTGTTGTGGGCGATGGGGGAGCAAGCGATGAAGACGTTGATCTGGTGTACGGCCTGTTTGCCTGCCTCGGTAGGGCGGTAGTGGTCGATGAGCTCCAGATGGATGCTGTATGTGCCGTCAGCGGTTCGGGTCCCGCGTATGTGGCTGCCATGGTAGAATCTATGCGAGACGGCGGCGTGAAGCAGGGCCTTTCGTATGACTTGGCTGAGACACTGGCGCTTCAAACGGTTTTAGGTACGGCGCGCCTTATTCATGAAACGAACCAAGCGCCCCAAGATGTCCGCCGTGCGGTATGCAGCCCGGGGGGGACTACCCTAGCTGCTTTGGATGCTATGGATAAGGCAGGTTTTTCCGCTGCTGTTGAAAAAGGCGTGGCTGCGGCCACCCAGCGATCTTTTGAGTTAGGAGCGCAGTCGTGATCACTCTGCTTATTCGCCTCATCTATGCAGCGGTGGATATTTACACGTGGATTATACTGGCCTACTGTATTCTGACCTGGTTTCCCGTTGCTCAGGGCGTTCTTGCTGATATTCGCGGCGCCTTGGCAAAAATCGTGGATCCCTTCTTGGCGATTTTCCGCAAATTCATCCCGCCTATTGGAGGAATGATTGACATCAGCCCCATCGTGGCCCTGTTTGTATTACAATTTGTGGTACGTGCAGCTGTTCGTGTGTTGCTTTTTCTTGCGTAACTGTTTGCCGGAGATCTCGAAAGGACGAAAAGATGGCAATTACTTCTACGGACATTCAAAACCAGGGCTTTACGATTAGCAAAAATGGCTATAAGGTCGAAGAGGTCGACGACTTTTTGGAGTACGTTTCTGATGAAATCGATGCGCTGAACACGCAAGTTGCCGATTTGGAAAGCCAGTTGGCCGATTCCGACAACAGCTATGCCGGCTTTGACACATCTGTTTCGACTGAGTTCGAAACAGAAGCGCCTGAATCTTCGGTAGACGAGGCTGCTCTTGCTGAAAAGGATGCTATCATCGCTGACTTGCAGGCTAAGCTGGTAGAGGCGCGCGCTGATGGCAACGCCATTGCTCAGGTTATGATTATCGCCCAGCGTAACGCAGATGATATTGTGGCTAACGCCCAAGCTCAGGCAGGTCAGATTGTGGCGGAAGCTCAGGACAAGGCACGCGTCATCATCGAAGAAGCCGAAAGTGAAAAGGCTCGCGTCGAGAAGGCTATCGACGATTTGGAAGACGAGCGGGATGAGACGCGCTCGGGCTATCAGGAAATGCTGAAGAACTTTATCGCTGATGCTACTACGAAGCTCTCCGTTTTAAGCGCCGAAGAGCGTGTTGTGAAGAGCGCGCATGCCCGTGTCGCAGAGCCGGCCGTCCGCGTCACTTCGTCCGCGCAGGTTCCTCTGCGCGATGAGAAGGAATTCGTTCCTACCTATACTGTTCCGGCAAATCAGACCGTCGTTGCCGCTGCAACACCGACGCCTTCTGCCCTCGAGAAGGATTTCTCCGGCTTTGGCGACACCGATGATGACTTCGAGTTCGACGATATCGACTAAGCAGTGGCAGCTCAGCTTGAGTCATCGATAATCGTACGCGTCACGCCCCGATCGGGGCGTGACGAAGTTATAGGCCGCAAAGTTTTCGATGATGGTGTTGAAGCCGTGTGCGTACGGGTAAGCGCGCCGCCCGATGGGGGAAAAGCCAATAAGGCGGTGTGCAAAACGGTGGCTGCAGCCTTAGGGCTGCCCAAAAGTGCTGTGGAAGTGAGTTCCGGCGCCACGGCCCGCAGAAAGCAGCTTGCTGTAGAGCTGGATCAGGCATCGGTGGATGCGTGGTTTAAGGCGCTGCCCCGCCTTGACTAGGAGCTTGCGTGAATCCCCTTATGACAAAGGGACAGGTCATTTGTCATAAGTTGGCCCCCTCCGAGAGGGTGGTTGTGGGAATCGTCATGGCTTCTACGAATATGCTGCTGGCGGCATGCTTTTTCGGTTCGGATTGGCTGGGAGCCCATGGTCTGATCCATGGCGCCACGCCCCAGATGCCCGCGTCATCATCGCCACTCATCACCGCTACAATGGCGGTTTTCCTGGTGGCCTTGACTATTGCCCTCCGTCACGTCACTGCGGCAGG
>CAYFWL010000039.1:2127-15044 GCA_964346845.1 uncultured Eggerthellaceae bacterium | reverse complement strand
CCAACGGGGTGATACCTCTCAGGGTGTTTGAGCTTTTTGCTCTGGTCTTGACAGCGCTTCTTGCTGCCGATGCTGCAGTCACTTGTTTGAGCTTGACTGACCTTATGAGGAAAATCCTCACCGTAGACGAGATGGTTAACGCGCGGGCAGAGCAGGCGTGCCAGCAAGTGACAGGAACCTTGCGTGCCGCACCTGGGCGTATTCAGGAGGTCGGATTTGAGGCTATCTCCGACATCAAAGATGCTTCTATCAGACAGGGACAGCGCGTGCGTGAAATTGCTCTTGGTCTGGATGCCCGCCAGCGGCGGCTCCTTGCCCATATGCGCCGCTTCAGCTCTGAAAGGATAAAGAAGGCCGTTGATGTTCTCCGAGGAATGAGCAACGGAGGAAACGGGCGTCATGGGAAGCGATGAATTCGATACGCTGATCGAAGAGCTGCAATCGCAAGGGCGCATTGCCTCGCTTGGGGAGTTTACGCAGCATGGAAGCGTTACGACCTTCGATCATGTGGTCCGTGTGGCATCGTTGTCCTTGAGGATTGCGCGAAAGTTACGCCTGCGCATCTGTGAAGGCGAACTGGTGCGCGGGGCGCTGCTTCATGACTACTATTTGTACGATTGGCATCATTGTCCAAACAAGGGGCATGCGCTTAATCATCCCGTTGTTGCACAGCGTAATGCGAAGCGAGATTTTGACCTCAGTGCGCGTGAGAGCAACATTATCGTCAGTCATATGTGGCCACTTCCACCTACACGGGTTCCCCGATGTCGGGAAGCCTGGATTGTCTGCGCTGCGGATAAGATCTGCTCATTACAAGAAACCCTGTTCATGCGCTAAGGGGCAGGCTTGCGAGGCTGCTCTTAGCTGCTCTGATCCTACGGGCGCGCTGCCCGCGACCATCTTATGCCCTTTATAGCGGCCGAACCGCGATAAGGCGATAAGTGAACCGCAATACGGGAAGGTATCCTCAAGACAAACGAACAGCAGAGGAAAGCAGGCCAACGAAGGGGTGGAGCCGTTGGCCTGCCCTATCCTTATTCACTGCGGAGGGCTTCGACGGGATCCTTCTTGCTGGCGCTTCGGGCCGGTATAAGGCCTGCGATAAAGGTGAGCACCACGCTGATAGCCACGAGGATCACCGCAGCATTCAAAGGCAACTGCGCAACGGCAGGGTAGTCGTTAGCTACGAGGATGGCATTAGCAAGCATGCATCCAAGAGCGGTGACACCCACGCCGAGTAAGCCAGAAACCAGGCCCTCGATGATAGTTTCGGCGTTGAATACGTGGCTGATATCCTTCTTGCTAGCGCCAATGGCACGCAAGATGCCAATTTCTTTGATGCGCTCGAGAACGCTGATATAGGTGATAACCCCAATCATGATGCTGGAAACAATCAGGGAAATTGCGACAAAAGCAATGAGCACCATAGAAATCATATCGATGATTTCAGTGACGCTGCTCATGAGCAAGCCAACGAGATCGGTATAGCTGATAACCTTGCTTTCGTCTTCTAGCCTCATCTTCTCGTTGTACTCATTCAGAATATTGATGACTTCGGCTTTGCTCTCAAAGCTGATGGGATAAATGCTGACCTCGTAAGGCTTGTTCAAGTCGGCGTACCCAAAAGCTTTCAGGTTGTTTTCGAAGGTGCGCTCTTCCTTCGTGCTCATGGATAGCATGATTTCGGTCAAGTCATCGGCATCCAAATTCACCTGGAAGGCGTTTGCGAAGGCGTTGGTGTCAAAAGAAAAAGCGCTCGACATGCTTTCGGAGAGCTGGCCCATGACGTTTCCCATGGCATTGGAGACCTGCTGCTGAACGGCGGAGCCCAGTTGGTCGGCCAGAGTCGCCATAGCTTGCTGCATGTAGGTGGAGACAGCGTTTTGAACGCTGGTTCCCAGAGATTGCGTGATGGACTGGGCCAGAGCAGTGGTGATCTGGGGGATAAGCTTCTGGGAGATTTGACCCGCCAGTTGGTCCTGAACCTGGGAGCCGAGAGAAGACATCAGGTCCTTGGTGAGGGCTTCTGCATCGAAGGCGGCGGTAATGGCGTCGTTTAGAGCCGTGCTGCTGCTAAAGTAGGCGACAGCGGCATCACGGGGCGTGTCATATTCGGTGCTGTGAGCCATATACCATGCGGTGAAATCGGCCATAACGGTGCTCAGTCCATCTGCCAAGGCGGCATTATCGAAATAGTTCCCGATGCGGAGGCCGCTTAAATCAAGGGTCATGCCACTCAGGTCGATATCGACGTCAAGGGCGCTGGGGTCAAAATTGCGCATGAGCTCGTCAGGGTCAATTGTGATAGATGTCAGGTCAAAAGGCGGCAGCGCGCTCGGATCGACCTGCACGCTGCTCATGTCGAATTGAAGAGCGCTGGGATCAATGCTCAGCTTGCTTTGGTCGATCGTGAACGCATTGGCCAAAGCATTGCTGTCGATTGTGAACAAAGACGACATATCGAAGCTACTTGCGCCATCGGCCTCTTCACCAAAGGCGGTGCCTGCGATGACGTCGGTGTCGGGGGAATCCAGCTGATCTTTAACGATTTGGCTGTCAGCGGCCATTTCAACGACATGCTGCGTGAGCTCATAGGGGTAGTTGATGCCTTGTTTCAACATGGCGATGCGGGCGTTTTCCGCAGGACGCACAATGCCAACGATACGTATGGTTTCGCCGTTTTCCACTAAGTTGGTCATGTAGTCGGCATCGTCTGATTTTTTCTTCCAGACTTCATAGGTGCTGTCGTACTCGTAGAAATCGGCAGCATTAACCAGCTTGTATTCCAGACCCAAGACGTCATCGAAGGAGACCGGCTTATAGTCATCGGGGGTTTCTATCTCCTCTTCGTTCATGAAAGACTTCACCATGCCGCTAAGCTCATCGGGGTCGCGTTGACCCAAAGCGTAGAGCATGAAGTCGTTGACGTTGCCGCTGCGGGAAACGACGAGCACGCATTCACGGTAGTTTTCAGGCCAACGACCGGCCATTACTTCATAGGAATCGATATAGAGATCCTCCTCGCGGGGCATCTGGGAGAAGGTGTCGGTGCTCATGGCCATGGACATAAGGCTGTTGCTGCTGCCCGAACCCATACCCAGCGCAGCAAAAGACTTGTCGGGGTTTACCTGATGGAGGCCGTTGCTGGTGTCAGCCAGAAAGATTTGGGGCGATACATTGTAGCTGTACTCAATGGAGTTCACGTATGCTTCGATACCGCTGGTGCCACTTTCGAAGTATTCCTTCAGCGAACCCAGGTCGTTGCTGCCAATGCTGCCAAAAATATTGGAGACACGTTTAGCAACGCCCAATTCGTTTCCATCGCCGCGCACGACGAAATCTTGGTTTTCGTTGCTTGAAGCAGAGGGGGAGTCGCTTTCATCTTCATCGCTGTTATCATCGGTATTTGTGAAACTTAAATTCATTGACGAACTGGTGATTTGCAGTGGGTATTCGGAAAGGGTTTCTTCTTCCACCTGGGCGATATACTGATTGACACCGTTAGCCAGAGCCAGGATGGCAGCGATGCCGATGATGCCGATCGAGCCCGCGATAGCTGTCATGAGGGTTCGACCCTTTTTGGTCATCAGGTTGTTGAAGGAAAGGGAAAGGGCCGTCAAAAGACCCATTGAGGTGCGGCGCGGCTTCTTGCCGCTGACACGTGCTGCTTCTTCAGGAGTGGGCTGATAGGGGTTGGTGTCGCTTATGATGATACCGTCGGCGAGGTTGACGATGCGGGTTGCGTACTCTTCTGCCAAATCGGGGTTGTGCGTGACCATGACGACCAAACGATCGCTGGCGATTTCGGTCAGCAGGTCCATGATTTGAACGCTGGTTTTAGAATCCAGCGCTCCTGTCGGCTCGTCGGCCAGCAGGATCTCGGGGTCATTGATCAGAGCGCGGGCGATAGCCACACGCTGCATCTGGCCGCCGGAGAGCTGGTTGGGGCGCTTGTTGACATGCTCGCTCAAACCGACGCGTTCGAGGGCATCGATGGCGCGCCGCTTGCGTTCATCGGCAGAGACGCCAGAAAGGGTCAAAGCCAGCTCGACATTTGATAGAACGCTTTGATGAGGGATGAGATTATAGCTTTGGAACACAAAGCCGATGCGGTTGTTGCGGTAAGCATCCCAGTCACGGTCTTTGTATTGCTTGGTGGAGATACCGTCGATAATCAGGTCGCCCGAGTCGTAGTGATCTAGGCCACCGATGATGTTCAGCAGCGTGGTTTTGCCGGAACCGGAAGGACCGAGAATAGCGACGAATTCGTTGTCGCGCAGGGTGAGGGAGACATCGTCCAGAGCTTTTTGGGTGAATGAGCCCGTGGTGTAGGATTTGCGGATTTTTTTGACTTGCAGCATAGGTTCTCCCGTCGAATGAAATGGGCCTGTGCCATAGTACGCGATTATTCATGCAGGTTGTAGCCTTGTTGCCGATTTGATACAAAAACGAATTGCATGCAATAAGAAAGCGGTGCAGGACGCAACCGCTTTCAAGGTCGTTCGCTTTTGAGCCGCTGTTTGCTCGGGGAAAGGTCAATCGGAGGGTCAGCCCATCGGACAGGAAAGCCTAAGCAAGCAGCCCTTGTAGGGTGGGAATCCATCCAGCGATCAGGATCACGATGATCAGCACCGGCACGCCAAAGCGCATCCAGGGGTACAGCCACGAGGGGAACTTCAGACCGCTGCCCGAATTGGCTTCTGCCAAGAAGTTCTTCCAGCCCCAACCGCGCTTGTTCATGCAGAACAGCAAGAAGATAAGGGAACCAATAGGAAGGAGGTTGTTGGAGACGATGAAATCTTCCAGCCCATCAACGGTGCCCCCGATGGGCAAGTAGTTTCCTAAGGAGGGGTCCATGCCAAAGATGGCGGGAAGCACGAGGATTGCCATGCTCACGCCAGTGATGAGCGAACTTTTGGTGCGGCTCCATCCCCACTGGTCCATGCCGAAAGCGATGATGTTTTCAAATACGGCAATGACGGTGGAAAGGGCGGCGAAAGCCATGAACAGGAAAAACAAAGTGCCCCACAGCTGACCGAGAGGCATCTGCTCGAACACGTTGGGCAGGGTGATGAAGGCCAGGCCAGCACCCGAGCCAGGTTCGATGCCAAAAGCGAAGCATGAAGGGAAGATGATCAGGCCCGCGAGCAGGGCAACGACGGTGTCCAGAATACCGATGGTCATGGCTTCGCCGAACAGGCTGCGCTCTTTGCCGATATAGCTGCCAAAAATGGCCATGGAACCAATACCAATGGAAAGGGTAAAGAAGCTTTGACCCATAGCGGCGTAAATAGCTTCAGCCGCCGTTGCGGGGTCGCTGAAAATCTTAGAGAAATCGGGGGTCAGATAGAATAGGATGCCATCGATGGCGTTTCCTCCGAGGGTGACCGCACGAACAACGAGCACGAGGATCAGTGCGAGCAAACCCAGCATCATGACCTTCGTCACGCTTTCGACGCCTCTTCGGACGCCAAAGCTGCACACAAGAGTGCCGATAGCGATAACCACATAAGCCCATAAGCTCAGTTCGCCGGCATTGCCCAGCATAGATACGAAGGCGTTGGCGCTGCCCTCGGTGGTAACGCCGACGAACTGGCCGGATGCCAGTTTTATGGCGTAGTTCAAAAACCAGCCAGCTACCACCGTGTAAAACATCATGAGAAGGAGGTTGCCTGCGACGGCAAACCACTTGTATGCATGCCATTTTGAGCCCTTAGGTTCTAGGGTATCAAAAGAGCGCGCGATGCCTTTTTGGCTTGCGCGCCCGGTGGCAAACTCCATGGTCATGATGGGTAAACCCAGAATAATTAGGAAGATCAGATAGATTAAGACAAATGCTCCGCCGCCATACTCGCCGGTGATGTAGGGGAATCGCCAGACATTGCCCAATCCAATGGCGCAGCCGGCGCTGATGAGAATGAAACCCAGGCGGGTCCCGAACTTTTCACGTTCTTGCATAGCAGACACCTCTTTCCGATGGTGCCCATCGTGCACCATGTTCCGTTTGGTTTCGCAAAAAACCGACCTCGATGATTAAATGATCCCTAAAATCAAGGAAGGCGGTGTTCTATTTCTCGTCTTTGGTGGTCAGGGCGATAGCGGTGCCCTTTGTTGCCTTGCCAGAGGGGGATTGGGCTGTCACTTTTGCCTTGTCGTCATTGGAGCCATTGACCGTAACCGTGAAGCCGGCGGCGGTCAGCTCTTCGCGGGCCTGGGCAAGCGTCTGCCCCACCACCTGGGGGATGTCGTACTCTATCGTCGCTGGGTCAACACCCAGGCTCACCACGATGGTGACGGTTTCATCCTTTTCGAGCTTGCCTCCATTGGGGCTTTGGCTTATGACCACACCTTGTGAAACAGAATCGCTGTACTGGCTCTGAACGTTCACCTTAAAGCCCGCGTTGGTGAGCGCTGATGTTGCGCCATCCTGCGAGTAGCCCACAACGCTGGGCACCGTGACGTTTTCAGCACCGAGGGAGAGTACGTATTCGACGGTGGAACCCTTGGTTACGGTGTCGCCCGCAGCAGGGCTTTGCCTGATGACGTGGTTGACCTCGATCTCGGCTGAGTACTCGGCAGTGCCCGCGCGAGCAACCAAGCCCGCCTTGGTCAGGGCATCTTGGGCTTCCTTGGCGGTCATCTTTTCAAGGCTGGGAATAATGACTTGCTCAGGACCGAGGGAAACGGTCAAATTCACCTTAGAGCCGGCGGCTGCCTTGGTGTGAGCGACTGGGTTTTGCTTGATGACCTGGCCATCTTTGGCATCGGCATCATAGGACTTGTCGGTGGCACCCAACTCAAAGCCCGCTTCCTTCAGCACGGCAGTTGCTTCGCGCGTGGACATACCGGTGACATTGGGCACTTCGATCTCGTTTGTCTCATCGCCGAAGAGCTTCAGACCCGCAAAAGCAAGAAGGCAAATGATGATGACGCCCATGATGCCTCCCACGACAGCGCGGCGGGAGATGCCTTTTTTAGGCGCTTCATCAAGAGCGTTATTCTGGCGATAGCTGTGGTTGCTCAACGAGCTGGCTCCGCTGAGCTTGGTGCTTTCCGTTGCCGGTAAAATGGCGGTTTTTTCCACAGGGTTACGTACCACGTTGGTAACGCCGCCTCGCGCAGCGTTACCAAGGTAGGCGGTCTTTGCCGAGGAAGAAACGCGACCCGGGATAGTCGGTGTCCGACCTGCCAGATAATCGTTTAAGGCGGTCCGCATCTCCATCGCAGAAGAGAAGCGGTTGTGAGGGTTCTTTTCCAGAGCCTTCATGATGATATCTTCAAGATCGGGGTCGATGTCGGGGTTGAAGTCGCTGGGGTAGGGTGGCAGGTCATTGGCCTGCTTCATGGCAACGCTGATGGCATCAGGACCATCGAAGGGCAGCTGGCCGGTGGCTGCTTCGAACAAAACAATGCCCAGAGAATAGATATCGCTTGCGGCATCCAGCTCTTTGCCTTGGGCTTGCTCAGGGGAAATATAGTGAGCAGTGCCCAAAACGCTGGATGTTTGGGTTTTTACGGAGTTCTTGGCACGTGCAATGCCGAAGTCCATGACCTTTACGTTTCCATCGGGTTGGACCATGATGTTTTGGGGCTTGATATCGCGATGAATCAGATCCTGCTTATGGGCGACAGACAGGGCAGAGCATACCTGCGATCCAATTTCTGCCACTTTGCGCTGGTTCAAGGCACCGCGGGCTTTGATGCCGCTTTTCAAATCGGTGCCGCGAATGAGTTCCATGACGATGTAGTTGATGCCGTTGTCGTTTCCCCAATCGTAGATGTTGACGATATAGGGGCTCTGCAGGTTTGCGGCCGAAGCGGCTTCCTGTTTAAAGCGCCTGTTGAAATCGGGGCTTTCGGCATATTGAGGCAACATTACCTTAACGGCAACGGTGCGGCCTAATACGCTATCTTGGGCGCGGTAGACCTCAGCCATACCTCCAATGCCAATGCGTTCTGTAATCTTATAGCGATCGTTGAAGACTCTTCCGACCATTTCCCCAGCCATATTTGCTCCTTTAGGCCTTTCTTATAAAACACCCTGAACCCGCAAAGCGGCTTCCATAACATCTTTTGCTCGACTTGTGGCGATGCCCGCTTCGCCCTTCTCGATGACAAGAGCTACCACGACACTTGAATCATCGGAGGGTCCCATGCCAACGAACCAGTAATTATTGCCGTCGTTGAGCTCGGCAGTACCGGTTTTTCCTGCGATTTGTATACCTGAAATCGCTGCATTCTGACCAGTGCCATTGTTGACAACGCCCTCAAGAACCGCACGAACACGCTGTGCAGTCGAAGAATCGGTCGCTTTGAGCAGGGTGCTCGGCTTGGCGGTGTAGCTTCGCTCTCCGTTAGCATTATATATGCTATCTACCAAATACGGCTGCTCTATGACCCCATCGTTCGCGATTGCGCAGCCAACGAGGGCCATCTCCAGTACGGTGGCTTGGGGCCCTGCGGCGCTCTTGTGCTGCTCCGATTTCTCGCCTACGGGCTCACCGGCGGCGGCCCAGGCGAGTTCCCACGTGGTCATTTCGTTCGGGTTGGCCATAAGCGACGACACGAGTGGAAGCTCAAAGCTGATATCGGTGTCAAAGCCAAAACGATCGGCAGTGGCAACCAGGTTTTTCGCACCCAAATCAACGCCTAACTGGCCATAAGCGGTGTTGGATGAGACTTCCGTTGCACGGGCAAGCGTGATGGTTCCGTAATCGATGCTGTCGAAATTGGATACGTTGGCATTGCCGATTTCCATGGTGCCCGGGGCATAGTAGCTCGTGTCTTCCGACGCGACGCCTGACTCTAAGGCGCTGGTGAGGCTTACTATCTTGAAGGTTGAGCCGGGAGCGTACAGGGCTTGGGTGGCGCGGTTGAATACCGACATGCTGTTGTCCGTTGAGGAGAGCGCCTTTTCCAGCTGAGTGTTGTCGTAGGTGGGACCCGAAGCCATGCCGAGCACGGCTCCCGTTGTGGGGTTGATGACCACGCACGCGCCGGCATAGCCCTGCAGGGCATCTTCGGCGGCCTTTTGGATGGTTGAGTTCAGCGTCAAGGTGATATCGTTTCCCGCAGTGCCCGATCCGGTCACGGCGGCAAGGGCATCGTTCCAGTTGGCAAAGCTTTTCTTGCCAGTGAGCACATCGTTTTGCGACGCCTCGATTCCGCTTGTGCCATACTGCTCCGAGAAGTAGCCCACTACGTGGGCGGCCATGCTTTTCTGGGGGTAGACGCGCGTGTAGGTGCCATCGGCGTTTTGGCGGCTTTGAGCCAGCAGAACGCCGTCGCTGGTGGAAATGGACCCACGCTGGATTTTCGCGTTGTTGATAACGGTATGGTTATTGCCCGCCATGTTCTTGTAGCTATCGGCCTGGAACACCATAATGCTGGTTAAATTGCCTACCAGCAGGGCAAACATAAGGGCAAAGACGAACATGCCGCTGGTGAGGCGCTTTCCCAGCTGAAAACGACCCAGCGCATTATTGGGGCTGATGATAGTGGTGGCGGAGCTTATTTCCTCGTCAAGGCTTTTGCCCTCGTCGCCGCAGCGCATAAGCAGCGCAATGCTGATAAAGGTCATAAGTAGGGAAGAGCCGCCCTTGCTTATCAGCGGCAGGGTGAGGCCCGTTAGGGGGATGAGCTTGGTGACGCCGCCCACGATGATAAAGGCCTGAAGCACGATGACGGTGGTCAAGCCGGCGGCCACAAAAGAGCTCACATCGCTTTTAGCGCGTGCTGCGGTGGCAAAACCGCGAATAGCAAAGCTCAGGTAGAGCAAAAGTACGGCAGCTGCGCCCAGAAGGCCCGTTTCCTCGGCGATGCAGGCGAAGATGAAGTCGCTTTCCACTACGGGAATCAAGGTGGCCAGGCCTTCGCCGATACCTGCGCCGAAGAGGCCGCCATCAGCTAGGGAGTACAGAGTTTGAACGAGCTGGTAGCCGGTATTCTGCGCATCGCTGAAGGGGTTGAGCCAGGTCTGCACGCGAACCTGCACGTGGGAGAAGAGGAAGTAGAGGGCGATTGCCGCTCCGCTGGCTAGAAGCAAGCTGATGATCAGGTAAAGCTTCTTCCCGCTCGCAAAATACAACATAGCGATGAAGACAAAGAAGAACACCAGAGCGCTGCCGAGATCCTTTTCGAACACAACGATAAGCACGGCGATAGCCCACATAAACAGCAAGGGCAGCAGGGTGCGCGCATCGGGGAGCTCAAAGGGGCCGATGCGCCAGGTGAACACCGAGAGCATCTCGCGATTGTGCGCCAAATATCCTGCTAGGAAGAGCACGATGGCAATCTTGGCAATTTCGCCTGGCTGAAAGCTGAGGTCTCCGAAGGTGAGCCAAATACGGCTGCCGTAAGATTCGGTGCCGATAACAGGGAGCATCGGCGAGAGCAGAAGCGCAAAACCCACTATTGCCATGAGGTACTTATACTTAGCCAGGTCATCGATGCTTTTGACCAGAGCAAGCACGGCGATAAAAGCTGCAATGCAGAGCCCCAGCCATAAAAGCTGTTGGGATGCCATGTTGGCGTTGATGCGGGTGATGAAGACGATGCCTATGCCTGTAAGGGCAAAAGCGATAGGCAGAAGAGCAGGATCGGCGCTCGGGGCCAGTTTACGCACGGCAAGATGAGCAACAATGAACAGGAAAAATACACCTGCAGGAACGGCGACAACGGAAAAGCCGAGCTGCTGGCCTTGGGTGAGGGCAAGCATAACGAACACCAGCACGATAAGGGGTGCCGCTGCACAAAGTAGGAAAAGTTCTGTTGCTCGCCGGGACATCGCTTTGCCTATTCCTCCTTTTTGCTTTTCGTGGCGTTATCGGTAGAAGAAAGCGTCTTGTTGCGCGCAGCGGCTTCAGCGTATTCCTGGGCGAGGCGACGGGCTTCTTCGAGGTTGTCGGCGCGGACGCCCTCATTTTTCAGGCGCTGTGCCAAACCAGCGTTGAGCTCGTCCACGACGATAGTGGTTTCTTCGACCAGTTGATTGCTCGATATGCCGATAAAACCACCGGGAACTCCCTGATAAATAGCCACATAGCCGTTGCTTTCGGCTAGATAGGCGGAATTGTTCAGCCATTGGCGAACGCCGAAAAAGACGCCGCCTAACACGGCCACCAAAAGGAAGGCCACCAGGCCCACCATGAAACGGGATCTGGTGCGCTGCTTGTGTATCTGTTCGGGCAGATTGCCTTCAATGTCGACCACGATAGCGGTGATATTGTCGCGCCCTCCGTTCATGTTGGCACGTTTGATGAGCTGGTTGGCGCAGCGCTGAGGGTCACGGAAGCGGGTGAGAATCTCAGCAAGGTCGTCTTCGCTCACCATGCCTGAAAGTCCGTCGGAGCACAGAAGCAGGCGGTCGCCTGCCGCAACATTCAGCTCGTAAATATCAGGGGTTGTGTCTACGCCGCCACCTAAAGCACGGGTAATCACCGAGCGTTGCGGATGGACCTCTGCCTCTTCAGGGGTAATCTGGCCCGTTTCAACGAGAATGGACATCAGACTGTGGTCACGGGTGATTTGCTGCAAATGGTTTTGGTGCATGAGGTAGGCGCGGGAATCTCCCACCTGGGCGATGAGAAGGCGTTCTCCCTGTACCATGGCGGCGGTGAGGGTGGTTCCCATGCCCGATGCCCCCCGGCCATCTTCGACGGCACGCATAATGGCATAATTGGCAGTGAGCACGGCATTGGTCAGGGCCTCGGCATCTAATGTGTCAGGTGCTTGTTGGGCCAGCACGCTCACTGCGATTTCTGAGGCCACCTCGCCAGCCTCGTGGCCGCCCATGCCGTCGGCGACAGCATAGAGGGGTGGTGCGGCTACGAAGTTGTCTTCATTGTGGGTGCGCACGCGGCCCACATCGGTGCGGGCACCATAGGCAGCAATAGGGCCGCCGCTGCGTTCGGTCAGAGGGATGGTTGCGTGAGACATCATTCAAACCTTACGCGAATGGCGACATCGCCTGTGTTGACTACGTCGTTGTTTTTCAGGGACGTTGGACCACTGATGGGTTTGCGGTTGACCAGCGTTCCGTTAGCGGATCTCATGTCTTCCACAAAAAGATTTTGCCCCATGAGGGAAAACTTTGCATGCATGCTGGAAACGTAGCCCGATCCGATGACGATGTCAGCTTCAGGGCTGCGTCCAACCGTAATTGACTTGTTCACAGGGATAGCCACGCCGGCAAGCTCTTTGGGACCGCGCTCAACCGTCAGCGACCAGCTGCGTTCCTTTTTTCGCTGACCACGGACCAGGCCAATACCCGTCTTCATAATAGCGAACAGGAAAATGTACAAGAATGCCACCAAAAGGATGCGCCCGGCAAACAAGACCACATCGATCACAGGGGGCTCCTTTCTGCTTAGTCTTGGCCGAAGAGGTACTCCGTCGTGCCGATGGTGATGACGTCGTTGTCACGCAGTGCAACGGTTTCAATCTCGCGGCCGTTGACCAGGGTGCCATTGGTGGAATTCTGGTCGGAAAGCATCCAGCAATCCTGGCCACGGGTGATTATGGCATGATAGCGGCTGGCGCCCATGTCGGCGACGATAATGTCGTTGTCGGACTCGCGTCCCAATTTGATATTAGAGGCACTGAGGGCGAAACGCCGCCCGGTGGCGCGCTCCATAAGATGTGCGTGGAGCGGTTGTGCCTGGGGCAGGTTGATGTGCGCACGGGGAGTGGGTCTTGCCGCTTCTGCATCAAGGGCGCTGGCGGCGCCTGCGACCCCTGCGGCGCTTGCGCCAGCAGCGGCGCTCCCGTCGGCAAGAGCGTTCGGCTCGGCATCCTCCCACCCGTTCGGGGAGAAGGGATCTTCACCGTACGGTTCTTCATCATAGTCGTCATAGTCATCGTAGCCATCGCCCTCGTCAAAGTTGTTGGAGAGGGGGGTGGGCTGCGGTGTGTGCGGA